>NZ_QUIU01000002.1:239670-261687 GCF_003480225.1 Clostridium sp. AM34-9AC
AGTAGTAACCGAGGAACCTACACCAACAGCAACACCTGACACCCCGGATGAACCCGATACTCCGGATGATACACCAGATGATCCCGGCACCCCGAATGATCCCGGCACACCGGCCGGTGGAATCCCGGATACCCCGCAGGTACTTGGTGCAAGACGCCGTAGAATGGTGACCATCGAGGACGAGGCAGTTCCTTTAGCGGACAGAGCAGTCCTCGGAGCATCCAGACGACCGCAGACCAGCGATGACTCCGATGCCTGGAATCTGGGCTTTGCCTTTTCCCTGACGAGTCTGGGAGCATGGCTTGTTCTTAAGCGAAAAGAACATTAAACAGGAACGGAACGACAGCCGATCTTAGCTGTAAAAGTATAAAAGGATCAGAATCTTGAAAAATTTTTCAAAATCTGGTCCTTTTTTCCATTTGGCGCAGTCTTCCTTATTAGGAGAGTAAAAAGAAGTAATAAAAACAGAAATACTGGTTTTGAGGGGAAACAGAAATGAAGTTAAAAAACGTAATACAGACCAAACTGGCAAAAACTCTGGTAGCGGCACTGCTGATCGGCAGCGTCTCCAACACCGGATTTACAGTACAGGCAGAAGAAGCAACGCAGAATGAGCAGAACGATGTTGTTGAAATGGCAAGTGTAAGCGGAAACGACAGCGTTGTTGCTGTAAAAGAGAAAACCTATCCCACCATCAAAACGGTGATTCTTGCTGGAGGCACCATGGCAAAATATGTGGGAGGACAGGTAGCCAGCCCCAACGTATGGCCCCATAATTACAAGCCGGCAAACGGAGATTTTTCATTGTTTGCAGGTCATAAGATGACTTTGGATGATGCTGAAACCTTTAAATATCTTTCTGTGGATAATACAGGGGTAGATGCCGAAGGAAAGTTAACCGGAAGTAACGGGGCAAGCTGGCAGTGCGTTGGATTCGTAGCATTAGATGTAAACAAATATTCTGACTGTAAGCCCGCAGATTTGTTACACTATGTTTATTACGGTGAAGACAGCGAAGGCACTTCCTATTATAAAGAAAACTGCGGAAAAACCCTTGAGGATGTAAAACAGTATGTGAATGACAACAACGGCGTCTTGTATGGTGAAAATGTAACGGAAAGTTTTATGAATCAGTTGCTCACCACCGGTCGGTCCTTCAGCGGAGTCACCATTGCCACGGTATGGTATGTGACCACACCCACAGAGACCTGGATCAATTATGACGGATACGATTACAGGATTCCCGGGGTATCCGCAGTAGATTATTATGAATATCCCACGGGAACGGTAACTTTTGAACAGAATGAGAACGGCGCAGTGTTCCATTATATTTCCGAAGGTATTACCATTACTACAACTCCGGAACTGGAACAGCATTGGGAAAGCGGCACCGGCAGGGTGACCTATGATGCAACGATCACCATTACGATCCACAGCAATGCCCCGGACAAGGTAAGAATCAATCTGTCCGATGCCATCGGTTATCTGAACGGTACCGTGGCAGGAGGAAATGCGGCAGAGCCCGGAGATACCCTGTACTACAACATAAAGCTGGTAAATGAGAGCAATAAGGAGTATCAGTATGATCCTGCAAAGGCCACGATCGGTACGATCCCGGCGGCGCCTAAGGCAGGAGAGAAAGTAACGGTTCTGTCCAGTGGTTTTGAAGGTTATGAGATCGGTGAAGTGGGAGCGTTCTGTACATTGCCCCGCCGTATTTTAAATGCTCCGTTACGGGATCTCGGAATCACCGCAGGCAAGGTTACGGATGCGATTGTCGGAGAGGCTCTTTTGAAAAAAGGATATGGCAGCGAAGAAATGAAGCCGGAAGAGGTTACGCAGAGCTGCCTGGCACAGTATTACTTAGACTGGTTCAACAATACTTCCAGAGAAGAAGGAAATAAGGTCTACGGCTTTTCAGAACTTACGGCAGAGGAACTGGCAATCCTGACCAACGGAACCGCCGATACCACAGTAGCGGAGAGCTGTTCTGCAGTAGCAGATGCTTTATATTACACGACATATCATAATGTATATACTTTTGACGGTGAAGGTCTGTATGACCGGATGCTGAAAAACGGACAGGAAGGTTCCTATGCAGATACTCTGGTATCCGACCTGTTAAAGGACGGAGAAGTGAAGATCACCACTAACCTTAACGGTGTGTTGGCCAACAACGGCTATCAGATGACCAGATACGGCTTCGGAATGCAGTTTGAATTGTCCAGAGAGCCGGAGGTTACTCCGCCCGTGACTACCAGCCCGGAACCTACTCCCAGTGCTACTCCGGAGCCTACGCCGACAGGCACACCGGATACCACACCCACGACGCCGACCACTACTCCGACCGCACCCCCGGATACTCCGGACGATTCGGATGATTCCGATACCCCGGATACTCCCGGTACACCGTCTGAGCCGGCAACCCCGGTAACACCTCAGGTGCTTGGTGTAAGACGTCAGCGGGTTGTAAGCATTACCGATGATCCTACACCATTGGCGGACAGAGCAGTCCTGGGAGCTTCCAGAAGACCCAGGACCGGCGATGATTCCAATACATGGAATCTGGGCTTTGCCCTTTCCTTGACAGGGCTGGGAGCATGGCTTATTATTAAGAAGAAGCAATCATAACGAATAAACATATATTTACTATAAACAATCAAGGAAAGAAGAGGTAGAACAAATGAAAAAAAGATGGATGAGTCTTGTTCTGACAGTCATCATGGTGCTGAGCCTTGCAGGCTGCGGCAAGAGTACAGAATTATCCTCTGTAAGCCGTGATCCTGCCACGGATGACGGAACTGTCTGGTTCGATGAAGAGGCAGTGGCACTGGCGGGTTCTGTGAGAAAAGCCGGTATGAGTGAAGCTGAGCTGGCCCGTGCAGATGAACTTCGTGCCATGGCTATCGATGCGTTGGATATTGTAAACGCGAAGAGAGCAGAGAACGGCCTGGCAGCACTGAACTGGAGCAACGGTCTGGAGTCCTGCGCTATGGTAAGAGCACAGGAAGCAGCTTCCAAGTTTTCCCATACCAGACCCAACGGTAAGGACTGGTACACAGTGAACAGTGAACTGATGTGGGGCGAGAATCTGGCGAAGGGCTATGATTCCGCACAGAGTGTAGTAGATGCCTGGATGGCTTCTCCTACACACGCAGCGAATATCCTGGCAGGCGATTTTACCACCTGCAGCATTGCGGTCTATGAGACCAATGGCAAGTTGTATTTTGCCCAGGAGTTCGGCTATTAACAGGGTATTTCTTATCATGAGGGGATAGAGAGATAAATGACAGGAGAGAGTTGATATTCTTAACGGAATATTAACTCTCTTTTTGGGCTTCAAAAGATAGAAAATTTTCCTGAATCATGGTAAAATAAAATCGACATATAAAATTGAGTATCTCTGCAGAAGATCACTGTTCCAAATGAGGGAGATGAATGGAATATCCGGGCGCTGCCGGACAAGTGGTCACTTCACAGAGTACAGGAAAATAAAGCATATAATAAAAATGCAGCGCAGAAATGAGGACATATGAGTACAAAAGCATCACAGAAGGGCACAAAGGGGCAGACACCCGGCATGACGACGATCCGGGAACGTCTGCAGAAGGCAATCAGCAGGCTGGTAGTGTTCTCGATTATTCCGTTGGTCATCCTTACCGTGATCCTGAATCTGTCCAGTACCATGAGAACACTGGAAGGCGATATGCTGGTGGTGGCAGAGATCTCTGCAGACCGTATCAAAGAGGAACTACGGGTGACAACAACGATCGTATCCGAACTCGGATGCAGCTATCAGCTGTCTTCTCCGGTATTTACCCAGGAGCAGAAGCAACAGTATATCAACCAGCGTGTGGAAGCTTATGGAATGGTCAGAGGCAAGCTGATCGGCTCCAACGGTATCTGTGCTTATGACGGAACCGATTATAGTGACCGTGATTATTTTAAGAGATCCATGCAGGGAGAGGTCGTGGTATCGGATCCAGTGATCTCGAAGTCAGATGGCAGACTCAGCGTTATCATTTCCGCACCTGTATATGCAGACGGAGATAAGAATGGTGATATTGTCGGCGTGGTATTCGTTGTGCCGGATCCGGAGTTCTTAAATGATATTGCTGCGGCAGTCTCTGTCAGTAAGAATTCCGAGTGCTATCTGTTGGGAGAAACAGGTATCACCATTGCTCACTGTGATTCTGCGATTGCCCAGGAGCAGAAGAGCAACATTGAACTGTCTCAGACGGACAGATCTTTGCGGGGAATTGCAAAGGTAGAGCAGAAGATGATGACCGGAGCAACCGGATATGGCACTTATATGAAAGGCGGAACCCTCACAATACAGGCTTATGCACCAATAGAAGGAACCAATGGATGGAGCGTGGCAGTAAATGCACCACTGACAGATTTCCTTGGTTCTACCGTTGTATGTATTGTCATTGGTGTAGCAATAGGTGCTGCAGCTTTATGTTTCAGTGTGCGCAGGGCAAAAAAGATCGGTCAGGCGATCGGTGAACCGGTGGCAAAGTGTACCGAGAGATTACGTCTGTTGGCTGAGGGCGATCTGCATACTCCGGCACCAGTGATCCGGACACAGGATGAGACACAGATCCTGGCAGAGGCTACCGCCGCATTATCCGGTAACCTGCAGAAAGTGATTGGCGATGCGGATTATCTGTTGGGAGAGATGTCACAGGGCAATTTTGCACTGACTACAGGTTGCGCAGAAGCCTATGTGGGAGACTTTCAGGGACTGTTGGAATCTATCCGTAAGCTGAACCATAAGCTCAGTGAGACACTTAATGAGATCAAGACGGCAGTGGGACAGGTATCTCTGGGGGCAAACCAGATGGCAGATGCTGCCCAGGGACTTGCGGAAGGTGCTACCGACCAGGCCGGTTCCGTAGAGGAACTGCAGGCTACCATCACGAATGTAACCGAGATCGTGGAGAAGAATGCCAAGGCACTGGGAGGTTCTTACCAGAAGGCTATGGATTACCAGCAGCAGGCGAAGGACAGCGGAGAGGAAATGAAGGGTCTGACAGATGCCATGCAGCGTATCAACGATACTTCCAGGCAGATCAGCGATATTATTGGTGAGATTGAGGATATCGCATCCCAGACGAATCTGTTGTCCCTGAATGCAGCCATTGAGGCAGCCAGAGCAGGAGAGGCCGGAAGAGGCTTTGCAGTGGTTGCGGATCAGATCCGTAAGCTGGCAGATGACAGTGCACAGTCTGCGGTACATACCAGAGAATTGATTGAGACTTCCCTGCAGGAGATTGAGCATGGCAACCAGATCACGGACAAGACAGCCGAAGCATTGCAGAAGGTCGTGGAAGGCATTGAGGATCTGGCCAACGAGTCCAAGAAAGCCATGGAAGAATCCAAGGCACAGGCAGATGCCATGATGCAGATCGAACAGGGCATTGAACAGATATCCACAGTGGTGCAGAACAACTCTGCGACCGCAGAAGAAACTTCTGCCACCAGTGAGGAATTGTCTGCGCAGGCCACCAACATGAACGAGCTGACCGCAGCATTCCAGTTAAGAGATCAAAATGTACGATGATTCGGTGTAATGAATTCTGAAGATATGACATACAATGCTTAATAGAAACAAGCATTGGAGGCAGCCGTGTTCGAAAAACAGAATATACAGGAAACCGTAAATGAACTGAAAAGTGACGCAGTGAAGGGCCTTACCGATGGTGAGGCCTTTCGTCGTTTACAGCAAAATGGCAGAAATGAAATGAAAGCTGCCAGAAAAAAGACGAAAATACAGCTTTTTCTGGAGCAGTTAAAGGACCCGCTGATCTACATATTATTGATCGCAGCTGTGGTATCCGTCTTTCTGGGGGAGCTCAGTGATGCCGTGATCATCGGCACTGTGGTAGTGGTCAATGCCCTGGTGGGCATGCTGCAGGAGGGAAAAGCCCGAAAGGCACTGGAAGCGTTGAAAAAGCTGACCAGTCCACAGACCATTGTGATCAGGGAAGGTATCCGTCAGGAGATTCCGGCGGCGGAACTGGTGACGGGCGATCTGGTAGACCTGGAGGCAGGGGCACAGGTACCTGCGGATATACGGCTGACCAGAAGCTCCAATCTGCAGGTAGAGGAATCCTCCCTGACCGGAGAATCGGTACCTGTGGAAAAAGATGCGCTGTTTCTGGCAGACTGCAGACACGAGATTCCATTGGCTGAACGGGTCAATATGGTATATATGTCTACTGTGGTGACCCATGGCCACGGAGAAGGAATCGTGACAGCTACGGGCATGGCCACGGAGATCGGCAGGATCGCCTCCATGATCACAGATGCGGAAGAGGAAATGACACCGTTACAGAAACGTCTGGGGGATATGGGAAAGCTTCTGAGTATTTTATCGCTGGGAGTATGTGCGGCATTGTTTCTGCTGGCGGTATTTCAACACAGAAATATTCCGGAAATGCTGCTGGTGGCGATTTCCCTGGCGGTGGCTGCGGTGCCGGAAGGTCTGCCGGCAGTGGTGACGATCTGTCTGGCATTGTCAGTGACCAGAATGGTCAAAGTACATACGATCATCCGCAGACTGCCTTCCGTTGAGACTCTGGGAGCGGTCAGCGTGGTCTGCTCGGATAAGACCGGCACACTGACCCAGAACCGGCTCACGGTGGAAAAATGCTGGTGGTATGATGTGCTGGAGGATGCTGCCGGCAGCAATGGCAGGGGAGAATCCCGATGCGTACAGGAGATGCTCCGGGGAATGCTGTTGTGCAACGATGCTTCCCTGCAGGGAGAGCAACGGATCGGAGATCCAACGGAACTGGCGCTCTTAGACTTCGGAGAGAAGATGGGGATGCATAGGGAACGTCTGGAGAAGCAGTACCCCCGCTATGATGAAAAGCCTTTCGATTCGGACCGGAAGATGATGACGACCTATCACAGAATCCCGAAAAACGGAGGGCATAAGGGAAGCATTGCCTATACGAAGGGGGCACCGGATGTGATCGTACAGCACTGCACCCATATTTTACAGGACGGAAGAAGTGTGCCAATGACAGCCGGACAGAGAAAAAGGATCAGTGAGGTTGTAGAACTCATGAATTCCCTGGCGCTTCGGACACTGGCGGCAGCACAGAGCGGAAACACTCTCGGGTGTGGGGAAGAAGGTATGACATTCCTGGGAATCGTGGGGATGCGTGATCCTGCCAGACCGGAGGCGGAGGAAGCGGTGGAGATTTTCCGCCGTGCAGGTGTATCTACAGTAATGATCACCGGGGATCATGTGGATACCGCCTATGCCATTGCCAGACAGCTGGGGATTGCAGGGCATCGCAGTCAGTGTATTACAGGGGAAGAACTGAATCATCTGGATGATGCTTCTTTTGCTGGGAGGATCAGGAATATCAGGGTTTATGCCAGAGTGACTCCGGCCCAGAAGGTACGGATCGTGAAGGGGCTGCAGCAGAATGGGGAGATTGTGGCCATGACAGGGGATGGTGTGAACGATGCTCCTTCTCTGAAAGCAGCAGATATCGGTGTAGCCATGGGAACCGGCGTGGATGTGGCTAAACAGGCGGCGGACATGATATTGACGGATGATAATTTTGCAACGATTGAAAAGGCAATCGAGGAAGGCAGAGGCGTCTATGAAAACATCCGCAAGTCGGTGATATTTTTACTGTCCTCCAATCTCGGGGAACTGATGACCATGTTCGTAGCAGTGGCTCTGGGGCTGGCTTCCCCTCTAAAATCCAGTCATATACTGTGGATCAATCTGATCACGGATTCCCTTCCGGCGTTGGCACTGGGAGTGGATAAAAATGACGGAAAAAGCCTGATGCGCTGTCCTCCAAGAAAAGCAGCGGAGAGTCTGTTCGCCCGGGGCGGAATGGCCTGTACCTTACTCTATGGAGCGCTGATCACCGGTATCGGTCTGGCGGCATTTCTGGTATTGCCCTGTGGGATCATGGCAGGCAGGGGAGAACTGTCCTGGAATCTGTTTGACTGGGTGGAGGGACTTCGTGAATTACTGTCCCGGGAAAAAATACTTGCCCGATCCCAGACCTATGCTTTTACAGTACTGGGAATGTGCCAGCTGTATCATGCAGTAGGAATGCGGGATATGCAGAAGTCCGTATTTGCCATGAGACCCTGGGATAATCCGCTGATGGTGTTGGCCTGTGTTATTGGATTTGCGCTGCAGTTTGCGGTAACGGAAGTACCGTTTCTCATCGGAGCGTTCGGAACCTCCCATCTGTCCGGACAGGAATGGCTGCTATTGAATGTATTGGCAGCATTTCCACTGCTGGCTCATGAGCTGGTAGTGATGTTACGGAAGTGAGTACGCTTATCCGGGCTTACCGACGATTCAGAACGATAATTCGCCCTATAACTTCAGGCAGATATTCTTGCGTATGCAAGCATCTGCCGAATACCCTGCCTGAAGCTACATGGCTCTGGATAGTCGTAATATTCAGAACCCCATTCGCAAAATCGCATCTCCGATGCTTTCCTTTTGCTCATGTGGTTACTTCGCCACATAAATATAGCCAGAGGATCTTACGAATGCAAGCATTCGACGTTCCTCCGGTTATATTTACGTGGCTCTGAATATTTACAAAAAGTTAACATTTTCCTTGTATGGAGTTTATAGTCAATAGTTACAATAAAATTGACAAATAACTTTCATGGGAGGGCAATGTGATGAAAATTATCAGAAAAACAGCGATTGTTATGCTTCTCTGCCTCTATTTTCTGACATATGGTGTATTGCCGCAGGTACAGGCCGCAGGTAAAGACGCTCCTGTGATCGTGGTAGCGCATCGGGCGGGGGCAAAAGTAGCTCCGGAGAACACGGTGGCGGCCCTGGAACAGGCCATCCGGGATGGAGTGCCTATTGCAGAGATTGATGTGCAGCAGTTGTCGGACGGAACCCTGATCGTTATGCATGACAGTAATTTTAAACGGACCACAGGAGAGGATATCTGCGTATGGGATGTGGAGGCAGATGCTCTCAAAACCCTGGAAGTGGGCAGCGGTTTTTCAGCAGCATACCGGGGAGAACAGATCCCGACACTGGAAGAAATGCTTGCCTGTGCCAGAGGCAGGATCACTCTGATGATCGAACTGAAATATACCGGACAGGAGGATGCACTGGAGGAAAGCGTGCTGACTCTGCTGCAGGACTATGATATGGTGGATGAGTGTATTATAGGCTCCATGAACAAGGGAATCCTGCAGAAAATGAAGGAGCTGGAACCGGGGATTTCAACAGTTTTTATTGCCCATGATCTGGAAGAAGAGGATTATGAGCTGGACTATGCCGACAGCTATAGCATCGAGGGGAGAAATCTTACGGTGGATATGGTAGATGCCATTCATTACTGCGGAAAGTCGGTATACGGGTGGACAGCCAATACTTCCGGTGCCATGCTTTGGATCGTAAACTGTGGGGCGGACGGTGTGATCACGGATGATGTGAGATTATTACAGACATTTTTGAGAGAACAGGCTTGCCGTAAAGCGTTTGCAAGTGTATACTGATTAGTTATAATAAGGGGAAGAATACGGAAGCAGGTTGGTGTATATGAGTAAAATATGGGAATTTTTCGAGAATCTGGGTGAATATGTATATGTGGCAGATGCAGAGACTCATGAATTGATATATATGAACAAGAAGACTCTGAAGAGCTATGGATTTCAAAGTCTTGAAGAGATCATCGGGTTAAAGTGTTATGAGATATTGCAGGGAAATTCTCTGCCCTGTGGAATGTGTAATAATGAACAGTTAAAGCCGGGTTTTTTTAAGGAATGGGAATATTACAATCCGCTGCTGCGAAGAGAACTTCATATCAAGGACACACTGGTAGAAGAAGACGGGAGAAAATACCGTATGGAAATCGCCATAGATTGCGGCAATCTGAATGAGAGAGGGCACAAATCCGAAGATTACCGTAATATGGAGGCTGCGTTGAATGAAGCCATCCGTGTGGCACAGCGGCAGGAGAGCATGGATCAGACACTGCAGGTGCTGCTGGAATTTGTCGGAAAGAATCTGGAAGCGGGACGGGCCTATATTTTTGAAAAGGATGACCACGATCATGACCACAATACATACGAATGGGTAGCCAAGGGAGTCTTACCGGAAAAGGATACCCTTCAGGATCTACCGCCGGAGATCTTCGCGGAATGGTATCGGAAGTTTGATGAGAATCAGAGTATTGTCACAGAGAATCTGGAAGAAATGAAAGATGTGGATCCGAAGATGTATGAAGTTCTGGTAAGACAGAATATTCATTCCCTGGTGGTGGTTCCGCTTTATGATGATGGGAAAGTAATCGGCTTCTACGGAGTAGACAATCCTTCGACCAGATATTTTGAATTTGTGTCGGAGATGCTGCAGATCATGGGACACTTTATCGTATCGTCCCTGAAGCAGAGAAATCTGGTACGGGAGCTGGAAGTGATGAGCTATTCGGATCCGCTGACGACATTGGGGAACCGTTATGCTATGGAGAGGTACATTGAGCAGGTGGACCATACCGAGCCCATCGGCGTGGTATACTGTGATATTACAGGATTAAAACGGATCAATGACAGTGAAGGACATTCCGCCGGAGACCGCCTGATCCGCAGGTGCTGTGACTGCCTGAAACGTGCATTTGAAGGAAATGGAATGTTCCGTATCGGCGGAGATGAACTGGTGGTCCTGTGCACCGGAATTTCTGAAAAGGAATTCTATCAAAAGGTGGAGGAATTAAAAACAGAGCTGGCAGCTCATGATGTCTCCATGGCAGTAGGAGCAGCGGTGAACACTCTGGAAGCCGTGGGAAAGGATCATCTACTGACGGAGTCCGAGAGACGGATGTATCAGGACAAGGCGGAATACTATCGCAGTACAGGGCTGGACCGCAGAAAGATCTGAGAATGGAAATCTCCAAAGCTATTTTGAAAGTTTATATGTTGAGAATTTCTATCAGGCAGTTCCCTTGACGGGAACTGCTTTTTTCTATATTATTTATATAGGTTAGCTACGACTAACTCAATGACTTTTGGATGGCAGGAGGTGAAGCGCTGATTGAGTCAGGAAACGTGGGAGATCCTGTGTGAAATGGAAGCAGACGATGTGGAACTACAGTTGGCTTTGCAGTGTGCACCGCTGATCACGGGACTTAAAATTTCCAATCTGCTGACGATTTCCCCGGAAGGCTTTATACAGGTGGGAAGGATCGTTGAAGGCAGTGTGCTTTCCCTGTATCCCTTGTTGGAGACAGAGGAGAAAATGGTAATACTGTTGTATCGGGAAGACCGGCTGGAAAAGTATCTGAAAATGCCGCAGGTACAGAAACTGCTGCGGGAGGCAGGGTACGAATCCGATCGGCTGGAGGATATTTTGCCGGTATTTTGCGATCGTTATGAAACCTATGCAGAGAGAGGGAAGCCGTTTCCTCACGAACTGGGATTGCTGTTAGGATATCCCCCGGAGGATGTGGAAGGATTTATCAGACATCAGGGGAAGAACAGCCTCTGCACCGGTTATTGGAAAGTATATGCGGATAAAGAAGGAAAACAGAGACTTTTTGAAAAATATGAATATGCCAGGGAAAATTTGATCCAGCTGTTGCATTATGGATTAAAGATGACGGAAATCATAGATATCTGCGGATGTACCGCAGCATAGAAACAGGCACGGAAAGGTGCGGAAGGGAAGGAAAAATAAATGGATAAGATTTATGTAGTATTCTGGACACAGGGTGGTAACACCCAGGCTATGGCAGAGGCCATCGGAGAGGGTATCCGGGAAGCCGGGAAGGAAGCGGAGGTAGTATTTGTGACCGGCGCCAACCTTGACGAACTAAAGGCTGCTCCCAAGTTTGCACTGGGCTGTCCCGCAATGGGAGCGGAAGTCCTGGAGGAATCCGAGATGGAGCCTTTTGTATGTGATGTGGAAGGCTTTGCTTCCGGCAAAAAGATCGCACTGTTCGGCTCCTATGGCTGGGGAGACGGTGAGTGGATGAGAGACTGGACCACCCGTATGGAAGCAGCAGGAGCTACTGTGTTGAACGGTGAGGGCCTGATCTGCCATGAGACACCGGACGAGGATGGCCTGTCAGAGTGCAGAGAACTTGGTATACAGCTGGCAAACGCATAAGGTATCTGAAAGCAAATAAGACAACATAACAAAAAGATTCATTCCCCGGGTGGAGAGTGAATCTTTTTGCTATATGTATGTGCTATGCTTTTTTGCTGCCACTTAAATAATAGCGTTCCTGTGCCACGGTCTCGGGAACCGGAATATTACCGTTTTGCAGCTTTCGGGTCAGAACATCCAGATGATGTAAGCCTTGGGCTATCTTGATCTTACGGCGATCCAGAAGATCGGCATACAACGGGTTCTGAGCCAGCGTATTGCAAATATCCTCCGGGAACGGGCAGTAGGTGAACATGATCTGACGGGCTACTTTGTTCAGTCTCGGGGATCCGGCACCTTCGAAGAGCACCCAGATCATATAATCCCTTACGAACATTTCCTTGAAACTGTTCTTGGCACGCTGCAGGCTGGATTTTACCTTTTCCTTGGCCTCTGTACTCAGATCATGGTTCTTGCGGTAGAACTGGATATAATCGAAATATTCACTGGTCAGGGAACTGATGGAGACATCGTTCCAGCGGTTACCCTGGACTCTCTTGCACAGCTCCCAACGGAATTCACCGGTCAGGTGGGTGAAGGTCGTCTTCAGATCCTCCAGATGGAAAATGGAGAAGACCATACGACCGGGGCTGTTACGGCGCTTGCCCTCAATTTCCTGCCACATGACACCGCGGATACCGACGTTGGGCATCAGGATGATGTCCGGCAGATATTCCAGATGAATTGTCTCCTTACCCATGACATCTATGTGCTCCATATCCAGACTTTCTCTATAGAATGCCGTGTAATCTACCCGGCGGATCTCCTCGAGAATCTGGGAGACACGGGAAACGGTGACATAGGAGCTTTCCAGATCCTTCAGCACATCATCTGCGCAGAACAGCGGACAGAAAGTAGTGATCCGTCCGAAGGTGATCTTGTTGACCTGAGGGAACATATTCCGGAGCTCGTAATTGACCTTGGCCATGGGATTGTTCTCCAATGCCTTGAGCTCTGCATCCGTAATATTGCCACCGACCTTTTGTTTGTGAATATAATCGGAATAATCCTGGTCAAATTCGTTCCGGCTGGGAGATTTCTTCCCGCGGAAGATGGCCATCAGCCAGTCATAAAAGGTATAGACACCGATATCGCTGTGATCCGACATGGCTTCTGCCATGCGGTACAGGGTGACTGCATTTTTCAGACCGGCCAGCTCCTCATCCACATAACCGAAATACAGAAACATTTTGACCGGCATGGGAATGTTCGGCTGTTCCAGCGTCTGGGTGAACAGGAGGGAGTAGAGCAGATAAAATTCTTCGGTCAGCTGTCTGCGTAAAAGAGCGACATCCTGATCCTGGGAAGCCCGGTCGGACAGCAGCTTGTAAGCGTGGACATGCTGACGGAAGCTGGTCACGGTATCCAGATCCGAACCGGCGTAATCCAGAATAGTGTTCAGCGATCCGGCAAGCTTGCCAAGGATCTCGGAATCTCCGGAAGAACCTGCCTCAGCGGAATCCTTGGATTCCATGAGATTCAGGCTGCTCTGGAAGGTCTGGGATCTGGAGGCAAACAGTTCCTGATCGATGAAGGACAGATCGCCGGCCTTAGAAAGCATACGATGAATGCGGTCGTAGACCGCCTTGCTGTCTTCATTATCCTGTCCCAGTTTATAGAACAAAGAAGTATAAAAATCAAAAAGATCGTTGCCGGATTCCCGGAAATAGAAGGAACCGACCTGCTGCAGATAGTGGAACTGTTCCTCCAGGCTCTGGTAAGTACGGCGGAAGTCCAGACTTCCCTTACGCAGCATACCAAGGGACAGATCCGACTCCTGTACCAGGATCCGGTAATTGTCCGAAGCCAGGATCCTGCTTAAGCCCATGTAATAGCCGTTCAGCCAGATGTCCGGTGAATCATCCCCAAGAAAAGCATTCAGCTCATCGAAATGTTCCAGGGATCTCGCCTGCAGACGGTAACGGCTACACAGTGTATTGTAGGTGGCAATATCATCTGTCAGAGTACGATACAGCTCACTGCAGTTCAATTCCGAAATGGAACTGCGGTTCAGCAGAATATTGATCTGACGGAAACAGGACAGACAGAACAGACGTGCTACGTCCGGGTGCTTCTGTAGAATATCATTCAGGGAATCCAGACTGGTCAGGGGATACGTCAGGATCGTTGTATCCTCCAACGTGGTATAGCCCAGCAGATGGATCTCGGAGCAGATCTCACAGATACTGATCACGTCTCCCTTTCCCAGAGTATAAGAGCCGCCGGGATATGATACATCTACTTTACCGTTGGTAATCAGATGCAATGCAGTCATGGGCTGCCCATAGCTATATATAGTTTTCCCCTTCTCCAATACGATTCCAGCCATTCCAATACCTCGTCTTATCATACAAATATTTAATACACATTATACACCATAATACCAACAATTTTCTACTGTACTTTTGATAGAAATGTGATAAAATAAAACTACATATGTGTCACTTTTACATTGACAGACGAAAAAAGCGATGTTTTCGGTAGAAAACGGTACATGGAAAGGTATATTGGGGTTATGGAACAGAGCAGTGAATACAGAGAGCAGTTGCTGGAATCATATAAGCAGGCAGTGAGGCCGTTACTTCCCTACCTGCCCTGGCTGGAGCAGAGCGCCGGCAAGAGAGCCAGCTCTATCTACAGCGGACAGGATATCGGAGTGAATTCCGTGTCTTTTCCGGTATATGACGGGACTCTCCTGAATTTCGTCAGGGAAGCGACGAAAAGTCCCCTGATGGATCGCAACTATGCCTATGTATACACAAGACACCGGATCCGCACTCATCAGGAGGAGCGGGATATTATTCAGAAAGCAGGATGGAAGGAATGGGATATCCTCAGAGGAATCCTGTCAAAATATGTCTTAGGCGGCAGAACAAAGGGAAATCTGTGGAGCGAGGCGGTATCGGAGCAGATCTTTTATCTGCTACTGAAACAGATGCAGGAGATCATTGAATTCTGGGATAAGACACCGGCGAACGGAAAGCTTTGAGTGGGGAAAGGCAGGATAGATCCATGGGAGAAAAATCAGTACAGAAAAAGCGATATATCGTAGAGAAAGCCAGAGAAGTATTTGTGGAGAAGGGCTTCAAAAAAGTAACGATGAAAGATATTGTAGAGGCCTGCGACATCAGCCGTGGCGGACTCTATTTATATTTTGAGAATACCAGTCAGATCTTCATGGAAGTGCTGCGCATGGAGAGTGAGGAGGCGGATGACGTATTTTCCGACAGTATTACGGAGGATGCTACCGCAGCGGATATCCTGCTTCTGTTTTTAAAGGAGCAGAAGAAAGAGCTTCTGCGCAAGAAAAATACACTGACGCAGGCTACCTATGAATTCTATTTTGAAAACGAACTGCCCAAGAGAGACAATATTTTAAAAAAGCAGTTTGATTCCGCAGTGAAGATCATTGAAAAACTGATCGAGGCAGGTGTGGATAACGGAGAGTTTATCTGCGAGGACTGTGAGGGAACTGCGAGAAATATTATGTTTGTGCTGGAAGGACTGAAGATTTCGGCCCAGACCATCGGCGTGACGGCGGAAGCGGTGGATCGTGAGATCCTGTATCTGTTGCGCGGATTGGGTGTAGAAGATTAATAAGACAACGGGTGATGATGCTTCAGGGAAAGTTTCCTGAAGCATTTTCTGTGTAGAAAAGCTGCAAAGAGATAAAGAGAGGGAAAAGGTAAGTATGACAGAAACGATCATCAGCATGGAACTTCCGGCGGGAGGACATCTGGCAATCCGCAGGAACCGGATCCGTCCGGAGGGAGAAGAACGGAATTTATCCAGAATCAGTCTGGTGTCCGGCATCCACGGGGATGAACTGGAGGGACAGTACATCTGTTATGAGACGGCGAGAAGAGTAAAAGAGCATCCGGAGTATTTGAAAGGAATCGTAGATATCTATCCGGCATTGAATCCGCTGGGAATCGACATGGCCAGCCGGACGGTGCCGAGACTGGATATGGATATGAACCGTATGTTTCCGGGAGACGCATCGGGGGATATGATGGAGCGGATCACGGCAACTGTGGTGGATTCCCTGATCGGATCCGATATTTGTATCGATCTGCACGCCAGTGATATTTTTGTGCGTGAGATCCCACAGGTACGACTCAGTGAAGATTTTGCGGAGGCACTGCTTCCCTATGCGAAAATGACCAATGCCGACATGATCTGGATGAATGCCACTGCCACGGTGCATGAATCGACGCTGGCTCATTCCATGAATCTGCTGGGAGTTCCCACACTGGTGCTGGAGATGGGACAGGGGCATGATATCCACAGATCCTTCGGTAATCAGATCGTGGACGGTATTTTCCACATCATGAGTGAAATGGGGATCTGGACAGGCCCGGAGCCAAAGGTGCAGGAGCCTGCGATATCCAGTGACGGTGAGGTGGAGTTTATCCGCAGCAAGTCAGACGGTGTGTTCCTGCCGCTGATCGAGCACAACCACTATGTGAAAAAAGGAGATCTGATCGGGGAAGTGGTGGATCCATTTGAAGGGACGGTGAAGCAGCAGATCCGTACCGCAAAAGGCGGGCTGTTGTTTACCCTGAGAGCTTATCCGGTGGTCTATGAAGGAGATCTGCTGGCGCGGATCCTGACGGAGTGAAAAGATTATGTTTGAGAGAGATATTTATACCATACATTCGACCTACAGAGAAGATATGCGCATCAAGGGCTTTCAGTTCGGCAAGGGCGAGAAGTCTGCCTGCATCGTGGGCGCAGCCAGAGGCAATGAGATCCAGCAGATGTATATCTGTTCCCAACTGGTGAAGGCACTGCGGGAACTGGAAAACAACGGCTGTATCAGTGCCGGCAAACAGATTCTGGTGATTCCTACCATCAATGCCTATTCCGTGAATATCAGCCGCCGCTTTTTCGGTGTCAAGGAAGCGGATATCAATCGGAGTTTTCCGGGAAATGATTACGGGGAGCCGGCGGACCGTCTGACCAATGCGTTGCTTACGGAGATCCGGGATTACGTTTATGGGATCCAGTTTACGTCCTTTTACAGACCGGGAGAATTCGTGCCCCATGTGCGTATGATGGAGACAGGCTATCAGAATACGTCGTTGGCGAATCTGTTCGGACTTCCTTATGTGGTGGTGCGCAAGCCGGTACCCATCGATACCAAGACACTGAATTATAACTGGCAGGATGAGATGACGGCCGCCTTTTCGGTATACACGAATCAGAATACCCAGATCGATGAGGTGAGTGCAAGACAGGCGGTGGCAGCGGTCTTACGTTTCCTGAAACGTATGGGGCTGATCCGGTACGAGAGTCATTCCGGCTATATCAGTCATGTTATATATGAAAAGGATCTGAGTGATGTACCTGCGAACCGGGCGGGAATTTTCCGGGGAAAAGTACATGCGGGAGACGATGTGCGCTATGGAAATGAGATGGCAGAAATTATAGACCCTTACGATGGAACGGTGAGGGAGAAGATTCTGGCCCCCACGGACGGCATCGTATTTTTCGCCCACACGGAGGCCCTGATCTGCGAGAAGGACATCGCTTACCGGCTGATCCACAGACTGCATGAATGACGAACCGTTCAAAAAGGCAGGTAAAATCTATCTAAATTTGTTGTTTTCTGCTATTGTGGGAAAATATAGTATGTTGTATGATACTATTCAGAACCATGTAAATATAATCATATGTACGTCAAAGGCTCGCATTGTAAGGGCATCTGATGATATTTATATGGTGAGATAACCACATGAGCAAAAAGTAAGCATCGCAAGATGTGGTTTTGCGAATGGGGTTCTGAATAGTGTCGCATAGTATAAAATTTCGGAGGAGAGACATGAGCAACGTAAGACGTATCTATGTAGAGAAAAAGGAACCTTATGCCGTCAAGGCAAAAGAGCTGCACGACGAACTGAAAAATTATCTGGGTATCGATGTGGCAAAGGTTCGTGAGTTTATCCGCTATGATGTGGAGAATATTTCGGATGAGGTGTTTGCAAGAGCCTGCAAGACTGTATTTTCCGAGCCTCCCGTAGATGATCTGTATGAAGAGACCATCGAGATTCCTGCGGATGCAAAAGTATTTTCCGTAGAGTTCCTTCCCGGACAGTTCGATCAGAGAGCGGATTCCGCAGTGCAGTGTGTGAAGTTCTTAAAAGAGGACGAAGAACCTGTGATCCGTACCGCTGTGACTTATATGATCGAAGGACAGGTGTCCGACGAAGAATTTTCCAAGATCAAATCTTACTGTATCAACCCTGTAGATTCCAGAGAGACCGGCATGGAGAAGCCGGATACTCTGATCACGGTGTATGATGATCCCGCTGATGTTGCTGTTTTTGACGGCTTCAGAGATATGGACGAGAGCAGTTTAAAAGCTCTGTATGAATCTCTGGGACTTGCCATGACCTTCAAAGATTTCCTGCATATCCAGAAATATTTCCATGATGATGAGAAGAGAGATCCTTCTATGACGGAGATCCGTGTACTGGATACCTATTGGTCCGATCACTGCCGTCACACCACTTTTTCCACCGAGCTGACCGATGTGGAATTCGGTGAGGGTTATTATCGTTCTCCCTTAGAGACCACTTACCAGAGCTATCTGGATACCAGAGAAGAGATCTTCAAAGGCAGAGAGGACAAGTTCGTCTGCCTGATGGATCTGGCACTGATGGCCATGAGAAAGCTGAAAAAAGACGGCAAACTGGATGACATGGAAGAATCCGATGAGATCAATGCCTGCTCCGTAGTGGTTCCCGTGGAGATGGATTACGGTGACCATAGAGAGACTGAGGAGTGGCTGGTATTTTTCAAAAACGAGACCCACAACCATCCTACAGAGATCGAGCCTTTCGGTGGTGCTGCCACCTGTCTGGGCGGTGCCATCCGTGATCCCCTGTCCGGCCGTGGCTATGTATATCAGGCAATGCGTGTCACCGGTGCTGCGGATCCTACCGTTCCTGTATCCGAGACTTTGCACGGCAAGCTCTCCCAGAAGAAGCTGGTAAGAGGCGCAGCCAGTGGCTATTCCTCTTATGGTAACCAGATTGGTCTGGCTACCGGCTTTGTAAAAGAGATCTATCATCCTTCTTATGTGGCAAAGCGTATGGAGATCGGTGCCGTTATGGGCGCAGCTCCCCGCAGGAATGTTATCCGTGAGACCTCTGATCCCGGCGATATCATCATCCTGTTAGGCGGACGTACTGGACGTGACGGCTGCGGCGGTGCGACCGGATCCTCCAAGGTACATACCGATACTTCCATCGAGACCTGTGGTGCTGAGGTACAGAAGGGTAATGCACCGACCGAGCGTAAGATCCAGAGACTGTTCCGTCGTGAGGAAGTCAGCCGTCTGATCAAAAAATGTAACGACTTTGGTGCCGGCGGTGTCTCCGTTGCCATCGGTGAGCTGGCAGACGGTCTGACCGTAGATCTGGACAAGGTACCCAAGAAATATGCCGGACTGGATGGCACGGAACTGGCAATCTCCGAGTCTCAGGAGCGTATGGCAGTGGTAGTAGATCCTAAGGATGTAGATACTTTTCTGGGCTATGCAAAGGAAGAGAACCTGGAGGCTGTTCCCGTAGCAGTTGTTACTGAGGAACCCAGACTTGTACTGAACTGGAGAGGCAAGCCCATCGTGGATCTGAAGAGAGCTTTCCTGGATACCAACGGTGCCCATCAGGAGACCAAAGTAAAAGTAGATATTCCTTCCGAAGAAGAGAATTATTTTGATAAATGGGCTGTTCCCGCTGTAGGTGAGAAACTGGAAGAGGGCGATGTGAAGGGTGCCTGGGTGGCACTGTTAAATGACCTCAATGTATGTTCCCAGAAGGGTCTGGTAGAGATGTTCGACTCCTCCATTGGTGCCGGCAGTGTATTGATGCCCTACGGTGGAAAATATCAGCTGACTGAGACCCAGACCATGGTAGCCAAACTGCCTGTACTGGAAGGTAAGACCGATACCGTGACCATGATGAGTTACGGCTTCGATCCGTATCTGTCCTCCTGGAGTCCTTACCACGGAGCTGTCTACGCAGTGACAGAGTCCATGGCGAAAATCGTGGCTTCCGGCGGTGATTTCAGCAAGATCCGCTTTACCTTCCAGGAGTACTTCCGCAGAATGACCAGCGATCCTGAGCGTTGGAGCCAGCCTTTCGCAGCACTGTTAGGCGCCTACGATGCACAGATCGGGTTCGGGCTGCCCTCCATCGGTGGTAAGGACAGTATGTCCGGTACTTTCAATGATATTGATGTACCTCCCACACTGGTATCTTTTGCAGTGGACGTGGCAAAATATGGCGATATTATTACTCCGGAACTGAAGACCCCCGGCAATAAGCTGGTACGTTTCTCTATTAATAAAGACGATTTCGACATTCCGATGTATGAGAATGTGGCAGAATTATATGGCAAGATCCACGAACTGACCGAAAATGGTACGATCGTATCCGCTTATGCTCTGGATTCCAAGGGTGTGGCAGCAGCTGTAGCAAAGATGGCCTTCGGTAACAAGCTGGGTGTGAAGATCGACGATGAGGTAACCACAGACGACCTGTTTGACAACGGACTGGGCGATATTCTGGCAGAGATCCCCGCAGACAAGATGGCTGCACTGGAAGAGAAGGAACTGGATTACACCGTGATCGGTACCGTGACCGAGGAGCCTGTATTCGTATATGGTGATGTGAAGATCACCATGGAAGAGGCACTTGTTTCCTGGACTTCCAAGCTGGAGAAGGTATTCCCCACCAAGGCAGTGAAGGGTACCGAGGCAGTGGCAAGCAATGTTTACAAGGCAGACAGTATTTATGTATGTAAGCACAAGATCGCAAAGCCTACCGTATTCATTCCGGTATTCCCCGGAACCAACTGTGAATACGACAGCACCAAGGCATTTGAACGTGCCGGAGCCCATGTGGAGACAAGAGTGTTCCGTAACATGACCGCAGAGGATATCCGCGAATCCGTAGAGGAATTCGAGAAGTCCATTGCACAGGCACAGATCATCATGTTCCCCGGCGGCTTTTCCGCAGGTGATGAGCCTGACGGCAGCGCGAAGTTTTTTGCAACAGCATTCCAGAATGAGAAGCTGAAGGAAGCGGTCATGAAGCTGTTAAATGAGAGAGACGGACTGGCACTGGGTATCTGTAACGGATTTCAGGCTCTGATCAAGCTGGGACTGGTTCCTTACGGCGAAATCACCGGTCAGAAGGAGGATTCACCTACCCTGACCTTCAATACCATCAACCGTCACATCTCCAAGATGGTATACACCAAGGTTGTATCCAACAAGTCTCCCTGGTTACAGGGCGCTACGCTGGGTGCTACCTACTGTAACCCCGCATCCCATGGTGAGGGTCGTTTCGTAGCACCGAAGGAATGGATCGACAAGCTCTTTGCAAACGGACAGGTTGCTACCCAGTACGCTGACCAGAACGGTAATGTATCCATGGATGAGGAATACAATGTCAACGGTTCCTACTGTGCGATCGAGGGTATCACATCCCCCGATGGCAGATGCCTCGGTAAGATGGCACACTCCGAGAGAAGAGATACCGCTGTGGCCATGAACATCTATGGCGAGCAGGATATGAAGATCTTTGAATCCGGGGTACAGTACTTTAAGTAAATTGAGAGTTAGCATAGCTACGAGCCATGCAAAAATAGAGTGGAACACCTCGATGGGCGCTTGCGCACAAGCGAGGCTGGTTCACTCTATTTTTATACGGCGACAGCCGTCTATGAAATAAGATTGACAGCGTTCTTTGCTGACAATCTTATGAATAGCGTGGCTCATTGCGGAGGGAGCCTTAGACCAGACGAACTCCCGGAGCATGCGATACACATGTCTCGAT
>NZ_QUIU01000020.1:0-73751 GCF_003480225.1 Clostridium sp. AM34-9AC
ACGGGGATTTGATAGCATTTCTTTACTAACTTTCCAGTTACCGTAAAAAGCCGTCTCACATTTTTGTGAAGCGGCTTTTTTAGTGCGCCCGGCGGAGCAGGTTGCTAATCGGTTATTTTTTACTATTTAGTCTGCATTCAGCTGTCCGAGGATCTCGTCTACCATATCCTGGGTAGTCCTAACATAATTGTCCATAGCGGCATCTACATCTCCGCCCTTTACAACAACCTCGGCGATGACTACGTTCTTAGCATCATTGATCGTACCGCCGTAGTTGGTAATACCGTCACAGGAAGCAGAGTGGGGAGCGTCTACGCTGTGTTCGGAGAAGAACTCGTTACATTCCTTGGTCAGATCGGTAGCGGATTCAAAACCATTCTCTAAGGAGCAGATCATGGAAGAAGGATCGATAGCATTCTTTTTCCATAATGCACTGGGATCGGAAGGATTCAGACGCAGATGGAACTCACCGTCCTTGTATTCATAGGTCTTTTCCTTATCAGTGCCTTCGCCGGTGACAATGGTCTCAGCTTCGGTAGACCAGTGGTAGCCTTCTGCACCGTATACCCACAGGGTTTGTACAGTACCGCCGTCGAACATGGTCTCGAAGACTGCATCGAAGATTGCCTGTTCTCTGGAATCATCGCCGTCACCGTCATCAATGATGCAGTATACAGGAGATTCTCTGTTCAGGTAGCCATCCATTTCAGCGATGGGGGCCAGTCTTGCCAGTCCGGAATCTACACCGTTCTTATCCATGTTGTTAACCAGGTTATCGTTCCAGTAACCGGACCAGTAGGTGAAAGCACCGAAGGAACCGGACTGATCGGAAGACCACCATTTTTCACGGACATCCTTGGTACCCATGGTCAGGGATTCAGGATCAATGACGCCGTCAGCGTAAGCCTGCTGTAAACGAAGCAGAGCATCCTTGGTCTCCTGGGTGTTGAAACCGTCATACCATACACCATTTTCATCATAGGTGAAGCTGGGGTATGCGTTCTGCCAGAACTGAGGCAGATAGTTGGTGTAAGGAGCCTCGGAACCGATAAAGCCTGCTGCAGCTACGCCGTAGGTATCGTTCTTGCCATTGCCGTCAGGATCCTGCTCGGTGAATGCCTTTAACATTGCATAGTAGGAATCCCAGTCGGTAATATCCTCAGCCTTCATGCCGACTGCATCCAGCCATGCCTGCTTTACATAAGTGATACAACCGCCGCCAAGACCGGTGGACAGACCATACTGTCTGCCGTCGATACGGACATTCTCGTTTACTGCGGGCAGTACCATATGGCTCTGGAACTTTGCATTATCATAAGCAGCTGTCATATCCCACAGAAGACCTGTTTTTGCATATTCTGCATACTGACCGGCATTCAGCAGAATGACATCGGGGTAATCACCGCTGGCAAACAGACGGCCAACGCCATCTACATAGCTGGAATGGTCTAACTGCTGGATATTCAGACTGATGGGATGGCCCAGTGCTTCACTGACAGCTGTGTCCCATTGTTCGACGAATTTGTCCTGATAAGCATCCACAGATGCATTAAAGGTACCGTCTACGACGAGAGTGACCTTGTCCAGTACATAACCGTCATCAGAAGAAGCGGTACTCTCGGCAGCAGAAGAAGCGGTGCTTCCGCTATCGGTGGTGGATGCTGCGGGAGTATCGGAACCCTGACTTCCGCAGGCGGTGAGTGCAGTCAGCATGGAAACTGACAGCAACAGGCTTAAGATCTTGTTTCTTTTCATTGTAATCCTCCTTGTTTTCCGAAGGAAAATCCGAGCCCCTATGGCGAGGAGAGGATTTATCCTCCTTGTTTTCCGAAGGAAAATCCGAGCCCCTATGGCGAGGAGAGGATTTATCCTCCTTGTTTTAAAAATACATCTCTCTATAGCAAATGGTTTACCACCATAATGCTCATTATAAAGTGACCGCGAATACCTGGCCTCTGTTGCCTGTATAGATCTTCTGATCTTCTTCTGTGAAGTCCGGCTGGGAAAATCCCAGATAAAGTGTAGCAGAAGTGCCATCAAATACTCTGTTGCCGGAATTGTCTACCGTGGTAAAGGCCATGGGCGGAATGGTGATCCGGAATTCTTTGCTTTCTCCGGCATCCAGACGGATCCGTTCGAACGTAGCCAGCTTGTGGTTGGGAACTTCGTTGGAAGAACCGTTTACATGGGCATATACCTGTAAAACATCACTTAAGTCACGATCCGTGGGATTCTGGCAATGTATTGTGATTTGTGCGGAAGGAATCTCCTTCGTGTAATCAACTTCAGTTACTTTTGCTTCTGTGATCTGTAATTCTCCGTAGGTGAGTCCGAAACCAAAAGGCTTCCAGGGTCTGCCTTCAAAATAACGGTAAGTGCGTCCGGTCATATGATAATCGGTAATGTCTGGCAGCGGTCCGTCATTATAATAGAAGGTAAGGGGCAGCTTGCCGCCGGGAGATACTTTGCCGAACAGGATGTCTGCAATGGCCCGTCCGCCTTCTCCGCCGGGATACCAGGCATGCAGTATTGCAGGCACCTGATCTTCGTAAGCGGACAGATCGATGGGGCTTCCGGCCAGATCAATCAGAATCACCGGAGTACCGGTAGCGATGACCTGTTCTACCAGATCCCTCTGGATCTTGGGAAGCAGCAGATCTGGCTTGTCTCCACTGGCAAATGCATTACCCACATCTCCCTGTTCTCCTTCCAGTGTGGAGTCGAGACCGACACATACAATGGCGAGGTCACAGGATTCTGCCAATGCCACAGCTTCGGGGATACGGTAGTTCTGGAATACCTTTCGTACGGAAGGGTCATCATAGAGCAGACATCCCTCTGCATAATTGACATCCCAGCCGGTATCCTCGCAGATTCTCGTAATTCCTTCCACTACAGTGATGGAACGGGGCGGGGTACCGTTGTAGTTACCAACCAGTGCGGCATGACTGTCGGCATTGGGGCCGATGACAGCCATGCGTTTGTGATCTTTCAAGGACAGAGGCAGTGTACCGTCATTTTTCAACAGAACACAGCTTTCCACAGCGGCCTGATAAGCCAGTTCCCGATGTTCTTTACAGCCCACCACATTGTAGGGAATTTCGTCCAGGGAACTGTGATCGAAGAGTCCTAACAGGTATCTGGTGGTGAAAAGACGTTCTGCACTGCGGCGGATTTCTTCTTCGGTTACCTTACCCTGTTTATATGCCTGTAAAATATATTCATAGGTACAGCCGCAGTTTAAATCACAACCCTTTTCCAGGGCAAGAGCGGCGGAATCCTCCGGAAATGCAGTTACATGATGTCCCTCGTGGAAATCACGGATCGCCCAGCAGTCGGAAACGTAATGTCCTTCAAAATGCCATTTGTCGCGAAGCACCTCCTCCATAAGATAGGAGTGAGCACAGCAGGGTTCCTCGTTGGTACGGTTATAAGCACCCATGACAGCTTCCACATCAGCCTGTGTCACCAGAGCTTCAAAAGCGGGAAGATAAGTTTCCCACAGATCCTTCTTCGTAGCTTTGGCGTCGAAACTGTGACGCAGAGCCTCGGGACCGGAATGCACCGCAAAATGTTTGGCACAGGCGGCAGTGGTCAGGTAACCGTCTCTTTTGGTCTGTAATCCTTCCACAAAGGCACAGCCAAGGGAAGCGGTAAGTACGGGATCTTCTCCGTAGGTCTCCTGGCCTCTTCCCCAGCGGGGATCACGGAAGATATTGATATTGGGAGACCACATGGTCACACCTTTGTACCGGGTGCGGTCTCCGAGGCGGGAATAAGCGTTATATTTTGCCCGGGCTTCCAAAGCGATGGAACCGGCGATTTTCTGTAATAATTCACGGTCAAAAGTTGCACCCAGGCCAATCGCCTGCGGATAACAGGTGGCAGTACCGGCTCTGGCAACACCATGAAGGGCTTCACTCCACCAGTCATAGGCGGGAATGCCCAGACGGGGAATCGCGGGAGACGAGTGTAACAGCTGGGAAGCAGCTTCTTCTATTGTCATTTGTGTTACCAGTGCGGTAGCTTTTTCTCTGGCTTCTGTACGATTCATAGACTATCTCGTTTCTTTGTTTCAAGGTTATAGGTTTTAAGATTGAAACCTCTTTCATTTAAACTAATTGTACGTGAAAAATATGTGGACTGCACGACAAAAAGAAATTACATATGAGACAAAAATTGCTATTTATAGAAAAAACAGTGGAAATCTGAGACGGAATATGATATGTAGAATACAGAGAGCACAAATTTGATTCGAGATTCCTCCGACGGAAGGAATCGTCTGCGGAATTGGAGAGATTGGTATGAACACAGTAAAACCGTTTTATGAGAGCCGGAAAAAGGTCTATGACTGTCATGTCTGGTGGCACCCGAACTTCCCGTTTCATCTGCATAAACATATGGAATTCGTCCATGTGACGGAAGGGGAGATGGATGCCACGGTAGCTGGTGTGAATTATCATCTGATTACAGGAGACTGTCTGATGATCTACCCGAACCAGATCCATTCCTACAGTTCTGTGGGAGAGGTGGGAATGCTTCTGATCATTGCAGATATGGATTCGATTGGAGAATTTCAGAAGGAATTAACCTATTATGATATGGAATCTCCCCATTTTCGTAAGAACGCGCTCAGCAGGTATGGTCAGATGGTGTTAGACATTCTGTCGGATATTGGTCTGAATAAGGAGTTACGACCGTTCAGGCAGGACAAGGGACTTCTGATGGCGCTGCTGGCTGATATGTATGAAAATGTTCCGGTCATTAAGAAGGACAAGCCTTCAGACCTGAATATCACGCAGAAACTTCTGCAATATATTAACGACAATATTACCGGAGAACTGACGGCACAGAAGGTGGCAAAAGAGCTGGGAATCAGTCCGTATTATCTGTCCCACATTTTTTCTTCTCAGTTGAATATTTCATTTCCATCTTATGTGGCGCAGCAACGGATGATCATGGCCTGTAATCTGCTGAAGGACAGCAGGAAAACGGTGACCGAAATCAGTTATGAATGCGGATTCCCTAATATGCGGACATTCCATCGCTGTTTTCAGAAAAGGTATGAATGCACTCCTACCCAGTGGCGGGAGTGGAGTCACAAGGGAATGGATGAGAAACTAAGGCATCAGCTCTGAATAAAAGGTGGTGAATGAAAATCTGAAAGTGGGCAGACGGAAGCCGGAATTTCGAGAAAAAATAAATAGAAAATGAAAGATAGAAAACTGAGAGAGACGAAAAGAAAGGATAACTATTATGAAAAAACAGGTCTATAATCCTTATTTGCCAAGCTATGAATATATTCCAGATGGGGAACCGAGGGTGTTCGGTGAAAGACTCTATATCTATGGAAGTCATGATCGCTTCGGAGGTAATTATTATTGTGAAAATGATTATGTCTGCTGGTCGGCTCCATTGTCTGATCTATCGGATTGGAAATACGAGGGTGTAATTTTCCGGCACACAGATCATATAAAGGATGAATGCCATAAGAAGGCGGAAAAGAATGGACGCTATTACTTGTTTGCACCGGATGTGATCCAGGGAAGAAACGGCAGATTCTACATGTATTATTCTATCGCGGATTCCTCGATCATCTCTGTGGCAGTCTGTGATACCCCGGCGGGGCATTATACTTATTTGGGAGATGTAGTCTATCCGGACGGTCAGATTCTCGGGGAAGCAGCAGGAGAATATTTTCAGTTTGATCCCAGTATTTTTATTGATGACGATGGACGAATCTATCTTTATTCTGGGTTCTGCCCCACAAACCGTGAAGTGGATAGCTTTGGAAGAAAATTTGTGGGATGCCACATGTGTGAACTGGAACAGGACATGCTGACGGTACGGAGAGGCCCAATTTTGACCATTTCCAGAGAATCCTCCGCCGCAGCGGGGGCAGTCTATTTCGAAGCACCGTCCATGCGAAAAATAAATGGACGCTATTATCTTGTCTACTCCGCAAGAAATACGGGATTGTATTATTTTATCAGTGACAGACCAGACAAAGATTTTCGGTTCGGCGGCCGGATCCATTCCACTTCCGATGTGGGAATGAATGGCTATTCCGAGGAGGAACCTTGCTATCCCATGGGAAATACCCATGGAGGACTGGTGGAGCTTAACGGCAGATACTATATTTTTGACCATAGGCATACAAACAATAGTTCTTTCTGCAGACAGGGTGTAGCGGAACAGATAAACATTGATGCACAGGGGCTGATTGCCCAGGTGGAGTCTACCAGCTGTGGGCTGAACAACGGATGGCTTATAGGAGAGGGGACTTATCCGGCGTACATTGCCTGTGTATTATATTATGAAAAGACAGTACCAATAGATGATAGAACCGCATGCATCACACAGGATGGGGAGGACAGAGAGAGCCTGCCGGGACAGTACATTCGGGGAATAAGCGACGGTTGTATTGTGGGATACCGTTATTTTCAAGGAAAGGAGTTATCAAATATCCGTCTGACATTGCGGGGGAGGATGAAAGGAACCTTGTATGTCACCTGCCATGAGGAAGGAGGAAGGATGCAGGATCCCGAAAAAATTGCAGTAGGAAGCTGCATCTGCGACATTGCTGCTGGGGACTGGGAGGCGATTACGATTCCGGTACAAGTCAGGGCCGGAGTGTATCCTTTGTATTTCCGGTTCCGTGGGGAAGGCAGTTTAGATCTGGCTGAATTTACACTGGAGTAAAAGATTTCCTTTTCTCTGCTTTGGAAGTGTAGTATACTGTCTGTGGATAACTTTATGACAAGGATAATGTTAGCGAAAGGCGGTAAATCAATGACAGCGGAAATCATCTGTGTAGGTACCGAATTATTACTGGGGAACATTGTGAATACGAATGCAGCTTATCTGGCGGAAAAGCTGGCGGGAGCCGGACTGGACTGTTACTACCAGACAGTGGTGGGAGATAATGTGGAGAGACTGGCAGGTGTGTTGAAATGTGCCATGGAGCGTTCGGATGTGATCCTGTTATCTGGTGGACTGGGACCCACGGAGGATGATCTGACCAAGGAGACTCTGGCGGAAGTCTGTGGAAAGAATCTCTCGGTGGATGATCACAGCATGGAGCGCATTGCCGAATTTTTCGCAGTCAGAGATATTCAGCCCACGGAGAACAACTGGAAACAGGCCATGGTGCCAGAGGGAGCGAAGGTGCTGGACAATGATAATGGAACAGCGCCGGGCATTATTCTGGAGACGGAGAAGAACCGTATTGTGTTGCTGCCGGGCCCCCCTGCGGAACTGGTTCCCATGTTCGAACAGCAGGTGCTTCCTTATCTGGATACACTGACTCCCGGGGTGATCTGTTCTCAGATGGTAAAGCTTTGTGGTGTGCCGGAGAGCCAGGTGGAGGATACCCTGAAGGATCTGATCGACGGACAGACCAATCCTACGATAGCTACCTATGCCAAGACGGGAGAAGTACATATCCGTGTCACCGCTTCCGGGGAAGATACCAAGGCAGCTGGAAAAGCCATTAAACCTGTGGTGAAGGAACTGAAATCCCGTTTCGGAGCGGATATTTACAGTACCAAGGCGGAGACTACCCTGGAGATGGCGGTAGCAGATCTGCTGATGGCCAATGATCTGACGGTGACAACCGCGGAATCCTGTACCGGCGGCATGATCGCGGCAAGGATCATCAATGTCCCCGGGGTATCGGAGTGCTACAAGGCCGGACTGGTGACTTATTCCAATAAGGCAAAACGGAAATTCCTGGGAGTGCGTAAGAGCACGTTGGACAAATACGGTGCCGTCAGCAGCAAGACTGCCTTAGAGATGGCAAAAGGAGCCGCACTGTTAATGAAATCGGATGTGGCTGTGGCAGTGACCGGAATTGCGGGACCGGACGGCGGAACCGAGGAAAAGCCGGTGGGACTGGTATATATCGGATGCAGCGTAAAGGGAGAAGTTACGGTGAAAGAGTATCATTTCTCCGGAACCCGCAGCCAGATCAGAGAGGCAACTACCTCTGCAGCATTGATTCTTATGCGCAGCTGTATTCTGAAATACTTCAGTAAAGTTACTTTTGGTAAAAAGTAACAGAAAAATATTTTGTGAGATACCCTCAAAACGAAGGGGTAAAAAATTGTAGATAGTGACGAAAACACAGGAAATGTATCATGCGTCCTTGCGGGAAGCGGGGATGTGTGATACATTCTTTTTGTATCTTTTATCTCTGATTATCGACAGACATTTCAGGATGTTCAGGCATTCGCCAAAATTTCAGACGATCATCGGAACGAAAAAATAAGGGGGAATGCTTATGAGGGAGCTTTAATGTACACAAAATATGTATAATAAAAATAGACATTGACAAACACGAACAAATGTTTTATCCTAAATAAAAAGCAGAACATTTGTTCCTTGAACAAAAAGGAGATTGACATGGAAAAAGACGATAAGCTTAAAGCATTGGATGCGGCGCTGAGCCAGATCGAGAAGCAGTACGGAAAGGGCGCGGTAATGAAGCTGGGAGATCCCACGGCACAGATGAATGTGGAGACCATCCCCACCGGTTCTTTAAGTTTGGATATAGCGTTAGGACTGGGCGGTATTCCCAAGGGAAGAATCATTGAGATCTACGGACCGGAATCCAGTGGTAAGACCACCGTTACCTTACATATGATCGCAGAAGTACAGAAAAGAGGCGGTATTGCCGGATTCATCGATGCGGAGCATGCTCTGGATCCTGTCTATGCGAAGAACATCGGCGTAGATATTGACAACCTGTACATTTCCCAGCCGGATAACGGTGAACAGGCACTGGAGATCACGGAGACCATGGTACGCTCCGGAGCCATTGACATTATCGTAGTGGACTCCGTAGCCGCACTGGTACCCAAGGCCGAGATTGACGGTGATATGGGAGACAGCCATGTGGGTTTACAGGCACGACTGATGTCCCAGGCGCTGCGCAAGCTGACCGCTGTGATCAGCAAGTCCAACTGTACGGTTATCTTTATCAACCAGCTGCGTGAGAAGGTAGGTGTAATGTTCGGTAATCCTGAGACCACTACTGGCGGACGTGCGCTGAAGTTCTATTCTTCTGTACGACTGGATGTCAGAAGGATCGAAGCTCTGAAGCAGGGCGGTGAAGTGATCGGTAACCGTACCCGTGTCAAAGTCGTTAAGAATAAGATTGCACCTCCTTTCAAGGAAGCAGAGTTCGATATCATGTTCGGTGAAGGTATTTCCATGGTAGGAGATATTCTGGATCTGGCAGCCAGCTGTGACGTTGTGGCAAAGTCCGGTGCCTGGTATGCCTACGAGGGCAACAAGATCGGACAAGGCCGTGAGAATGCCAAGCAGTATTTAAAAGACAATCCCGCCATCTGCGATGAGATTGCCGAGAAGGTCAGAGAGCATTACGGACTAAAGGCAGATGTCACTGCCGCAGCAGAGAAGGAAGAGTAGATCCATGCTGGTAACACAGGTTACGGAACTTTCCAAATCGAGAAGCAAAGTATATATTGATCAGGAATTCGCCTTTGTATTGTACAAAGGCGAATTGCGTCTTTACCATATAAAGGAAGGACAGCAATTAAGCGAGGAAGACTATCGGACTATCATGCAGGAGGTACTTCCCAAGCGGGCGAAGCTTCGTGCCATGAACCTGTTGCAGGGAAGAGAATATACCACGGCACAGCTGCGGACAAAATTACAGCAGGGCTTTTATCCGGTGGAGATCATAGAGCAGGCTATCGCTTATGTGGCGGGCTTTCATTATATCGATGATCTGCGATATGCCGTGGATTATATTACTTATCACGAGGACAGCCGCAGCAGGCGGCGGATTGAACAGGATCTGCAGGGCAAGGGAATCCCGGCAGCTACCATGGAAGAGGCCTGGCAGGTCTGGCGGGAGAAGGGCGGAGAGCAGGACGAACAGGGTATGATCCGTGAACTGCTTCATAAGAAGCATTATGATCCGGAAGCAGAGACAGACTGGAAGGAACGCCAGAAGATCTACGCATTTCTGATCAGAAAGGGATTCTCCGCAGAAGCTATCCGCAAGTCCATCGGTGGCATGCATAGCGATGATTTCTGAGAATACCGGACGACGCATAACAGCAAGAAATAATGCACAAAGATTGTTTTGATATAGGAACTATTTTTGGACTAATTGCGACTTGTACTTGACATGGGTGTAATTTCAGTTTACACTAATACTGTTGTGAATTGCTTGTTAGAATGTACATAAATTGCATTCTATTATGAACGATAATTTGTATTATCGGAGCAAAATGTACAATGAAAATTTCATAAGGAGGTGCTCCTGTAGTGGACACTAATATTGTAATAGTATTAGTGGTTTCTGTTATTGCCATTATAGCTGCAGTGCTGATCACAGCAAAGGTTACCACGAACCGTCTGAAGAAGAACGCGGAGGGAACCATCGGCAACGCAGAGGAGAAGGCAAGAGAGATTATTGATGAAGCTCTGAAGACTGCAGAGAACAAAAAGCGCGAATCACTCCTGGAAGTCAAGGAAGAGTCCATTCGTACCAAGAATGAACTGGACAAAGAAATCAAGGAACGTAGAGCGGAAGCCCAGCGGTATGAGCGCAGAGTTCAGCAGAAGGAAGAGAACATCGATAAGAAAGCAGATGCCATCGAGAAGCGCGAGGCAAGTTTAGCATCCAGAGAAGAATCCCTCAATCGCATGAAGGAAGAAGTCTCCAGACTGAATGAGCAGCGTGTGCAGGAACTGGAACGAATTTCAGGATTAACCTCTGAACAAGCAAAAGACTACTTATTGAAAATTGTTGAAGATGAAGTGAAACATGAATCGGCCGTGATGATCAAGGAAATGGAGAGTCGGGCCAAAGAAGAAGCAGACAAAAAGGCAAAGGAATATGTGGTTAACGCTATACAGAGATGTGCAGCAGACCATGTCTCTGAGACTACAATTTCCGTTGTACAGTTACCGAATGACGAAATGAAGGGACGTATCATCGGACGTGAGGGACGTAACATCCGTACCCTTGAGACCATGACAGGTGTAGACCTGATCATAGATGATACACCGGAAGCAGTAATCCTGTCCGGATTTGATCCGATTCGTCGTGAGGTAGCGAGAATTGCGCTGGAGAAGCTGATTGTGGACGGACGTATCCATCCGGCCAGAATCGAAGAGATGGTAGAGAAGGCGCAGAAGGAAGTCGAAGTAATGATCAAGGAAGAGGGAGAAGCCGCAACTCTGGAGGTTGGTGTACATGGCATTCATCCCGAACTGGTAAGATTACTCGGTAAGATGAAATTCCGTACCAGCTATGGTCAGAACGCATTAAAGCATTCCATCGAGGTTGCACAGTTGTCAGGTCTTCTGGCAGCGGAGCTGGGACTGGATGTGAGACTTGCCAAGAGAGCGGGACTGCTGCATGATATCGGTAAGGCAGTAGACCACGAGATGGAAGGTTCCCATATTCAGCTGGGTGCTGAACTGTGTCGGAAATATAAAGAGAACGCTACGGTTATCAATGCCGTGGAATCTCACCATGGCGATGTAGAGCCTACTTCCCTGATTGCATGTATTGTACAAGCTGCTGATACAATATCCGCTGCAAGACCGGGAGCTAGAAGGGAAACACTGGAAACCTATACTAGCAGATTAAGACAGTTAGAAGATATCACAAACAATTTCAAAGGTGTAGATAAATCTTTTGCTATTCAGGCAGGTCGTGAAGTTCGTGTTATGGTAGTGCCCGAGCAGATTTCAGATGCCGATATGGTATTGTTGGCAAGAGATATTTCCAAGCAGATCGAAGCTGAATTGGAATATCCCGGACAGATCAAGGTAAATGTGATCCGTGAGAGCCGCGTAATTGATTACGCCAAATAACTGACCAGTCAGAAATGACAATTTCATACGAAGTAAGAAAAGCTGTTGTGCTGTTAAAGCACAGCAGCTTTTTTGATAAAATTTGTAACTATTCAGAGCCATGCAAAACTGCGTTCTGCGAATGCTTGCATTCAGGCAGATAAGCAGTTTTATATGGCGAAGTAACCACATGAGAAAAAAGAAAGCTACGAAGTAGCGGTTTTGCGAATGGGGTTCTGAATAGTTACTAAAATTTTATAAAAAAGGTATTGTACAAAGAACTTTCTTATAGTATGATATTCGAAGTGTATGATTGTATACGATTATCCAACGTCCACAGAAGAAAGCGTATTCCCTATGGGAAAAAACGAGAAAGGTATGGTACGAAATGAAAGCATATCAGGAATTATCCAAGGAAGAACTTTTAACATTGAAGGCAGAGCTGAACGCTGCATATGAAGATGCAAAAGGCAAAGGCCTGAAACTGGATATGTCCAGAGGAAAACCGGCAGTTAACCAGCTGGATATGACAATGGATTATCTCGATGTTGTAAATTCTCAGAGCGCTATGAAGGCTGAGGATGGAATGGATGTTCGAAATTATGGTGGCCTGGACGGTATTCCTGAGGCAAAGAAACTGATCGCTGACATTCTGGAAGTGAAGCCGGAAAATGTGATCGTTTGTGGCAATGCCAGCCTGAACATCATGTATGATACTGTATCCCGGGCTATGACTCACGGACTTTTGGGCAATACCCCCTGGTGCAAGCTGGATCATGTAAAGTTCCTGTGTCCCGTACCCGGATATGACAGACATTTTGGAATCACAGAGCATTTCGGAATCGAAATGATCAATGTGCCCATGACACCCGAAGGACCGGATATGGATCTGGTAGAGAAACTGGTGTCTGAAGATCCCGCTATCAAGGGTATCTGGTGCGTACCCAAATACTCCAACCCTCAGGGATATTCCTACTCCGATGAGACCGTAAGACGTTTCGCAGCCTTGCAGCCTGCTGCATCGGATTTCCGTATTTTCTGGGATAATGCTTATGCAATCCATCATTTATATGATGACAGACAGGATCAGCTGTTAGAGATCCTTTCCGAGTGTGAAAAGGCAGGACATCCGGACATGGTATTCGAGTTCTGCTCCACCTCCAAGGTAACCTTCGCAGGAGCCGGCATTGCGGCTATTGCATCTTCCAAGGCAAACCTGGATGATATGCGCAAGTCCATGACGATCCAGACGATTGGTTATGATAAGATCAACCAGTTACGCCATGTACGTTATTTTAAAGATGTCAATGGCGTACGTGAACATATGAAGAAGCACGCAGCTCTTATGAGACCTAAATTCGAGGCAGTATTACAGGTACTGGAAGATGAACTGGGAGGTCTGGGTATCGGTACCTGGACAAAGCCCAACGGCGGTTACTTTATTTCTTTTGATGCCATGGAAGGCTGCGCCAAAGCCATTGTGGCAAAGTGTAAGGAAGCAGGCGTCACTCTGACCGGAGCAGGCGCTACTTTCCCCTACAAGAAGGATCCCAAGGACTCCAATATCCGTATTGCGCCTTCCTTCCCCACACCGGAGGAGATGGCAATGGCTACGGATCTGTTCGTGCTTTGTGTCAAGATGGTGAGCGTTGATAAATTACTGGAAAACAGGTAAGTATTCGATTTGGATGAGAAGGGATGATAAGTTATGGAAGAATTCAAGCGTATCAGCCGTGATCTGGTAGCAAAGGGTGCTATTATCGACTATTATCAGGACACCATGCAGATTCCCAACGGTAATATTGCAAAATGGGATCTGATCGACCATAAGGGTGCAGCTGCGGTGGTAGCCGTGAGAGAAGACGGTAAACTTCTGATGGTGCGTCAGTACCGCAATGCCCTGGAGCGTGAGACGTTAGAGATCCCGGCAGGCGGACTGAACGGGAGAGAAGAGCCCACGGATCAGGCAGCTATGCGGGAATTGCAGGAAGAGACCGGGTATCATACTGACCATGTGGAACTGTTGACCTCTATTTATACCACAGTGGCATTCTGCAATGAGAAGATCGATATTTATCTGGCCAGAGGACTGAAAGACAGAGGAAACCAGCATCTGGATGAAGATGAATTCATCAATGTAGAGGCTTATTCCGTAGAAGAATTAAAGCAGATGATCTACGACTGCAGGATCCAGGATGCCAAGACAATCTGCGGCATTTTAACTTACGCGTCCAAATACCTGAGTGAGTAATTCCGTTACAGACAAAAGCAGCCACGACAGGCTGCTACATAATGATTTTAGGAAAGCCCATCCAGACAGGCAGTACCTGTCCGGATGGGCTTTTTCTTTTCTGAAAGACGAATAAGAAAGCATGATTTTCCATGTTGTCCGCATATATTACTAACAACGCCTGACGGGAGACGAGAATATATGAAATGGAACAGATCCATGTTGCCTGCGGGAAAACTCCCGCTGCACTTTTTGTTTTTGACGGGATTTGTGGTGGGATTGTTTGCGGTGTATTTCGGACGGGGAATTCTGTTAAACCGTGCGGGAATGCTGGATGAGGACACGTTATATCGCATGAAATATATGACCGTGGACAGCAGTATCCTGTTCTGGTACGTTCTGTGCAAAAGATGTCGGAATTTTCTGGTGCTTATTATCATGGCAACGACTTATCTGGGATGGATTTTCTGCGGAGGAGTCACCGTAAAATACGGATTCTCTGTGGGCTTTTTTCTGAGTACGGCAGTGTTTAGGTATGGAATCAAGGGGATCCTTCTGGGGATCGTGAGCATCTTTCCCCATTATCTGTGTTACCTGCCGGCTATGATCCTGTTACTCAGATGGTGTGAAGATATGCACCGGAGTATTTATTTTTACCATAACACAACCGGGCAGGGAAAAAAATCCCTGCCCGGCAGATTGGGAAAACTGGCGCTCATATGGATCGCACTGGTCTTCGGATGTTTATTGGAATGTTTTGTGAATCCTGCGTTATTAAAAGGATTCCTGCAGTTTTTTTGAAACTGTTTTAACTATTCAGCACCCCATTTGCAAAATCGTTCTTTTTATTCGTACTCAGCGATATCGTAGATCAGACGCTCACTGTCTTCCCAGCCCAGACAGGGATCGGTGATGGACTTGCCGTAGCAGCCGGCACCCACCTTCTGGTTGCCTTCCTCGATGTAGCTCTCGATCATGACGCCCTTGACCAGCTTGTGCAGATCGGGGCTGAGTTTACGGCTGTGCATGACTTCCTTGGTGATACGGATCTGCTCCCTGAACTGCTTGTTGGAGTTGGAGTGGTTCGCATCGATCACGCAGGCAGGATTCTTCAGATCCATTTTTTCATACATATCCCACAGACGGATCAGATCCTCGTAATGGTAGTTGGGGATATTGGCACCGTGCTTGTTGGTAGCACCGCGCAGTACGGTGTGTGCCAGATCGTTGCCGTGGGTATTCACCTCCCATCCGGTATAGATGAAGGAGTGGGGGTGCTGTGCCGCATATACGGAGTTCAGCATTACGGAGAAATCTCCGCTGGTAGGATTCTTCATACCGGCAGCTACATCGAAGCCGCTGACGGTCAGACGATGCTGCTGATCCTCTACGGAACGGGCACCGATGGCCACATAGGAGAGGATATCGGATACATAACCCCAGTTCTCCGGGTATAACATTTCATCTGCGGCAGTGAGACCGGTCTCTTTGATGGCGCGGATGTGCATTTTACGCATGGCCATCAGACCTGCCAGGAAATCCGGTTTCTTCTCGGGATCGGGCTGGCTGGTGATACCCTTGTAGCCTTCGCCGGTGGTGCGGGGCTTGTTGGTGTAGATTCTGGGCACCAGGATCAGCTTGTCCTTAACTTTCTCATTCACTTTGGCAAGACGATTGACGTAATCACATACGGAATCTTCGTTATCGGCGGAGCAGGGCCCGATAATCACCAGAAACTTATTGCTTTTGCCGGTGAGAACGTCACGGATCTCTGCGTCTCTTGCTTCCTTGATCCTGACTAATTCTGCCGGAAGGGGCAGCTCCTTGCGGATCTCCGCAGGAGTGGGCAGTTTTTTGATAAATTCGAAACTCATGGTATTCCATCGTGCGCAGGGCACGTCCTTTCTGCTAAATGTCATTGCTCATTATAGCCCAGATCGTGCGAGGATGCAAGAGAATTTAGCGATTTAAAGCGAAAAAGAGAAATGGAACGGATAAATTGCTGTGCTAAAGCGTTAATTTGGAAAATTATATTGACAGGTATACGGGTTTGCCATAAAGTAAAAATGTATCTGAAATGTTACAAAAAAAGTACGAGAGAGGGCAAAATTATGTACGGAACAATTTGGGCATTGCTGCCGCCTGTGGTGGCAATCGTATTGGCACTGATCACAAAAGAAGTATATTCGTCACTGTTTATCGGCATTGTTACGGGAGCTTTGATTTATACCGGATTTTCTCCTATTGCAACGCTGGATACGGTGATCAATGAAGGATTTATCAATTCCGTGGCGGATGCATGGAATATCGGTATTTTCATGTTCCTGATCCTGTTGGGCACCATGGTGGCACTGATGAACAAGGCAGGAGGCTCTGCAGCTTTCGGCGAATGGGCGAAAAAGCATGTAAAGACCAGAGCGGGAGCGCTGCTTTCCACCTTTTTATTAGGTGTTCTGATTTTCGTGGATGACTATTTTAACTGTCTGACTGTAGGCTCTGTTATGATGCCGGTAACAGACGGACATAAGATTTCCCGAGCAAAGCTGGCATACATTATTGATGCCACCGCAGCACCCATCTGTATGATCGCACCGATCTCTTCCTGGGCGGCCGCAGTATCCGGTATGGTGGATGAAGGTGTTTATTCCGGTATTGAACTGTTCGTAAGAGCTATTCCTTATAACTATTATTCTCTGTTGACCATCGTATTCGTCATCGGTATGGCGCTGATGGGCTTCGACTACGGCCCCATGGTAAAGCATGAGCGCAATGCCAGAGAAAAGGGTGACCTGTTCACCGAGGGAGAGCGCGTGGTCAATGCAGACAATGCACCCAAAGGTTCCACCAGAGGCAAGGTCTACGATCTGTTGATCCCGGTAATCGTACTGATTGTCTGCTGTGTCATCGGCATGATCTATGTCGGCGGCTTCTTTGAAGGCGTGGGCTTTATCGATGCATTCAGCGCAACGGATGCTTCCGTGGGACTTCCCTGGGGATCTTTGATTGCATTATTATTTGCCATTGTATACTATATGTGCAGAAGACTGGTATCCTTCAAGGAGGCCATGAACTGTCTGACGCAGGGCTTCATTGCCATGGTACCTGCAATGCTGATCCTGACCTTTGCTGTTACCCTGAAGACCATGACCGGTCTGCTGGGTGCGGATGTCTATGTGGCTGGTCTGATGCAGGGAGCATCAGCAGGGCTTACCAATATGCTTCCGGCCATCATTTTCCTTGTAGCATGTTTCTTAGCCTTTGCTTCCGGTACCAGCTGGGGAACCTTCGGTATTCTGATCCCTATCGTTACCGGCGTATTTACCGATCCCACGACCGGAGCTATTGTACCCGGAGCCGAGCATCTGATCATCATCGGCGTGGCTGCATGTCTGGCAGGTGCCGTTATGGGTGACCATTGCTCCCCCATCTCCGATACGACCATTATGGCTTCTGCGGGAGCGCAGTGTAATCATATCAACCATGTATCCACCCAGGTGCCTTATGTGCTGACTGTGGCGGCAATCTCTTTTGTGACTTATATCATTGCCGGTTTTGTACAGAATGTGGTGATCTGTCTGGTGATCGGTATTCTGCTGACACTGGCTACGCTGGTGGTTCTGAAACGTGTCTTCGGTGAGAAGGCTGTCGTACGGAAATAACGTAGGCGCAGGAACGCGACTGTGAGAAAGGAAATATATAGAAATGAAATACGACTATCTGGTGGTCGGCTCCGGATTGTACGGAGCGGTGTTCGCAAAAGAAGCGACTGACAGAGGGAAAAAGGTTCTGGTCATCGATAAACGCCCTAATGTGGCGGGAAACATTTATACGGAAACCGTGGAAGGAATTCATGTCCATAAATACGGTGCCCATATTTTTCACACCAATGATACAAAGGTGTGGAAATACATTACGCGATTTGCGGAGTTCAACCGTTTCACCAATTCTCCGGTGGCCAATTATCACGGAGAGTTGTACTCACTGCCTTTTAACATGTACACTTTTAATAAAATGTGGGGCGTGGTGACTCCCGAAGAAGCTGCGGCCAAGATTGAAGAGCAGCGGCAAACTGCCGGGATCACGGAACCGAAAAATCTGGAGGAACAGGCCATCTCTCTGGTGGGTAAGGATATTTTTGAAAAACTGGTAAAGGGCTACACCGAGAAGCAGTGGGGACGTGACTGTAAAGATCTTCCGGCCTTCATTATCAAACGTCTGCCGGTGCGTCTGACTTTTGACAACAACTATTTCAATGCGTTGTATCAGGGCATTCCCATTGGCGGTTACACGAAGCTGGTGGAACATCTGTTAGAGGGCATTGAGGTACGCCTGAACACAGATTATCTGGAGCAGAAAGAGGAACTGGATAAACTGGCAGAGACTGTTGTCTATACCGGCCCCATCGATGCCTATTTCGGCTACTCTCTGGGAGCACTGGAATATCGTTCCGTCAGGTTCGAGACAGAGGTGCTGGATATTCCCAACTTCCAGGGAAATGCTGCGGTGAATTACACGGATCGTGAGACTCCCTGGACCCGGATCATCGAGCACAAATGGTTCGAGTTTGGCAAGGACGAACAGGGACAGGATCTCCCGAAGACGGTCATCAGCAGAGAGTACAGTTCCGAATGGAAGCCGGGAGATGAGCCTTATTATCCGGTCAATGATGAAAAGAACGGCGCTTTGTATGCAGAGTATAAAAGGCTGGCAGATACGGAAAAGAACGTGATCTTCGGCGGAAGACTGGCGGAATACCGCTACTATGATATGGATGCGGTCATTGCCTCGGCATTGAAGAAGAGCGAAGAAGTATTGTAATGTAACAGATCATAAATGAGGGCAAAAGAAATGCAGTGGCGTAGGTAACGTCACTGCATTTTTATAGCTGCGCCGTCGGCGCACGTTTTGAAACAACCTTTAGCCGATCTGCGGTTTTGCTTTTCTCTTATTTCGGAACTCTCTGACAGCGATCAGCAGATCATAACGATATACCAGTGTGTACATCACAGCCGCCATGACGAAAGCGGTAAGCACATCAAATACGGAATGCTGTTTGATGAACATGGTTGCCATAATAATGGAGACAGCCAGGATCAGGGAACCGATGCGGATGCCCTTTTTCTTCTCAAAGCATTTGCTGCGGATAATGGCAAAGTGTGCACCCAGAGAATTATATACATGAATGCTGGGCCACAGGTTGGTAGGAGTGTCTGTCCGATACAGAGCGGCTACCATACGGGTGAAGATATTGTCTCTCGGCATAACAGCGGGACGAAGGTGCTGTCCGTTGGGCCACAGGGTGGATACGATCAGGAAAACCGTCATGCCAGTGAAGAGGAAGATACAGGTGCGGTAATAATCCTCTTTGTTCTTGAAAAAGAAATAAATGACCACAGCCGATACATAGGCAAACCACAAAAAGTAAGGGATGACGAACACTTCACAAAAAGGAATATAATCATCCGCCGCCATATGTATGATCCGGTAATGTCCGGTAGTATTTTTCTCCAGCCAGGCGAACCAGGTCATGTAAATAATGCCATATATAATAAGAGGAATGGCATGTTTATATTTCAAATAGAAGATCCGTAATTTTTCCATAAAAACCTCATTTCTCTAAAAACCTATGTTCTAAAATCAATTTTAGTATAGCTATCGGAACAAAAAAATCAAGGCTTTTTTGGAATACTTAAGCATTCTTAAGAAAATCTTTAGAGTGTGTTAAATCTGTTTAAGGTGTGATCATCCGGATGGCACCGGGGAGACATTCCACCCGGAAACCGCGGCTCTTTCTTGTCACTTCTCCGTCTGTATGCACCCACAGAGGAGCGGAAGCTGTTATGGACATCTGTGTGGCGGTATGGGCATTGATGCCTTTGACAAAATAATGTTTGCCGAAAAAGGCAGTGGGCAGGGCCAGCAGAACCAATCCCTTGGAAATATTGCCTACGGAACAGAGATCCAATACCCCGTCATGATCGACAGCGGGAGGGCAGAACATGAAACCGCCGCCCTCGTAACGGTGACTCATACAGGTCACGAACAGAAAACGGGGGAGTTCTACGGATTCCTTTTTGTCATGTACCTTGTCCTCCAGTGTCAGCGTGCAGGAGACCTTGCGGGCAGTGATCAGCTGTTTTAAGGCGATACCCAGATAGGTCAGCTTTCCTAAGCCGATCCGGTTCATGGTATCCTTGATCCGGGAACTCATGGCTTCCGCACAGACGGCGGCATCAAAGCCGATCCCGCAGCTGACGGCAAAAAGCCTGGATTCTTCCGGCTGGTCTTCGTCCAGATAGGTCAGTCTCCCCAGATCCATGGCTCTGGGAGTATTATTATGAAGGATCAGATTGAGAGCAGCCTTTGGATCCTTGGAAATTCCCAGATCTCGAGCCAGATCATTGCTGGAGCCGGTGGGAATGTAGCCGAGGATGACTTTGGAAGGATCTGCAATGCCCTGAAGGGCCTCGTTTATCGTGCCGTCACCCCCCAGAACGATGAGCGTTAAGTCAGGCTCTGCAGCATGCTCTGCGGTGATCTGTGCGGCCAGCTGTCGGACTTCTCCGGCTTTCCCGGAAAAATAGGTCTGATATTCGGTATTGCCTGCTTTCAGAGCCGGCTCCACCTGTTCGGCCCAGATCTTTGCCCCTCTTCCGGAGCGGGAGGCGGGATTGATAATAATATGATACATGAGGATTCCTCATCTTTCGTAAAGTTGTAACTATTCAGAGCCGGGAAAATTTGCATAAATTTGCGAATCCTGCTTGCATGAATGAGCATAATTTTGAAAATTTTTATGGCGAATGAGGCTCTGAATAGTTATGTTAAAGTTTATTCTAACACACCAGGGGGCTTCTGCCAACATTGTTCATTTTCCATCTTTGCAATTAAAAGGTTCTATGCTATACTAAACCATAAGTTTAGCGAATTAACGTAACATAAGGAGGAATGAGGCATGTATTCATTGGATGAAGTAAAAAAAGTAGATCCCGAAGTGGCACAGGCCATTATTGACGAGGAGAATCGTCAGAACAGTCACATCGAGCTGATCGCATCTGAAAACTGGGTAAGTAAGGCTGTTATGGCAGCTATGGGAAGTCCACTGACCAATAAATATGCGGAAGGATATCCCGGCAAGAGATATTACGGTGGTTGTGAGTGCGTGGATGTCATCGAGAATCTGGCGATCGAACGTGCCAAGAAGCTGTTTGGATGTGATTATGCCAATGTACAGCCCCATTCCGGAGCACAGGCAAATATGGCAGTGCAGTTCGCTGTGCTGAAGCCCGGCGATACCATTATGGGTATGAATCTGGATCACGGCGGACATCTGACCCATGGTTCACCCGTCAATATGTCCGGTAAATATTTCCATGTAGTACCTTACGGCGTGGATGACAACGGTTTCCTGGATTATGACAGAATGAGAGAGCTGGCCCTGGAATGCAGACCCAAGATGATCATTGCAGGTGCTTCTGCATATGCACGTACCATTGATTTCAAAAAGTTCCGTGAAGTAGCGGATGAAGTCGGTGCGGTACTGATGGTAGATATGGCACATATCGCAGGCCTTGTGGCAGCAGGCCTTCATCCCAGTCCCATTCCCTATGCGGATGTAGTGACCACCACCACCCACAAGACACTGCGCGGACCCAGAGGCGGTATGATCCTCTGCAACAAGGAAGCCAACGAGAAATTCAATTTTAATAAAGCTATTTTCCCCGGCATTCAGGGCGGCCCGCTGATGCATGTCATCGCAGCCAAGGCTGTCTGCTTCGAGGAAGCATTAAGCGACGACTTTAAGGTATATCAGAAGAACATTGTGGACAACGCACAGGCATTGTGCAAGGGCCTGATGAGCCGTGACATTAAGATTGTCTCCGGCGGTACCGACAATCATCTGATGCTGGTAGACCTGACCCCTTACGGGCTGACCGGTAAGGCAGTGGAGAAGCTGTTGGATGCAGCTCACATCACCGCCAACAAGAACACCATCCCCAACGATCCCCAGTCTCCGTTCGTGACCAGTGGTATCCGTCTGGGAACCCCTGCGGTAACTTCCAGAGGTCTGAACACCGAGGATATGGATCAGGTGGCAGAGGCCATTGCCATGGTCATCAAGGGCGGCGAGGAACAGGTTCCCGCAGCCAGAGCCATCGTTCAGAAATTAACAGATAAATATCCTCTGATCTAGGCAGAAGCTGTTTGCAAAGGTCAGCCCGTACATGCAAATGTGCAGGCTGGCCTTTATTTATGTTGGAGTTGAGTTTATACAGGCGTCGTGTTAAAATGTTGGACGGAATACAAAAGAACAGCAGATAGAGGGAACAGATGAAAAAAGAGAAATGGAAAACCTTTGTGACGGACAGGTGGAAGGTGGCAGCGCCGGGACTGCTGGCAGCTTTTGCTGTCTGTTTTATTTTTTTTATTTATGCACCGTTGGAATTGTATGTTACGAACCAGACAGAATTCTGGTTTGATTTTTATAAGATATTAAAAGCGGTTCTGCAGAATTTTGCACTTTTTTTTGGACTGAATGTGTTGGGAATCCTTTTGGCAGCCTGTATCTCCAAAGTTTTTTGCCGGTTCGTTACGGCAGCGGAACTGGTGGTTTTGCTTACTTTATATGTGCAGGGCAATTTTCTGGTGAATCATATGCCGCCTTTCGACGGCACGGAAATCGTATGGGAGGACTACCGGGGAGAAAATATAAAGACAGCGATAGTGTGTATTCTCATAGCGGCAGCGGTCGTGACCATGGCAAAGCTGCTTGGTGCAAAGAGATTTCAGGGAATCTGTATGGCTGTGAGTGCGGGACTTTCGGGAATCCTCATGATAACGCTTGTGACGATGACTGTGACCACAGGGGCTTACCGGGAGAGAACCACTTATTATGCACTGGAGAACGGACAGTACCGTCTGTCACAGGATCAGAATTTCCTGGTATTGCTGTTGGATGCGGTGGATGCGAAGACTTTTGAAGAAGTGATGGATTCGGATCCGGCCTATACAGAGACATTTGCTGATTTTACTTATTATCCGGATATGGTGGGAGCATATCCCTGGACGGCGTTTTCTGTTCCGTATATCTTATCGGGCAAATGGTATGAAGGAGAAGAATATTATCTGGATTACGCGGCGGCAGCTGTGGATGAATCAGGATTGTTCCGGGAACTGTCTGAGAGGGATTATGACATCGCATTGTATGAGTCTGATCCGTGGGTGACTTCGTATACCTATCAGTTTTCCAATATGGTGGAACTGCAGCATGAGGCGTATGTCTGGAAGTATTTCAGGCGGGCAATCTGCAAGCTGGGCGGCATCCGCTACGCACCGTTTTTCCTAAAGGAATACTGTTATCGGGCCATTGTACAGACGCAGGGGCAGCACAATGCCTTTGTGGACGAGAGCAATCCTCTGTATACCTGGGATCTCAAAGAATTTGCCACACATATGCAGGAAGAAGAGGTGACGTATCAGGAGGGAAAGTGTTTCCGGTATTATCATTTGCAGGGAGGGCATGTTCCTTTCCTGTATGATGCGGATCTGAATGCGGTAGGAGATTCTTCGTATACGGAGACGCTGGAGGCCAATATCAGGGTGATCGGTCAGTTTCTTGATAAGCTGAAACAGTCAGATCTGTATGACAATTCGGTTATTATCGTTATGGCAGATCATGGCTTTGATCCTCAGAATGAGGTCTCGGCATATGACAGACAGAATCCTCTGTTCCTGGTAAAAGGTGTGGGAGAGAGCCATCCGTTACAGACATCGCTTGTTCCTGCAGCTTACGAGGATCTTCAGGATGCATATGTGAGACTGATGGACGGAGCGGCGGGAGATGCGATTTTCCCATATCAGGAGGGAGAAAAAAGAGAACGCCGGTACATTTTTTATGAGAATACAGAACACGTCATGTATGAATGGTTACAGACGGGACCGGCATGGGATTTTAACGCATATCGGGAGACGGGGAACAAATATCCCCGCAAGAATTAGAGACAACCCCTGTTTTGAACTTTTTGGAATTTACAGCAAAAGGTTAAAAATGGGGGTTGTCTTTCATGCTTTACTGTGCTAGAATATCCCTCGGTGAAAAACAAGTGTCCGCACTACAGATACGAACCGGAAGAAAGGATAACATATGGGAGAAACGACCAAGTATTTTGTGGTGAAGCAGAAGGCAATCCCCGAAGTACTGTTAAAGGTAGTGGAAGCAAAGCGGCTTCTGGAGTCAGAGAAGGTTCTGACCATACAGGAAGCGGTTGATGCGGTAGGTATCAGCCGCAGTTCTTTTTATAAGTACAAAGATGATATTTTTCCCTTTCATGACAATTCCCAGGGAACGACCATCACTCTTACCTTTCAGATGGATGATGAACCGGGTATATTGTCGGATGTGCTGAAGATCATCGCAGAGTACCGGGCCAATATCCTGACGATCCATCAGAGTATTCCCATCAACGGAATCGCTTCTCTGACATTGAGTATTCAGGTATTGCAGACCACGGGGGACATTTCCCGGATGATTGAGCAGCTGGAGGGACAGCCCAGTGTACATCATGTAAAAATACTGGCAAAAGAATAAAATTTTTCACACGCAATTTGTGCCTGCGCAAGGTACTAAAGTACCTGAAGGTTTGCAGGCTATGAGAAAGGCAAGGGTTATGATATGATCAACGTTGCAGTATTAGGCTACGGCACCGTGGGCAGCGGTGTGGTGGAAGTTATCGAGAAAAACAAGGACATGGTGAACAAGAAGTCCGCACAGGAACTGGAGGTAAAATACATCCTGGATCTGAGAGATTTCCCCGGAGATCCTTACGAGGACAAAGTCATTCATGATTTCAATACGATCTTACATGACGACAGTGTGACTATTGTCTGTGAGACCATGGGCGGTGTCGGAGCCGCTTATCAGTTCACGAAGCAGGCTCTGGAACGGGGCAAGAGCGTCTGCACCTCCAACAAGGAGCTGGTAGCCAAGCACGGTCCCGAACTGCTGCAGATCGCCAGAGAACATAATTGTAACTATCTGTTCGAAGCCAGTGTGGGCGGCGGTATTCCCATTATCCGTCCGTTGAATTATTCCCTGACAGCAGAAAAGATCGAGGCTATCAACGGTATCTTAAACGGTACTACGAATTATATCTTAAGTAAAATGGAAAAAGAGGGTGCGGACTTTGCTGCGGTTCTGAAGGAAGCGCAGGACAAAGGCTATGCGGAGCGCAATCCGGAAGCGGATGTGGAAGGTTATGATGCCTGCCGTAAGATTGCAATTTTGTCTTCCCTGATGTTCAGTAAAAATGTGGATTCCGAGAAGGTTCCCACCGAAGGTATCACTAAGATCACAGCAGCGGATTTCGAATATGCCAATGCCACAGATCATACCATCAAGCTATTGGGCAGAAGCAGGGCCATTGATGATAATACCGCAGAGGTTATGGTAGCACCGTTTTTACTTTCCAAAGAACATCCGCTTGCCATGGTACATGGTGTATTCAATGCTGTATTTGTCACCGGCAACATGCTGGGAGATTCCATGTATTACGGACGGGGCGCAGGTAAGCTTCCCACCGCCAGCGCGGTAGTATCAGATGTCGTCGACTGTGCAAGACATCAGGGCAAGGTGATCATGTGCTTCTGGGACAAAGAGGAAGTAAAGCTGGCAGACATCGGCGAGGCCGAGAGAAGTTTCTTCATCCGGGCAAAGGCCGGAGCGGAAGATGCGGTTACAGCAGCGTTCCCCGGAGGCCGGGTGGTACATCTTAAGGACCGGAAGGAAGACTTCGGATACTTCACGCAGAGTATGAAGGAAAAAGATTTTCAGGCAAAATACGAGGCACTGGGCGAGCAGATGCTCGGCAGGATCCGTCTGGTATAAAAAGGATATACTATTATTAGATAGAGTTGAGGAGAAAATGTTATGTCAAAAGTAGTGAAATTCGGTGGAAGTTCTCTGGCAAGCGCAGAGCAGTTCAAAAAAGTAGGAAACATCATCCGGGCAGATAAGGAGAGAAAATATGTGGTACCTTCCGCACCGGGGAAAAGATTTTCCGATGACACCAAGGTAACGGATATGTTGTATGCCTGCTATGATCTGGCAGATCAGGGCAAGAGCTTCAAGGCAGAACTGGATGCTATCAAAGCCCGTTATCAGGAGATCATCGACGGACTGCAGCTGGATCTGGATCTTGTCGATGAGTTCAAGACTATTGAGAAGAACTTTAAGGCAAAGGCCGGCAGCAATTACGCGGCTTCCCGTGGTGAATATCTGAACGGTATTATCATGGCAAATTATCTGGGCTATGATTTCATTGATGCGGCAACCGTCATCTTCTTCGATGAGAACGGCGAATTTGACGCAGCAAAGACCAATGAAGTACTGCGTGCCAGACTGGCAGAGAGCAAGGAAGCAGTTGTACCCGGCTTCTACGGTGCCATGCCCGACGGAACGGTGAAGACTTTCTCCAGAGGCGGTTCCGACATCACCGGTTCCATCGTGGCCAAGGCTGCCAAAGCGGATGTCTATGAGAACTGGACCGATGTATCCGGTTTCCTGATTGCGGATCCCCGCATCATTGATCATCCCGAGGCTATTGAGACTATCACCTATCGTGAACTTCGCGAGCTGGCCTATATGGGTGCTACCGTTCTTCATGAGGATGCCATTTTCCCGGTACGTCAGGAAGGTATCCCTATCAATATCCGCAATACAAACGCTCCCGAGGACAATGGTACCTGGATCGTGGGAAGCACCTGTCAGAAGTCCAAATACGTGATCACCGGTATCGCCGGAAAGAAGGGCTTCTGCTCCGTCAATATTGAAAAAGATATGATGAACTCCGAGATCGGTTTCGGCAGAAAGGTATTGCAGGCATTTGAAGAAAATGGTATTTCTTTCGAGCATGTTCCCTCCGGCATTGATACCATGACGGTATTCGTACATCAGGATGAGTTCATGCACAAGGAACAGAAGGTAGTGGCAGGCATCCACAGACTGGCCAATCCCGACGCCATTGACATCGAATCCGACCTGGCATTGATCGCTGTCGTAGGCCGTGGCATGAAGTCCACCCGCGGCACTGCAGGCAGAATCTTCTCCGCACTGGCACACAAAAATATCAATGTCAAGATGATCGACCAGGGATCTTCCGAGCTGAACATCATCATCGGTGTGGCAAATGAAGATTTTGAGACTGCAATTCAGGCAATCTATGATATCTTTGTGATCACAAGATTATAAGTTTATCAGATATAAAAAGACAGGTCAGTTCGACCTGTCTTTTTATGGTTCCGGATATTGGATCATATCCAGTATCGGAGTTCGTATAATATATTGGTAGGCCTCAAAAATTTTCTCCGCAGGGACTTCTTTCGGAGAGGAGAGCCATAACTTTAGAATTTCAATTAATAAGAGGGCATTATAATGTGCCAGTGACTGCGGTGTGATAAGTTCGCAGGGCATTTTCCTCATAGGATGTCTGGACAGAATCCGGAAAAAGGTCTGTTCACAGTAGTGTGAAAAAAATTCTCCGAAGCAATTCTGGCCTGTGGTTTCAAAAAGTCGATGATAATATTCCTTATTTTTTTCAAAACAGATAAACATCAGCTTGATGGCTTCCTGTTCCATATCGTTTTCGATCATGACTTCGACTTTGCTGCCGATGTCCTGGTCGAACAGAAACTCAATCACTTCGTATTTATCCTGAAAATAGTTATAGAAAGTAGGGCGGATCACATGTGCACCATCCGTGATCATTTTGATGGAAATCTTCTGAAAAGGCATGGTAAGCACAAGAGAACGAAAACTGTCTGCCAATAATTCTTTTGTCTTCATCACAGGACTCCTTTTCCTATAAAAGAACCGAGATAGAAATATTATAACCAAAAAACTTTCTTTTCTCAACTTTAAACGACACTTTTGCCAAAATGTCGCGGAATATTTACAGTTATCGAAAAAATGTAAGAGCAGGAAAAACGCTGTGCAAGGGTTGTATCTTACCATATGCCGGAAAATTGTTTAAAGTAAAAAATGAAAAGAGATAAAAACATTATAACGGGAGAAAGGGGCTGCATGGATGGCATGGTATGAAATTTTCATTGTATCGGTGGGACTATCCCTGGATGTCTTTACCTATGCATTATACAAAGGCGCTATGCTTTCCAGACTGGACAAAAAGCAGATCCTGAAAATGATCCTGCTGTTCACAGGATGGCAGAGCGGTGCAATGCTTTTAGGAAGCCTGATTTCGGAACTTCCGTACATTGCAATGAACTATCAGCGGACAGAAAGACTGTTCAGGGCGGCATCGGCAGTTATTTTTTTCCTGATCGGGATATGGCTGATCGTCCGGGCACTACATATGCGGGACCCGCTGGAACGAAGGGAAGATGCCTTCGCCTGGAGACAGCTATGCATTTGGGCCATGCTTACCAGTGTGGACAGTTTTCTGACGGGAATTGGCATGGGCTTTTTAGACACCAGAGTAACGGTGCAGATCATTCAGCTGGCAATTATGGCTGCGCTGGCGGTCATCGTCGGCATCTATGCGGGATATCGGATCGGGTGTCATGGAAGAAACCGTGTACTGATCAGTGGAGCGCTGATCTTCCTGCTTGCCGGCGTGGATGTATTGTTTCGATATTACATCTGAAATACCGTGATTCATAGAATAAATAGACAAAAGTGAGGTAAATCGTATGGCAGACGCAAAACACAAAGTTGAGAGAGCTGCATTTGGCGCAGCAATCGACGGAATTCTGAAGTATGTGAATAAGGACGAAGCAGACAGAGAAAAGGCGTTCTTAAAGCTGGTAGATCTGTCGGAAAAATTTATGGGAGATACCTTCCGCAAGGAAAGCTATGATGCGGCAAGACGTATGATCCAGGATCCGGACAGCAAATGGATGCAGTATGTGAACCGGATCTTAAACGAAGTGGATCCCCATGTCATCAAAATGTCCGCACTGGACTATGGTTTTGAGGCGGCGTTCTGCGGTAAAAAAGAGATTAACGAGATGCGTGTGAAACATCAGTGCAATATCCCCTGGCTGATCCTGATGGATCCCACCAGTGCCTGCAACCTACATTGTACCGGCTGCTGGGCGGCAGAGTACGGCAATCGTCTGAACTTAAGCTTTGAAGATATGGATCGCATCGTTACCCAGGGTAAGGAACTTGGTATCTATCTGTATTTCTTCACCGGCGGCGAACCTCTGGTCAGAAAGGATGACATCATCCGTTTGTGCGAGAAACACGATGACTGTGGCTTCCATGCATTTACCAACGGCACGCTGATCGATGAGAAATTCTGCCAGGAGATGAAGCGGGTAGGCAACTTCTCCGTAGCTATCAGTCTGGAAGGCTTCGATGAAGTGAACGACTTACGCCGCGGCAAGGGCGTGTTTGATAAAGTAATGCATGCCATGGATCTGATGAAGCAGTACGGTCTGATCTTCGGAACTTCCATCTGCTATACCAGCAAGAACTATAAAGTAGTCACCAGTGATGAATTTCTGGATATGATCATTGAAAAAGGTGCCAGATTCAGCTGGTATTTCCATTATATGCCCGTAGGCAATGATGCATCTACCGAATTGCTCTTAGATCCGGACCAGAGAGAATATATGTATCACCGTATTCGTGAAATCCGTGCCATGAAGGGCGGAAAACCTATCTTTGCCTTCGATTTCCAGAACGATGGAGAATATGTGGGCGGATGTATCGCAGGCGGCAGAAACTACTGCCATATCAATCCAAACGGCGATGTGGAGCCCTGTGTATTCATCCATTATTCCGGTGCCAATATCAAGGAAGTAGATCTGCTGACTGCGTTGAAGCAGCCACTGTTTATGGCATACCGTGCGAACCAGCCTTTCAACTGCAATCACTTAAAGCCCTGCCCGATGCTGGAAAATCCGGAAATCTTACAGCGTATGGTGCATGAGACCGGAGCACATTCCACTGATTTACAGTCACCGGAGTCTGTGGAGCATCTGTGCGGAAAGTGCGCAGAATACGCGAAAAACTGGGATGAACGGGCCCAGAAACTGTGGAATAAATAATAGTTCTTTTACAAAAGTTTATACTTAGTTAATTGCTTTTTGCCTTTCGGCATACCATAATGTAGGTAACATTCAGAGGAGACTTCGCGAAGGAGACTCTGAAAGATTTGGATAATGTGTCCCCTGTATGGTGGCGGACGAAAGGTGGTACTTCATGAAAGAGAAGTTACAGCGTTTCATGTGGGGGCGTTATGGCAACGACCGCTTCAATCAGTTTTTGATGATTGTGGCTCTGGTCTGCCTGACGCTCTCTTTTTTTGGTCTGAGAATATTTTATGTGCTGGCTCTGGCCCTGTTAGTCTATGCGTATTACCGGATGTTTTCTAAAGATCTGAGTAAGAGGAGTGCCGAGAACCAGTGGTATCTGAAGAAAGAAATGAAGGTTCGCGGATGGTGGCAGCGAAAGAAAAAGGCTATTGCCGGTCGTAAGGAGTACAAGATCTATAAATGCCCGAAATGCGGACAGAAGATTCGGGTACCCAGACATAAGGGGAAGATCGCAATCCGGTGCAGAAAATGCGGTGAAGAATTTATCCGCAAGACCTGACGGGAAAATCCTGTGGCAGGATCACGGAAAATGAAAATTGGAATACAGAAATATAGGAAAGGGTGGTGAGCCAGATGTTCGGATATATTGTGATCAATCAGTCGGAAATGAAATTTAAGGAGTATGATGTTTATCGATCCTATTATTGCGGATTGTGTCAGAGCCTGAAGGAACGTTACGGTGTCCTGGGGCAGCTTTCTCTGAATTACGATATGACTTTTATCCTGATGCTGCTCACCGGCTTATATGAACCGGAGGAGCAGGAGGCCCAGTGCAGATGTGTGGCCCATCCTTTGGAAAAACATCCCACAAGAAGAAATCTGTTTACGGATTATGTGGCAGATATGACGGTACTTTTTTCCTGCTATAAAGCGGAGGACGACTGGGAGGACGAGCATAGTCTGAAGGGACTGGTGTACAGTTATCTGTTGGGAAGAAAATTCCGTAAAAAACCGTTATTATATCAGGAAAAAGTAAGAACTATCTCACTGGCCATGCAGGATTTTGCGGATGCGGAAAAGCAGGGCAATGCGGATATTGATACCATGGCGGGATTGTTTGGCAGAGTCATGGCACAGATTGTATCCTGTCGTGAGGATGAGTGGAAGGACAATCTGGAGAGACTTGGATTTTTCCTGGGAAAATTCATTTATCTGTTGGATGCCTATGAGGATATCGAGCAGGACCTCAAAAAAGGAACCTATAATCCGTTAAAGAAACGGTATGAGGAACCGGGCTTTGAGGAGGAATGCCGGCAGATCCTGACCATGATGATGTCGGAGTGCTGTAAGGAGTTCGAACAGCTTCCTATTTTACAGAATGTGGATATTCTGCGGAATATTCTGTATTCCGGTGTATGGTGCCGTTATGAGATCGTGCGGAAGAAACGGATGAAAGACAGTGCAAAAGAGGTAACGGGAAATGACTTATGATCCATACAGTGTTCTGGGAGTGAGCAGAGATGCCTCCGAGGAGGAAATAAAAAAAGCATATAAGGCACTGAGCCGGAAATACCATCCCGATGCCAATATCAACAATCCCAATAGGGATCAGGCGGAAGAAAAGTTCAAGGAGATCCAGGCAGCCTACCAGCAGATCATGAAGGAGCGGACCGAAGGCTACAGTTACGGTGGCGGATATGGCAGGCAGAGCTATGGTGGTAGCGGAAGCGGCTACGGTGGAAGCCAGGGATATGGCGGCTACGGTCAGGGATTTGGAGACTTCTGGCAGCAGGCAGGCTGGCAACAGCAGACTTCTGGCTATGAAGAAGAGCCCAGACTGCGGGCAGCCGGTAATTATCTCAGAAACGGCTATTACAGAGAGGCCAGAAATACGTTGGACGGCATGGGAGAACATGAGAAGACGGCCAGATGGTATTACTACAGTGCCATGGCACACATGGGCCTTGGAAATAATGTAGCAGCGCTGGAACATGCAAACAAGGCGGTGGCGCTGGATCCCCAGAATATGGAATACCAGATGCTCCTGCAGAGACTACAGAGCGGGGGACAGTGGTATGAGAGCAGACAGGCAGCCTATGGCTATCCCCATGTGGGTGGCAACGACCTGTGCCTGAAAATTTGTCTGGCCAATCTGTTCTGCAACCTTTGCTGTGGCGGTGGCGGTTTATGCTTCGGCGGTTATGGTGGAAGAGGAATGTTTTAAAAAAGATACTTGCTTTTTCCATGTATCCTCACTATAATATTAGATACAAGATGTAGATACGAAATTGCTTGAAAAACACAAAATCTAGTGAGACACTATGATTTGCAGAAAAAGTCGTGTCGGGAACTTGCTTCCGATGCGGCTTTTCTTTCGGCTTATGCAGAAATTCGTATCTTATGGGAATGATATAAAGTGAGGGAAACAGCAATGAAGATTCAGAAGAGAGACGGCAGAGTAGTGCCTTATGAAGAGGAGAAGATCCGGGAAGCAATCCATAAGGCCAACAATGAAGTGGAGGAGCGGTATCGTGCCAGTGAGGGACTGATCGAGGAGATTCTGGAGGATGTACAGCAGGAGGGCAGACAGACCCAGACCGTGGAGCATATCCAGGATATGATCGAAGAGCATCTGGTAGAGCACAATAAATATACTCTGGCAAAGAAGTATATTGTATACCGTTACCAGAGAAGTCTGCTCAGAAAGTCCAATACTACGGATGAATCTATTTTAAAACTGATCCGGAATGAGAATAAGGAGCTGGCGGAGGAAAATTCCAACAAGAATACCCGTCTGGCTTCCACTCAGAGAGACTATATTGCGGGCGAAGTGTCCCGTGACGTTACCAGACGTCTGCTTTTGCCGGAGCATATTGCCATGGCGCACGACAACGGTGTGCTGCATTTCCATGATGCGGATTATTTCATCCAGCCGATCTTCAACTGTTGTCTGATCAATATCAAGGACATGCTGGACAACGGCACTTCCATCAACGGCAAGATGATCGAGTCTCCCAAGAGCTTTCAGGTGGCATGTACCGTGACCACCCAGATCATTGCGGCAGTGGCCAGCAACCAGTACGGCGGCCAGAGCGTCAATATCAAGCATCTGGGGAAATATCTGCGTAAGAGTAAGGAAAAATTTGCAAAACAGCTGGAGGAAGAATTCGGGGATACCCTGGATCAGGCAGCCAAGGACAAGATCGTGCAGATGCGCCTGCATGACGAACTGAAATCCGGTGTGCAGACCATCCAGTATCAGATCAATACTCTGATGACCACCAACGGACAGTCTCCTTTTGTCACACTTTTCCTGCATATCGATGAGAATGACGAATATGTGGAAGAGACCGTGCAGATCATCATGGAGATCCTGCGTCAGCGGATCGAGGGGACCAAGAATGAGAAGGGCGTCTATGTGACTCCTGCTTTCCCGAAGCTGGTCTATGTATTGGATGAAAACAACTGCTTAAAGGGCGGAAAATATGACTATGTGACCAAACTGGCCGCACAGTGCTCTGCCAAGAGAATGTATCCCGACTATATCTCCGCGAAGAAGATGCGCGAGAATTACGAGGGAAATGTATTTTCCTGCATGGGCTGTCGTTCTTTTCTGTCTCCCTGGAAGGATGAAAACGGAGAGTACAAGTGGGAAGGACGCTTCAATCAGGGCGTTGTCAGCATCAATCTTCCGCAGATCGGTATTCTGGCAAAAGGAAATGAAGAGAAATTCTGGAAACTGCTGGACGAGCGTCTGGAACTGTGTTATGAAGCATTGATGTGCCGTCACAAGGCACTGGAAGGTGTGGTATCCGATGTGAGCCCCATCCACTGGCAATACGGAGCCATCGCCCGTCTGAAGAAGGGCGAGACCATCGACAAATACTTGCACAATGGTTATTCCACCATGTCTCTGGGATATATCGGACTGTATGAGACTACGTATCTGATGAAAGGATGCAGCCAGACCGTGGAACCCGGCAAGGAATTCGCCCTGCGTGTCATGGATTATATGAAGGAACGCTGCGCAAAATGGAAAGAGGAGACCGGTATTGCATTCAGCCTCTACGGAACTCCTGCTGAGACACTGTGTTATCGTTTCGCAAGGATCGACCGGGAAAAATACGGTGATATTTCCAATGTCACCGATAAGGGATATTACACAAATTCCTATCATGTGGATGTCCGGGAGAAGATCGACGCTTTCACCAAGTTCAAGATCGAGAGTGAGTTCCAGAATAAGTCGTTGGGCGGAGCTATCTCTTACGTGGAAGTACCGAACCTGACCAATAATGTGGAAGCCATCGAGGAAGTCATCCGTTTTATTTACGATAATATCCAGTACGGTGAGTTCAACACCAAATCCGATTATTGCCACGTCTGTGGCTATGATGGTGAGATCATGATCAATGATAATATGGAATGGGAGTGCCCTCAGTGTCACAACAAGGATCATGCGAAAATGAATGTCACCAGAAGAACCTGCGGTTATCTGGGAGAGAACTTCTGGAATGCCGGCAAGACCAAGGAGATCAAGGCAAGAGTTCTTCATCTGTAATATGCAGATAGTAAAAGGGAAGGAAATGTCCTATGAATTATGCGACGATCAAGAAAACGGACGTGGCAAACGGTCCCGGCGTGAGAGTATCGCTGTTTGTCAGCGGTTGTACCCATCATTGCAAGGGATGCTTTAACAGTGTGGCCTGGGATTTTCAGTACGGACAGGCTTACACGCTGGAAACAGAACAGGAGATTTTACAGGCACTGGCCCCGGACTATATCCGGGGCTTAAGCTTGCTGGGCGGCGAACCTATGGAACCGCAGAACCGTGCAACGGTGCTTTCTCTGGTAAAGAAAGTAAGGGAAATTTATCCCCGGAAGACGATCTGGTGCTATACCGGCTATGATTTTGATAAGGATCTTCTGGCCTGGATGGAAGCGGGAGATCCGGTGATCACGAAACTTTTACCGCTTCTGGATGTTATCGTGGACGGAGAATACAAGGAAGAGTGCCGTAATTTACGTCTACCTTTTCGCGGATCAGAGAATCAGAGGATTTTGGACGTACCATTGTCTTTAAAGGAAAAATGTGGTATAATTTTACATACATAAGAGGATTCGGGTTGAAAAAGGGATATCGGTTCGAAAATAAAAACAAAAGTGTGAGGGAGTAATACAAGTATGGAGAGCTTTCTGGATATGACATTAGATAGAAATCTCTACATCGGTGTTCCGGTGGGAGCCTTTTTGTGCTCCCTTTTTCTGTTATTCTGCTTTTTCAATACCATGAAGAGCCGGACAGTCCGTAGTCTGAGGGCAGTGCTGACTTCCTGCCTGGTGTGGACCGGTGGGGCGATTCTCATGCGGCTACAGGTATTTCCGGGAATTCGTTTCTGGCATAATTTTGCACTGTTTGGTCTGCTGGTGATTCCAGTGTTTATGTATGCATTTCTATTTGCTTTTCTGGAAATTACGGAGCATGATGCGCTGATCTATATCTATGGAGTCCTGACGACAGCTCTGGTTCTGGGCAATGCCTGGAGTGGTGCGATCCTGCCGGCACCGGAAGTGATGACCCGTGCCGATGGAACTTATGTCTATATGTATCATGCAACATCCGGAATCTGGGTGTTGACGGTATGGGAGGTCTCGGTATTGGTCTATGCCACTTATCTGGCTCATTGCAAGATCGGTGGAGACCTACAGCTGCGTAAAAAACTACAGCCGCTGTTGCTGGGAACCCTGTTTGTTTTGATGGGAAATCTGCTCTGCCTGATTCCGGGAAGCGTCTTTCCGTATGATATGCTGGGCGGCGTTGGTATGGCGGTGTGCATGGTCTATATCATGTACAAGCAGTATCTGTTTGATTTTTCCTATCGTGTAACGGTAGGTGCAGTATATTTTCTGGCAGTTGTGGTGGCATCCCTGCCGTTGGTCATCCTGTCTCATAATCTGGAAAATGTGCTGGGAAGTCTGGAGCGGGCGGTAACGCAGAAACTGCTGATCTATATCATTCTGCAATGTGCCTGGACGGTGCTGGTGGTAGCTTTTGCCAGAAAGCGTCTGGAGGATATCCTGAACCAGAAGCTGAAGCATATGCTGGAGGGACTGCGGAAATTCCAGGACAGAGCGGCATCCATTTTAAACCGTAAGGAATTGTTTGCCAATATGCATGACATTCTGGATGATGCAATTCCGGGCTGGGAATCCAGAATCTTTGAGAAGAATATAAATGATGACGGTTACCATGAGGTGGTACAGAGCGGACATATCCCGCTGGGCGAAGATGAGGTGGAGAGAGTCTGTGGCATCGTAGAGCAGGAAGAGACAAAAGAGACACCGGAGATCGCCCTGTTAAAATATGATAATATGGTCTGTGGATTTGTATATATGGAGCGTCTGCGGGAGAGTAAGCTCAATTACCGCGAGGCGGACTGCATCCGGCAGATGGCAAATATTGCTTCCGGCAGTCTGAAAAACATTGATGCTTATGAAAAGGTATATCAGGTATCCATTCATGACGAACTGACCGGCCTGTATAACCGCAGCTATTGTGGAGTGTATCTGCGCCGCGATGGTGCCTTGGGAGAAGAACGGGGCTTTTTATACATGGACATGGATAATTTTAAGTTATACAATGACCTGTACGGAGAACAGACCGGCGACCGGATTCTGCAATGGTGCGCGAAGAGATTTTTGGATCATGTGGAGAACGGAGAGGTATTCCGGGTAGGATCCAATGAGTTTCTGGTCTCGGTGCCGGAGACCGGAAAGGACGCACTGGTGGAGCTGGCGGAGAAGCTGACCCGGGCAGTACAGGAGAATGCTACAAATAAACCACAGGTCATGCAGCCCATTACATTCAGCGTTGGTGTGGCATGGTATCCCGGTCTGGCAGCGGATGCGCTGGAATTGTTCCAGCAGTCCAAGCGGGCGGCCTTTTATGCGAAGCGTAATGGTAAGGACCGGATCCAGGTATATGAAGGCGGTATCAATGAGGAGAGCCAGGATAAGGAGACCGGTTACGAGCAGGTGGCGCCTACGGTGTATGCACTGGTGGCGGCTATTGATGCGAAGGATTCCTTTACTTTCCAGCACTCCACCAATGTATCCCAGTATGCGGTATTGCTGGCCCAGAAGCTGGGCTTGTCCAGAAACGATATCCAGACCGTAAAGGTGGCAGGCCTTTTGCATGATATCGGTAAGATCGGTATCCCGGAGAGCATCCTGAAAAAGGCTGGAAAGCTTACGAATGAAGAATATGAGATCATGAAGAGCCATGTGGAGAAATCCATCGAAATGATCCACTATCTGCCGAATATGAACTATGTGATCCCCGCAGTCGTTTCCCATCACGAGAGATATGACGGCAAGGGTTATCCCAGAGGAATCAAGGGAGAAGAGATTCCGTTTCTTGGCAGGATCCTGGCGGTGTGCGACAGCTTTGATGCCATGATCTCCAAGAGAGCATATAAGGAGCCCCTGAGTGTGGAATACGCTATGGGGGAACTGGAGAAAAATAAAGGAACCCAGTTTGATCCGGAGGTGGCAGATGCTTTTATTGAACTGATCAAAGAAGGAAAAGTTCCCCTGTAGGAACTGATAGCAAAAAAAGAGGCACCCACGGGTGCCTCTTTTCAAAAGGGGAGGATTAAGTATTATCGTATCTTTCGTAAGATCAAAGGAGGGGGTCCGATGATAGTAGTAGTCTGTCCCGGATTTGTGGGTTTATACATCCCCGATTGATATTTTTTTGTTGTTTTTGAGGACGAGTTGTTATATACTATGATTAATAATTCTGCCAATAGGTGAACTGCCTGACTGCTTGCAGGCAAGGCAGTTCACCTATTGAGCGGATAAACAGACATGAGCATGGAGGACGCCAGTCCGAAATGCGAATGGATGTGACGATTTCGAGAGCCCGAAGGGCGGAGAAATCGTATTATTAAATATTTAATTATTATGTAAGGATGGTATTACAATTATGAATTTAATGGAACAGTGGAGATCAGTAGCATATAATGAGGCAACCGGCAAAGAGAAGCTGCAGCAACTCTGGGCAGCTTATTTCCAGGAGGAGAAGGAAATCTACGCACAGCTTCTGAAGAATCCCGATGAAGTAGTAAAGGGTACCGTGAAGGAACTGGCTGACAAGTTCAAAGTATCTCTGATGACCATGACCGGATTCCTGGATGGCATCAACGACAGCCTGGTAGAGCAGAACCCTATTGATGATCTGGAAGAGGATACTCAGGTAAACTTAGGCTTCGATAAGGCTCTTCTGTACAAGAACATGGTAGCAGCAGAAGCCGACTGGCTGTACAATCTGGAAGAGTGGAACGATATCTTTGACGAAGAGACCCGTAAGGAACTCTACAAAGAGCAGAAGTCTTCCACTACCATTGTGAAGGAGCAGAAGGTTTATCCCAATGATCCCTGTCCCTGCGGAAGCGGCAAGAAGTACAAGAAGTGCTGCGGCAGAAAGTAAATTGAACATAAAGGGGGTTTTCCGCAGGTTTGCAGAGAGCCCCTTTTTCGTTTTCCCTGAGTTTAACATTGTTTTACAGGAAAGGAAGGGTTACATATGAAAATGCTGAAAGAATTGAAATGGGAAGCAATTCTTACCGGTGTGCTGTATATTCTCTTAGGAATCGTGGCACTGGTGATCCCGGAGACCATGCAGAAGACACTGGGGTATCTGATCGGTATCGTATTGATCGTGGCAGGACTGGTATCTATTATCTGCTATCTGCTCAGGGATGCCAGAGAGAACTATTATCACAATGAGTTTGTATTCGGTATTCTCGGAATCGTGTTGGGAGCAGTAGTCCTGTACAAGGTAGAGATCGTCATCTCCCTGATACCCTTTATTCTGGGAGTACTGGTTCTGTGTAGCGGATGCAGCAAACTGCAGGATGCCATTGACCTGAAAAGACTGGATTACGGCAGCTGGCTGGGACTTCTTATTGTGGCGGCAATCAACATCATTCTCGGAGTGGTACTGATCTACAATCCGTTCAAAGCAGCGATTCTGTTGTTCCGTGTTCTGGGAGTGGTACTGATCCTCAGTGGTGCCGGCGATTGCTTTTCTACGATTTATTTTGCGCGCAAGCTCCGGAGATTCAAACAGGAGCAGGATGCCTTGGACAGTACCTTCGAAGAGGTCGATCCTAAGGATCAAAATTAACGGACACAAAAGAACAAGCAGGAGGAACATTGTGAATATTGCATCTTTTTTGTCCCCGAAGGAGGAGGTTACTTTTCTTCGGGACGATATGACTATCAGACAGGGGCTGGAGAAGATGAAACGCTACGGTTACACAGCGGTACCGGTGATCGATGCCGAGGACCGGTATGTGGGCGTAGTCAGTGAGGGAGATTTTCTGTGGAATATCTTGAACCACAATAGTGAGCTGGATACTATTACCATGAAGAGTCTGGAAAAGCTGTCCGTGAGGGATATCATACAGAGTGGCAAGATCCGGCCGGTATGTATCGATACCAACATGGAAGAACTGCTGGGACAGGCACAGATGCAGAACTTTGTACCGGTGATCGATGACAGAAATGTATTTATCGGCATTATTACCCGAAGCGAGATCATCAAATATTTTATCAAGAAACAGATTGAAATAGCAGAAAAACAGATATAATTCGTTAAAAAAGAGAAAGGTGTGTAGAAACATGAAAAAGTTGGAAGAATATGTAAAGAGCATTCCCGATTTCCCGGAGAAAGGTATTATTTTCCGTGATGTGACAAGCGTATTGCAGGATGCGGACGGACTGCATCTGGCGATCGATACCATGCAGGAGAAGATCAAGGATCTGGACTATGATGTGGTAGTAGGCCCTGAGTCCCGCGGATTTATCTTCGGAACCCCGATCGCATACAATAATCATAAGCCCTTTGTACTGATCCGTAAGAAGGGCAAGCTTCCCAGAGAGACTGTTTCCACCACTTACGATCTGGAGTATGGTTCCGCCACCATCGAGATGCACAAGGACAGCATCAAGCCCGGACAGAAGGTTCTGATTGTGGATGATCTGATCGCTACCGGCGGTACTACCGAAGCCATGATCAAGCTGATCGAGTCTCTGGGCGGAGAAGTAGCTGGTATCGTGGTATTGATCGAACTGGCAGGCTTAAAGGGCCGTGAGCGTCTGAGCGGATATCGTCTGGAGTCTGCGATCTGCTACGAAGGAAAATAAAAATATTTTATATGGAGCTGTTTCGTCTATGACAGAAGAGAAGAACGAAGTCATTTTTGATGATGACAAGATAAGTAAATCAGAAGAATTCGTGAATCCGGATGAATTATATCAGGAGCTTATTTGCTGTGTGCAGAAATATCACCCCAGTGATGATATTTCCATGATCGAGAAAGCCTACAAGGTAGCCAGCGAGGCACACAAGAACCAGTTCCGGAAGTCCGGGGAACCCTATATCATCCATCCTTTGAATGTGGCTATCATTCTGGCGGATCTGAAGCTGGATAAGGAGACCATCGTGGCAGGTATTCTGCACGATGTGGTGGAAGATACTGTGATGACGGAGGATGATCTCAGGAGAGAATTCGGAGATGACGTGGCGCTTCTGGTAGACGGCGTGACGAAACTGGAGAAGATCCCGCTGTCCGGCAATGGAGAGCAGTCGGATGCCAAGCTGGAGATGCAGGCGGAGAACCTGCGTAAGATGTTCCTCGCCATGGCGAAGGATATCCGTGTCATTATGATCAAGCTGGCGGATCGTCTGCACAATATGCGTACCTTAAAATACAAGACGCCGGAGAGCCAGCAGAGGATTGCCAAGGAGACGCTGGAGATCTATTGTCCCATTGCCCAGCGACTTGGTATCAGCAAGCTGAAAATCGAACTGGATGACTTGTCCTTAAAATATCTGGAACCGGACATCTATTATGATCTGGTGGATAAGATCGCGGTGCGTAAGAGCGTCCGTGAAAAATATATCCAGGGCATTGTGGATGAAGTCAGCGAACATATTAAAAATGCGGGGATCGATGCGAAAGTCGATGGCCGTGTAAAGCATTTTTTCAGTATCTACAAGAAGATGAAGAACCAGCATAAGACTTTGGATCAGATCTATGATCTCTTCGCTGTGCGTATCATCGTGGAGACGGTGAAGGACTGTTATGCGGCACTGGGTGTGATCCATGAAATGTATAAACCCATTCCGGGGCGCTTCAAGGATTATATTGCCATGCCCAAAGCAAATATGTACCAGTCCCTGCATACGACGCTGATCGGCAGCAACGGGCAGCCTTTCGAAATCCAGATCAGGACCTTCGAGATGCACCGCGTGGCGGAATACGGTATTGCCGCCCACTGGAAATACAAGGAAGCTTCCGACGGTAAGAAGCCGGAAGTCCAGGAAGAAGAGAAGCTGGTATGGCTGCGTCAGATCCTGGAGTGGCAGCGGGATATGTCAGACAACAAGGAGTTCATGAATCTGCTTAAGAATGATCTGGATCTGTTCTCTGACAGCGTGTACTGTTTTACCCCTACCGGTGAGGTCAAGAACCTTCCGGCAGGATCTACCCCGATTGACTTTGCTTACAGCATTCATTCCGCCGTGGGTAACAAGATGGTGGGAGCCAGAGTCAACGGGAAACTTGTGACCATCGATTACAAGATCAACAACGGAGACCGGATCGAGATCATTACCTCCCAGAACTCCAAGGGTCCCAGCCGTGACTGGCTGAATGTGGTAAAAAGTACCCAGGCCAAGAACAAGATCAATCAGTGGTTCAAGAATGAATTAAAGGAAGACAATATTTTAAAGGGCAAGGAGCTGCTTTCCACCTACTGTAAGGCCAGAGGTGTGAATCTTGCCAACCTGCAGAAGCAGGAATATATGGATGCCATTATGCGAAAGTATGGATTCCGGGACTGGGATTCCGTACTGGCAGCCATGGGACACGGGGCTCTGAAAGAGGGCCAGATCGTTAACAAGATGCAGGAACTGTACGACCGTGACCACAAGAAAGAGATGACCAATGAGGAGGTCCTGGCAAGCATTGCGGAGAACAATGCGGCAAATGCACAGAATGGTGCGGGTAAGCCGGTTCTCATGAAGTCCAAGAGTGGTATCGTGGTAAAGGGTATCGCAGATCTGTCGGTGCGTTTTTCCAAGTGCTGTTCCCCTGTGCCGGGGGATGAGATCGTGGGTTATGTGACCCGCGGAAGAGGTATCTCTATCCACCGTACCGACTGTATCAACATCATCAATCTGCCGGAGATGGAGAGGGCGAGACTGATCGATGCGGAATGGCAGCCGGAGGAGGCACATGCGGAGAAATATCTGGCGGAGATCAAGATCTATGCCAACAACCGTAACGGACTGTTAGCGGATATTTCCAAGGCCCTGACGGAGAAAAATATCGATATCATGTCCATGAACACCAGAACCAATAGGCAGGGGCTGGCTACTCTGCAGACGACCTTCGAGATCAGCGGCAGGGAGGAACTGAACCGTATTATTGACAAGATCCGGGGCATCGAGAGCGTCATTGACATCGAGAGAACCACAGGCTGATAAGGTGATGTCCGGAAAACGGCGGAACCTGTCGGGAAACAGAAAGTGAGATTATTATGAGCAATATCCGTATTGGACATATGACGCTGGGAATCTATCAGACAAACTGTTACTTTGTATACAGAGAGAACAGTGATAAAGTGCTGGTATTCGACCCCGCGGATCATGGAGAGAAAATTGAGGAGGCGCTTGGGCAGCACGGACTACATACAGCAGCGATCCTTCTGACCCATGGACATTTCGACCATATCGGTGGCTGTGAGGAATTGAAGGCGGCAGCGGATGCCTATGCCGGGGAGCATGGTTGGGAACCGGTGAAAATTTATGCCGGGGAGGCGGAGAAAGATTTCCTGCGGGATACGAAGAGCAACCTGTCGAAAGATATGGGGCGTCCGGTAACGGTTACTGCGGATGTGTATCTGCAGGATGGTGAGGAACTGAATCTGGACGGCATCCGGATCAAGGTTCTGGCAACTCCCGGACATACCGCGGGCGGTGTCAGCTATTATTTTCCGGAGGGTGGTTTCCTGATCTGCGGTGACACTCTGTTTCAGGATTCCGTGGGCAGAACCGATTTTCCCACCGGCAGTATGAGTACGCTGGTGCGTTCGGTGAAGGAGAAGCTGTTTACTCTGCCGGAGGAGACGGTAGTCTATCCGGGACACGGCGACAGCACCACCATCGGACATGAGAAGAAATATAATCCGTTTTGCGTTGATTAAATCAAAAAGTATTCGGGCACAGAAAGAGTTATCTCTGTGCCTGTATTTATGTAAATGAGGAAAATACAATGAAAGTAGTGAAATTATCCCATCCTAACTATGAATATGATGTACATTCTCTGGTGAAGGCTTTTTATGCGGAGGACCAGGTCACGGTCATCACCCCGGAGACAAAACCGGAGAAGCTGGCAGAGTTGGAACCGCAGGTCAGTCTGGAAATCGAACTGGGGGACACCGGGGCGAAGATTCGTGTGGGAGAAGAGATTTTTTTGTGGGAGGCAGCATCGGAGGCAATCGCGGATGGCTATAAGAACGGTCTGAAACGTTTCCTGTACCGCACCTTAAGCAAGGTGACCGGGCAGAAACTCCCATGGGGAAACCTTACCGGCATCCGTCCCACGAAGATCGCCTACGGTATGCTGGATGAGGGCAGAAGTGATGCAGAGATTCTGGATTTCATGGAGCAGAGCCATTACGTCAGCGAAGAGAAGGCACTTTTGGGAATCGATATTGCGAAGAGAGAGCGGGATCTGTTAAAAGAGATTCATTATGAGGGCGGCTACAGTCTGTACATCGGGATTCCGTTCTGCCCTACAACCTGTCTCTATTGCTCCTTTACCTCTTATCCGATCGCTGCATTCCGCAGGCAGGTGGACGCCTATGTGGACGCTGTGATCAAAGAGATGGATTATGTGGCGGAGAACTTTCAGGACAAGGTACTGGATACCGTCTATATCGGCGGTGGTACGCCCACCACACTGGAACCGGAGCAGCTGGACCGTCTGATCACGGCATTAAAGTCCAAGTTTGATTTCTCTACCGTGAAGGAATTCACTGTGGAAGCCGGTCGTGCCGACAGCATCACCAGAGAGAAGCTGGAGGTACTGTACCGTCATCAGGTCAGCCGCATCTCTGTGAATCCCCAGACTATGAAGCAGGAGACACTGGATATCATCGGCAGGAAGGCCAGCGTGGAACAGGTACTTACGGCATATCGGCTAGCGAGAGAGGTCGGATTTGATAATATCAATATGGATCTGATCCTGGGGCTGCCGGGAGAACTGGAAGCGGATGTACAGCGCACCATCGAAAAGATCGTGGAACTGTCCCCGGACAGCCTGACCGTGCATTCCCTGGCCATCAAGCGTGCATCCCGCCTGAACCAGTGGATCCAGGAGAACGGCGTCTCCATGCTTCACAACACCGACGAAACCATGAAGATCGCGGCGGCGGGAGCTGAGAAGCTTGGAATGAAGCCTTATTACCTCTACCGACAGAAGAACATGTCCGGCAATTTCGAGAACACCGGCTACGCCCGTCCCGGCAAATATGGACTGTACAACATCCTCATCATGGAGGAGAAACAGACCATCGTGGCTTTGGGAGCCGGAAGCATCACCAAGAGAGTCTTCCCCGACGGAAGAATCGAGCGGTGTGACAATGTGAAGGATGTGGGACTGTATATTGAGAAGATTGATGAGATGATCAAGAGGAAGAGGGAATTGTTTACGTAAAACAGGAGAAATCGTTTGTATAGTAATAATATCAAAAAAATAAGAATAGTTGCTGATGTTGCCAGTGTTTTTGCGGAAAGTCTTGAAAGGAGGAAACTATATTGGGCTGAACAGTTGCATACTGGCATCGTATTATAGCATGCGAAGGAGAAAGGGGAATTCTCAATGTTAAGAGTTGCTATATGTGAGGATGTTTTATCTGAGTTGCAGAAGCAAACACAGATCATACAATCCATCATGGCAAGGCTATCCAAAAATGTGAAATTTTTTTGCTTCCGGAGTGGGGAAGAATTATTAATGGAAACAGACACCACGGGAAATATGGACATCGTTTTTTTAGATGTGGAAATGCTTGGTATCAGCGGAATTGAAACCGCGCGTATCCTTAGGGAAAGAGACAGCAGGGTAATTCTGATTTTTGTATCCTGTCATAACCAGTACTGCAAGGAAATGATTGAAGTGCAGCCATATGCATTTATAGATAAGCCGGTGTCTGAAGAAAAATTGGAGAAGATCCTGAAACGGGTGTTTGAAACACATTTGAATTCCGATGACAGTTATTGCTTTTCTTATAATAAAAGGCAATACAATATTCCACTGAATCAGATCCGGTTTTTCCAAAGTGATAAAAGAATCGTACAGATCAATGCAGTACAGCTGGATATGCCTGAATTGGAATACTTATTTTATGGAAAATTGGAAGAAGTGGAAAGGAATCTGCGGAAAGCAAATGTAAAATTCCTGAGAATCAGAAAATCGTTGCTCGTGAATACTCGTTTTATTAAGGAGTATTCTGCGGACAGGGTTGTTCTGGATAATGGACGGGAAGTAGAAATCAGTAAAAATTACAGAGATCATGTAAGACAGCATTATATTTCAATGTTAAAGGGGAGAAGATGGGAATGATGCTTGTTCTGGCTATTGTGGAGATTTTTTCTGTAATACTGCAGCGTATTTTTTGTGACAGTACATTGAAAAAGAAGAAAATTCGCAGGTATACAGACTATCTGGTATGGGGAGGATATTTTGCGGTCTTCAACGGTGTTACATATGTTTTAACGTATCTGGGAGATGGCACGAGTAATATCTGGCTGAATATATTACTTTTTGTATGTATTTTTTTTGTGACGATCAGAATCCTATATACTGATTCAGTCAGAACATTGATGGCGACGACTATATTTATGTATATGAGCGGCATGTGTGCAGAATTGCTCGTGTATTACGGAAAAGAATTTCTGGCATGGACAGATGATGCAGAAGTAACCTTGCTGTGCACAGTGTTATCTAAAATTGTCTGGTATTTGATTATTAAATTTACCTCTCTCATTATAAAACTGAACAGAAAAGCGGAACTGAATCTTCAGGATTGGTTGGAAGTATTTATCGTTCCGGTCTGTAGTATATGGATCCTGATTTCCGTTTTTATCACAGGAACCCTTGAAAACTATTTCTGGGGATTTATTGTAGTATTCATGATCCTGCTGATCAACGTCTTTACCTACTATCTGTATGATAAAGCAAAAGAAAATATGGAAAAACAAATGCGGGAAGAAATCCTGAAAAATCAGTGTGAGTACTATATTCGCCAGAACCGGGAAAGTAAGGAATGGTGGGAAGAATTAAGGAAGCTGCGTCACAATATGAAGCAGCATTACATATTGGAAAATACTTATTTGGAAAAGGAAGATTATGAAGCCCTGAAAAGATACTGCAGTGAAAATCTGAAGTTTTTAGACAAAAAAGATTTTATTTCCAATAGCGGAAATCTTTATATTGACAGTGTGGTTAATTACAAGGCAGATATGGCGGAAAAGGCAGGAATAAAGGTGACAGCCAATACGGAAGTGCCGCAGGATGCGGAGATGAATGCAGAGGATATCAGTATTTGTCTGGGCAATCTATTGGATAATGCCATAGAAGCTGTAAAGGAACTGACCGAAGATAGGGTGATCAGGCTATGGATCACCACAGACGGTAATAATATAGCCATCAGTATTAAAAACCGGTATAAAAATGCATTGCATAAAAGCGGGGGACGATATCTGACAAGCAAGGAAGACGACAGGATGCATGGAATCGGTCTTTCGATCGTCAGACAGATCGTGGATCAATATGCCGGTGAGATGGAGATACGGGAGGAAGATAATGTTTTTGATGTAATGATATTAATGTATGATTTTTTAACATAAAAAGAATACGGAATATGTGAATACCCGGATTAAGATATGCTTTCCAAGAGAAACGTTTTGAAGCATATTTTAACCCGGGTATTTTTATCCAAAAGTTACATATAACCCGGTCGTTTTTGACATCTAAGGTTATGACTTGTCGATATGTGTTATAATCTGCAAAAAATAAGGAGGAAACACATATGAAGAAATTCAAAGAATTTTTCAAGAAGTACGCATGTAATGCATCAGCAATTTTGTTGACGGGAGTGTTGGCCGGAGTAGCAACAAGAGGATGCTATTTTGTGTACTATCAGCCTGAGGTACCCGAAAATCTGAAAAACTTTTCAAAAAATAAGTAAGCAATGGAACGATTTTTTGAAAAGATAACCAGGGCATTGGTTGAGAACGGTAATATCCGTGAGGAAGAAGAGGAAGTATATCAGTACGCCTTGAAAAGTATGCTGATATTAGGAGGAAATATTCTTCTGAGTCTGATGATAGGAGTTTGTATGGGAATGCCGGGATACTGTGTATTGTTTCTGTGTATGCTTGTTCCCCTAAGATCAGATGCAGGCGGATATCATGCTCCTAACTTGTTTATCTGTTATTTACTTTCTTTTGCATCCTTGATTTTGACAATGTTTTGGGCAAAAGAGACAAGTGTATTTCAACTTGCCATCGTATCAGCACTTGCATTGGGCTCATTATTATTAATTTTTCTGTTTGCACCTTTGGACAGTAAAAACAGACCGCTGGAAGGTCAGGAGAGAAAGTGTATAAGGAAACGAGCCAGAATAGTTGTGTGTCTGGAGTGGATCACAGGGGGACTGCTACTGCTTGTCAGCCCTCCTGCCGCCTATACAGTATGGAGCGCAATTGTGTGGAGTGGAGTGGGATATATAGCATGGTATCTGGAAAGAAAAATAGAGGCAAGAGATGAAAAGCATTAAAGGATATAAAAAGAGATGTTTACCTGTCTGTTTACTGCTTATGCTGTTCATAAATGTTTTGCCTGCTAAGGCAGCCTTGGATGCAGCGAAAAGGGCAGATTACACTGTATCAGAATTTGGTCTTTTTCAGCCTAAGAAGCCTAAAAAACAGAAGTAATAAGTAAGGTAAGAGAAGGGGAGGACGGAGATGAAAAGAATAGGGATATTGCTCTGCTGTATTGTCCTGTGTCTGCTCTTTCCTGAAAAGGTGCATGCAGAAGAGATAGTCTCCGAAAAGGAACCTGTTGATATTATTTTTGTTATTGATTGCAGCGGGTCCATGAAAACCAATGATGTATCACGAATGGGCCTGAGTATGGTACAGGCATTTGTGGATACAGTACAGGCTGAAGATATCCGTATTGGATATGTGGCTTACAATGACAGCATTTTATCTTATTCTGCACCGAAATCCATAGCATTGGCTGAAGAAAGAGAAGCCTTGAAGGAAGAAATAGGAGCAATAACTTATTCCCGGGATACGGATATTGGATTAGGAGTCTCCTACGCCTGTGAGCTGCTGTCTGCGGAGAAAAACACCAGAAAAATCATGGTGTTGATCTCGGATGGAGAAACAGATCTGCCGCAGGGTAAGGAACGTACGGAGGAACAGTCCAATCAGGAACTGGAACAGTGCGTCTGTCAGTGTCAGGAAGAAGGCATACAGATCTATACAGTGGCTTTTGGTCAATATGACGGTAGCAAAACGGTCTTAGAAGAAATAGCAATGCAGACAGAAGCAGAAAGCTATTCTGCACAAGGGCCGGAAGACCTGATAGAAATATTGTATGGAATTTTTCAGGACAATCTTATATACCAAATACAAAAATTTTCCAGTGGAACTTATGCGGGAGGAAGTCAGGAAATCAGGTGTGTGCTGGATGCACTCTATCTGGATGAAATTAACATAGTATTGATTTCCTCAAAACCTATAGGAGAAGCAACCGTTCAATATGGCGGGGAGGAAATCCTGCTGACAGGGCTGTCCCATTATGCCGTAGGAAAGATTGAAAATGTCGGAGAGAATCAGACAGGAAAAGAACTGATTATTCACTCGAAAACAGAGGAAGGACAGGATCTTCAGGTATATGTTATCAGCTACCGGGGGCTTACACCGGTATTGGAGATGACAACGGATGCCGAAAGAAATCAGCATCTGGAATATTGGGTTTACTTTAAAGACCGCAATGAAAACATTATAAAGAACACAGAGTTTTATAACAGCTTTCTTTGGAAACTTGCCGACGATGATGCGGACATGGTACAGGAATATGTGAATGTGTCAGAGGGTGTCCTGAAGGGGAGTCTGCAATTTCCTCATTCCGGTATTTATATGTTGAGAGGAACACTTTCGGATGATTTTGGAAACTATTCATTTTCAGCTCAGGTCAAAGTGATAAATGAGATTCCAAACGGGAGCATACCGGAAGAAGATTGTACGGTTTTAGACGGTGAAAGAATTCTTAATCTGGATGAATTTTTCACAGATCCTAACGGGGATATATTGACCTATTCTGTTACAGGTGTGCAGGAAGGTGTTGAAGTTGGCCTGGAGGGGAATCTCCTGACGATTACTCCAAGGAGTGCAGGGACACATATTGTCACATTGCAGGTCAGTGACGGTGAAGATGCGATACAGTATGCCTATCGGATAAAGGTAATTCCGATATGGCAGGCATATTGGTGGGTGGCTGCACTTATTCTTATAGTCGGCATATTTGTTTTGTGGAAGATTTTACATAAACCCAGGCCTGAATTGGAGCGCCTGACGGAAGAGAAAAAGCAATACCATTTCTGTGGGAAATTGGATGCCTATTTTGTATTGCAGCCGGAAGATGAGGAGGAGATTCCACCACTTTCTTTTTCCATGAATAAGGTGAAGGACGGCAGGGTATCATTGGGAGCGCTTTTTGGTACTTATCCGGAACAGGCAAAAGCACTCCAGTTGGAAGATATTTTTCTGATTGCTGATGAAAACCGCAACATAATCTTATACCACAGATCAAAATCCGGTGTCATGGTGGGAAATGCAATTGCATGTATGCAGATACAGTACAGTATTAGTTTTGGAGATATCATCTACATTACTTCATCCGATGGGAGATATGATCTGGAGATCCACTATGTTGCAGTATTTGAATGATATTTATAATATTACGGCATTTATTGTACCGAGAAGCAATTGTAGACATCAGTTGTGGACAAAAATTGCTCACAACTTTTCAATAAATCAAAGTAAAAGGAGGATGTGATAGCCATGGAGACAATCACACAGACAAACAGAACAATACTGTTTGCCGAAATTAATCCGGAACGACTCAATCTGCTGACTTTAGTAGGGGATGTGCGGGGAAAGAGCAGTCTGGATGACGACAAGATCAAAGAGATCAACGAAGAGCTGTTGGTCTCAAGCTTTGAGGAATTTCTGGAAAAGTTTACTCCGGTGGTATATTCCTGGTGCGACGCAGCCACAGGAACCATTCAGTACAGTCTGACAAAGCCGGAAAATATTCCCCAGAACTGTATCACGGAAATACCGCTGAATGAATCCAATGATCTTTTAAATATGTTGACGACACTGATGAGCGCAAGAGATGCGCAGGGCGTGGCCAATGCAGATTTCCAGTTCAGCAATATTCTGGAGATGATCTCCCCTAAGAAAATCATGGATGACATCCGGCAGGTCCGCAGGGAAATCCAGTATACCTACAGTAAATATGTAGAACTGGATGAGGAAGATCCCAAACGTCTGGATCTGGGCGATAAACTGAACTATCAGTTTGAACAGGCAAGTCAGAACTACAACAATGTTCTGGCCATGCTGCCGTTGGCGATAGAAGACATTAAGACCCGGTTGCTGCTTGGAGACAGTGAAGCAGGGCAGGGACAGTCTGAATTCAAGGCCGGACTTCTGAGTATGGGAGATGATGGAGAACTAAAGATTCTGGAGATGAAGCAGGAGGAGAGTACCCAGCTTGCGGTGGTGGATGATCAGGTTAATACAAGTCTTATGGAGACCTTCCGGGAGGATTATGATGCATTAAATGATAATCCGTCCGACTATGTGAGGGATCTGGTGGTGCGGACATTCTGCCCGTTAAACTCCACAATGGAGAGCAGCATCGACAGGGAGTTGGAAGTACGCAATTATAACAGCTATCTGGAGTTTTACAAAAAAAGTAAGGATGATTTTATAAAAGTTGTCAAGCCCCTGATGGAAAAAATATTGGGAGTGAAGACCTTTTTTGACCAGTATCAGGTCAAGGAAAGGGGGATGCAGCCGAAGCTTCTGATTACGAACCTGCCCCTTGAGATGATGGTAAAGGCCAGCAATCTGCCCCGCCTGATCACATACCTGAATACCACTAACGACAAGAATGAATTTGACAATACAATCTGGTTTGGAATCGTACCTGATGTGGAGTTGAATCAGACAGAAGGAGGCAGACTTCAGAGAGTTCGTTTTGCAGGCAACAAGCGGGAGGAGAAGAGCGGTAATAATACCATGGAGAACGTGGCAACGCTGATGAATGCGTTGCAGCCCTACCGCATTACAACCTTCTTCAGCTTTTGTTCCGGCGAAGAGTCCACCTTCAGTTATATTGCTACAGAAGGTGTCAACATCTATAAGGAAAAGTGTGCGCCTCTAATGAAGAAGGCATACAGTGAGTTTGCCGTGCCGTGCATTCCCAACGCAACCATCATTCCCAAGGACAAGTCCGGATTGGTTCTCGATAAGCGGATGGTCATGGATGAGGATGGAAATGTTTCTCTCTCTGCGGAGAAAGATGATGTGATGAAGATGTGGCTGGAAGGAGTCTATGTGGGTGCGGCCTATGAAGCGGCAGGCATTGTGGCAGCATGGCAGTGTCCGGAGTATCTGAAGCAGCGTTTCAGAAATACAAGCATGGAATATCCCGGTGTGCGGTTTGATGTGGAAGCCAATGACAATGCGCTTCTGGCGACCACCAGCATGACCAAAGAGATCTCCGGCTTTACCAATACCATCAAGAATGCCATCAACCGCACCGGCTTCGGCTTTGTATTCTCTTCTGACAATGCGCAATACAAGGGCCGGAATGTCAAGAACATAACGGTTTACAAGGCACGCAACCTGTTAAGTAACGGCAATGAGTTTGAACCCATCTATAAGACGCTGGTCGTTACATATATTGAGCGTATGCTGCGATTCTACAGTGGCGATTTTAAGCAGGATAAGATTCTGACATTTTTCAGCAATAATCCCAACAGCCAGAAGAGCAGATGGGATGCAGACCGTCAGTATGTTAATTCTATTCTTCAGGACGGGGATGAACTGGATTTCAGTATTGACGAGAAAAACGGTGTCTGCGATGTATTAGTGACCTTTGCGAATACCACTAAAAATCTGAAAGTACAGCTTACGAGAAAAGCTGGAAATGAATAATCTTGTACATGCCGTACAGATAAAAAATAGGAGGAAACAAAAATGGGAGTACGATTGAGTATCGAAGGAAGCGAGTCTATCAAGTTACAAGAGACCAGCATCACCGGCATTGAGTTTGGAGCGGATATCCCTCATGATTCCAATGCAAGATCTACGGATCTGGGGTCAACGGTATTGATCACGGGGAAGATTCTGGCAGCCGTAGACGGAGAAACAGCGGATGACACCAGCAAGCTTGCAAAGTGGTCTCTGGTTCCTGCTGAGAAATCCGACTGTTACCGTAAGGTGCAGATCAATGTGGTGAGTGCATCTCAGATTGTGCGTCAGATCACCATTCCCAATGCGTTCGTGGTGGGATACGAAGAGGATTTTACGGATGAGAACGGAGCAGGCACTTTCCGCCTTCTGATCAAGCAGAAGAAGGATAAGATGAGCAATCTTAAATTTGAGGGCGGCTTCGGTGAGGAGTAATCGGCAGGCCGGTAAAATAATACATAGATAGCGCATAGCAGATGAAAGGAGACCAATTATGGGATTTACATTAAAGGTGGAGGGAAACACCACGATTGAACTGGGAACCACAAGCATTACCGGAGTAAAGGTCAGCACTGACATTCCGCAGGACAGCAACGCCAGATCCACAGATCTGGGCAGCACGATCACTGTTACGGGAAAGATTCTGACCGCCGTGGACGGAGATCCGTTTGACGCAACCAGACAGCTGGGCTTATGGGCACTGGTTCCTGCAGAAAACTCTGACTGCTACCGTAAGGTCACTGTGGAAGTGATTGCTGCTTCACAGGTGGTCCGTAAGTATTCCTATCCCAACGCTTTTGTTGTGGATTACAAGGAAGATTACGGCGATGTGGAAGGCATCGGCACTTTTAAGCTGATCATGAAGCAGAAGAAGGATAAGATGGCGCAGGTATCCGTAGAAGGTGGGTACAGCATTAATTAAACAGGAAAATTCCGCATGCAGCTTTGGCGGAAAGACATAAAAGGGGGCTGCCTGCTTGCGGGTGGTCCCCATTGATAAATCTACTGACAGGCGGCAGTACATGAAAGATTACTATAAAATATTGGGCGTAGACAGACAGGCATCAACGGAACAAATAAAGAAGGCATATCGCAGTCTGGCTAAGAAATATCATCCGGATGTGGTAAAGGATGATAAGGCAAAGCAAGAGCGCATGTATGAAATTCAGGAAGCCTATGCATGTCTGGAAAATGAAGAACGCCGTAAGAAATATGATGCAGAGTGTCTGAAAAGCCCCCGAAACACTGTGAACGCAGGGGAGAAAGTGAAAAACGGCAGAACCTCTTTTGGAGAGAAGAGTCCGGATATGGGACAGTTCGAACGGTTTTTCGGATTTCAACCCGGCAGGGGGATGGAAACTTATCAGGACCATAGAAGCTCAAAGCCGGAGGGGCCTATCAAACCCGAGGAAATGTTTGCAGCCTTTTTCGGAAGAGGAAGCATACAGACCAGGAGGCAGAAAAAAGAAATGCGGCGGGAAGCAAAAGGAAAAAGAGTTAAACAGACGCTGGATGTTCTGATTATTTTATGCGGAGCAGGTGCTGTTTTCCTTGTCTTTAAGGAAATAGGGACATGGCGCTTTGCACCTGCGGTTTATTTTGTCATTGTTATCGGAATGGCAGCGGCGATATATGATCTTTTCCGGCTCAGCGGCAGCAAGAATACGGAAGAGATCATGCCAGAGGCGGAAAGAATACAGGGGATACAAAGGCTGATTCTGCTGGATGAGGAAGGAAAGCCCATTAAATCATGGGACTTGCAGGGAAAGATTTCCCTGATCATCGGAAAAGCCGGGCGGGATCAGGAGCTGGATATTGATCTGTCAGACTGTGAGTACAGCAGCTTTATTGACTTTCAGCATGCTGTGCTGAATTTCTGTCTGGATCAATGGTATGTGGAGGATCTTGGGTCTCAGAACGGTGTAAAAGTAGGAAAGGTGGAAGACGGGGAATGCTACAGGGTGATCCACCGCCCCTGTAAGGTTGTGGCAGGAGATGTTCTTTACATTGCGAATACGAAGCTGCTTCTGACGTAATGTGAAGTAGAGATAAAAAGGATAGGAGATGGGAGAAAATGGGTTTGGCGAAATGTCCGAATGGACACATTTATAACCCCAGACGTTATGGGAAGATCTGCCCGTACTGCAATATGAAAACGCAGGACGAGGCATTTGCGGAAAAACCGCTGGGATTTGAGCCTCCCGTGGAAATACTGGAGGAGACGGTGCGTCCTGTGTGCGGCTGGATCATCTGCATTGAGGGTGCAAAGGTAGGTATGGATTACAAGATTCATGAAGGTAAGAATTTTGTAGGCCGGGGGGATGAAATGGATATCCAGATTCTGGGGGATAATGAGATCAACCGCAGAAATCACGCTATCATTGTATATGATCCTAAGAACCTAAATACCATGATACTTCCGGGAGATTCTTCCGGTATTGCGTACCTGAACGATAAGCCTGTATATGTACCGCTGGAACTGAATCCCTACGATATCATCAATCTGGGGCAGAGCCGTTTTCTGTTTGTTCCTCTGTGCGGAAATAATTTCTCGTGGGGGGATCTGAAATGACGATGGGTATGCAGGCGTTGTCAGGTCTGGGGCTTGTATACATCATTTTGATCTTCTGCCGCTGCATTTTGAAATGGGGAGATGGATCCTGCGGAACTGATAAGCGGCCGGGGATCGGTATTGCGCAGACTACCGGCAGCCGGCAGGTACAGGCGGACGTTGCCCAGATATGGGACAGCAGTGCCGGGCTGATGGCGGTCATAGCGGATGGAATCGGCAGTGCCAATACGGGTAAAGTGTGTGCACAGGTGGCAGCGGATGCGATTCTGGATCGTTATGAGCCATATTGCGAGCTAAACGATCCGATATATTTTTTCAGGACATCGTTTCTGGAGGCAAGCCAGCGTATCCAGAGAACGATAGGAGAGCGCAGAGGCGGTGCCAGCACCGGCGCAGTGTTTATAAATCGCAGCCACCTGTATTATGCGGTGGCAGGAGATATCCGTGTCGCAGTCATGCGGGGCGGGGAGATGATTCCGCTGAGCAAGGGGCAGACGCTGGATGTTCTGGCGGCGCAGGCCTATGAAGACGGTAAAATATCCAGACAGGATACGCTTTGGAGCATGGAGGAGAAAAAGGTCTGGAGTTATCTGGGACAGGATGGCTTCCATGAGATAGAGGTATGTGAAAAGCCTGTGTTGCTAAAGCCGGAAGATAAAGTGTTATTGATGAGCAAAGGGATCTTTGAGGAACTTTCCTGGAGAGAAATAGAGGATATCCTGATCGACACGGATAATTCCCAGAAATCCGCAGACTGCCTGATCCGTGCAGCAGAGCAGAAGGGAAATCCCCAGAGGGACAATGGAAGTGTCATACTGATACAAAGGTTGGAGGCTTAAATGAGACGAATCAATTCTGATTTTCAGACGCTTCATATATCAGAAGAGGGACAGAAGCTCTCTAACCGAGACTATTTCGGTTATGTGGAGATGGATGATTTTGCCTGCTATGTATTGGCGGACAGTCTGGATGACGAACCGGCCGTTAACAGTGCAAGATTGGTAGTAGACAGTATTATCCGTGACTTTACGGAAGCACCCACGATGGGAAAGGGCACTCTCCGGCGATATCTGCTCAGAGCACATACAGAGCTCCTGAAGCAAAGAGCGGGAATGCATTTAAAGGTTGCTGTGGTGGTGGCAGTGACCGACTACCGGACGCTTCGCTATTGTCATGTGGGCAACAGCCGTCTGTACCTGATCCGGAACGCCCGGATTCTGGAACAGACGAAGGACCAGTCGCTGACGCAGAATCTGCTGGAACAGGAACGGATCCTGCTGGATGAGGCCGCAAGGCATGAAGAGCGCAACAATCTTTATTCCTTTCTGGGGGAAAGAGGAAAGCCGGAGATACAGATTTCCCGGAAAAAGAAGCTGGAAGCAGGAGATCTCCTGATACAGCTTACCAGAGGCGTATGGGAACAGTGTGGAGAGCAGGAACTCCTGCGGATCGTCAATGACGCCAAAGAGACAAAGGATATTCTGGATCAGGTGGAAGACTGTATCCTGATGGAGCAGAACAGTAGAAGTATCGACAATTACTCCATGGCTGTGACTGCTGTAAACAAGGTGTATCAGTCTCCGAAAAAATCGGTTTCCGTCAAAAAGGTTCTGATGATCGTCCTGCCTGTTCTGTTGGTGGTGATTACCGTCGGCGTGACCCTGTTTCTGCGGTACCGCAGTATTCAGAACAAAACGCAGTCCCTGTTGCAGTATATGGAAAGCGGTGAGGAGTACCTTGCCTGCAGTAACTTCCAGAAAGTGGCGGAAGAATATGAGGCAGCGAAAAAGCTGGCCGACAGCCTGCATAAGGAGCAGGAATATCGGGAGGCCGATTCCTATACGAAACTGGCAGAGCAGGTGATCTTAGCGGATGAAGCATTGAGCGCAGCGGAATATCAGAAAGCACAGGAACTGTATCTTGCAGCCAGACAGATGGCGGTGGAAAACGGAAATGTGGGACTTTCCTATATTGAGGGACAGCTTAACCGGACGGAAGGGTACATAGAAGTGTTTGATCTGATTGCTCAGGGAGAGAGAAAAGAGGAGTATGACAATCTGACAGGCGCCATTGCACTCTATCAGGAAGCAAAGGAAAAGGCTGCAGCGCTTTACTTCATGGATGGAAAGAAGGAAGCACTGGAGTTACAGATGGCAGCGGAAGAAACGCTGGAAAAGGAACAGTTAGCGGCGGAGAAACACCTGCAGGAACAGATCGAAGCAGAGGCGGTCAGCCGGGCACTGGATCAGGATCAGAAGACAAATGACCAGCAGAACGCCATAAATATGGAAAATCAGGGAAATGAACTGTTGGCCCAAGGCAGTTATGAAAGTGCCATTACCTTTTATCGTGTGGCCCAGGCCTCCTATAAGCAGCTGGGTCTGACGGAGCTGGCCGACGGAATTGATAAAAAGATGGAAGCTGCCCAGGCCGGAATTGCAGCAAAGGAAGCGCAGGCGGCAGAGGCGGAGAAGCAGAAATCAGAATAAGGATGTGTGGAAGGGGAAACAGATGGGAGAAAGCATGAGCCGGTATACTTATACCCTGAATCCCAGTCAGGGAGTGACGGAGAAACATACCTACAGACAGAGTGAACTGGAAAAGATGACGACATTTCACCTGCGTGAAATATGCAGAAAAGAGCGTCTGGTGGTTTCTTCTGCCAAAAATGACGACAAGGATGGGCTGATCCGTTTGATTATGCGGTTCAGGGGACAGAAGGAATACCGACATATCAGAGAATTCTGTGAAGGTGGAATGGAACGCATACAGGAGTTTTTGAAGCATCAGGTCATCCGTTTTCTGGAGACTCCGGAAGTGGATATACCCGGTACCATTACGATTTTCCATGATACGGAAATGAATGAACTGGACGGCTACCGGATCAAATCTGAGGAAAAGCTTTTCGCCGGAAATCTCCTGCTGGTGGATGAGGCATTTAAAATATATACCTGTTTCTACATAGAGGAAATAGAGGATGTGGCGTATCTGTTTAAGGGAAAAGGGATGCCGGTATGTCCGTTGGAGAAGCATCAGTATTCCATTCTGTATTTCCCGAATGAAGCAATCTCGGAATTTCTGTATGACTGTTATTACGGAAATCATGTCTTCACGCCCGGACATACGGAGGCTGTTCGCATTCCGCTTCTGGATGTTCAGGAAAGACAGATTCCCCAGGCCGATCTGCCGCTGGTGATCGACTTTGGAAGCTCCAATACCACCATGGGAATCTGTCTGCCGGATGGAAGTATGCGGATCGCGACGGCGAAGGGAAAAACGATTATTCCCAGTGTGATCGGTGTGCAGGAAAAAGCGGGCGGAGAAACGGAATTTTTGTTTGGCTATGATGCACAGGAGATGAACAGGCAGAACTACCGGGATGAGGATGCAGCTGTATTTTATGATATCAAGCGGTGGATCAGCGATGCAGACCGGGTGGAGAGCGTCATATTAAAGAGTGGATATAAATACCAGTTTCCGAGAAAAGAGATGCTCCGTGCCTATCTGGATCATCTTCTGGAAATGGCGCGTCAGCAGTTTAAGTGCAGCTTTACCAATATTCAGCTATTGGCACCGATCCGGCAGAAAGAGAAGTTCCGGCGGGTGTTCAAGGAACTGCTTCCGGAATATACCGTGAACTGCGAGCTGGACGAGGGAATGGCCGTATTGTTCCACAGCATTCACAGCATGATCCGGGCAAAGGCATATGAGGAACGCAGATGGTATCACGCCCTTGTGATTGACTGTGGCGGCGGAACCACAGATTTAACTTCCGGGCGGTTCCGGATTGAGAATAACAGGGTGTCCTATATCATTGATCTGGAAACACGCTATGAAAACGGCGACACAAATCTGGGCGGAAATAACCTGACCTACCGTATTCTTCAGCTTTTAAAGCTGCGTCTGACGGAAGAACTGGGATTTCAGACGAAAGAAGCCTTATTCATAGGGGGCGCAGAGGAAGGCAAATCCGCTTACGAGGAACTGGAGAGACGATACCTTCAGGCAGAAAAGTGGCTGCCTACCCGGTTTAAGGAGTATGAGGGCAGGAGCAGGGAGCAGTATTTCTACGTCAAGAATAATTACTACTACCTTTTTGAACTGGCAGAACAGGTGAAAAAGCTGTTTTTTCAAGCCGGATTCTGTTACAGGCTGAAAATATCCACGAATAAGGGAGAGGATCTCTTCTTAGATAAATGGAAGCTTTCCTTCTGTGGAAAAGGAGATGGCGGATCCGCTGCAGAGCAGCTGGAAACGATTTCCGGACCTTTGGAAATCTGTCTGTATTTACATGAAATAGAGGAACTATTGAGACCGGAAATATATGGACTGATGGAGCGTTTTCTCGATCAGAAATTTGAAAAAGGACAGCTTGCGGAATATGAGATGATCAAGCTGACGGGGCAGTCCTGCAAATCGAGACTGTTTCTGGAAGCGCTCAAACAGTATGTTCCGGGAAAGCGGATACAGGGTGTCCGGCGGGACGATGCAGGGACGGAACTGAAAATGTGCTGTCTGGAGGGAGCACTTGCTTACTTTATGAACTGCAAGCTGGGATACATGAAGGTAAACGAGAACTATAGAGTAGGCAGCCTGCCCTATGAGATTATGGCGTATACCCATGAAAAGGAAGAGAAAACCCTGATTAAGAGTCAGGATACGCAGAATGTGATCGGATACATTTCCCGTTTCCACATCGGAAATCAATTGGATCTGTATCTTAATGATGAACAGGGGGAATGGCTCAGGACATACCATTTTGCCTATGACACTTCTAAATTTGAGAAGACTACCCAGAAGGAGATCGACGAGGATTATGCGGGTACGGTGATTCAGGAAGAAACAGATATCATTTTAGAGGGAGAGATGAAGTTCTTTGTATGGGTTTCCAAGGAACGTTGGGGATTTGTGGTGCTGCCCATCCTGAGAGATCAAGAGGAACTATATAAAGGTGCAGAAACCTTCTTCGATTTTGAAGACGATACCTGGGAACTGAATTTCTTTGACGGAAGGAAGTAGGTGTGCATTATGGGGTGGTCAGGTCAGGAAGACGGCATGGACGTAATGAAAGAGATAATCCAGAAGGAGATACAATCCATAAGCAGTCTGGAAGAAAGGGTGATCTTCAAGAATCTGATGGAAGGAGTCTTTTTATCCCTGTATGACACGAATCGGGAGATGTACGAGGGATTGGAGCGCCGCATCAAAGAAGAATTGGACTATGACAAAAACCGCTATTATGTAAAGACAGGCATTGTGGAGAGGGAATTTTTCGATGCCTCCCACCATCTGCTGTCACCAATGGATGAAAGTGATCTGGCAGAAAAACTGTATGATATGAAGGGAATTCTGCGGGCGGTGGAAGAAGAGGGAGCGTTCCGGCTGATGAAAGTCATGTTACGCTGCGATTTTTTGGAACAGCAGAAACTGCTGGCATTGCAGCCTGTGTTTGAAGGCGTCATCGAGACCGAAGAACCGGAGAAGGAATGGAAGGTGGAGATCCGTCTGCGGGAAAATCGGGAGTATCTGAAAAAAATAGAATACCTGTATCTGTTGTTTACCAGAAACGGCATACCCTGGCAGACCGCCAATGCACCCTATCTGTATAAGATGGCGGACATGATCGTGACCGGACTCCCGGAAGGAATTACCGGCAAAGAGAAAATCAGGCGGGTAACCATCCAGTTTGGAGAATACAGCAGTATGATTCAAGAAGATGTCATTCCGGTATGGAATATTCAGAGACTTGAGCTGGACAGCATCGGTTTCCCCATACCCTGCGGAGACCATCAGAATTATGAACACAGCGTTTCCCTGAAGAAGCATGGAATAAATCATGCATATCTGGTGGAGGATGACAGGAATGTACAGAGTGTCAGTCAGGAAGGGGAAAGATTACGAATCGTATGTAAAACCGGTGAAGCAAAAAAATGGGGGATCTATCAGATCCGTTCTTCCCAGGAGCAGAAGATAGACCGCTATACCTTTCCCATCATGGGAAATGGCCGGGAAGAAAGCTTTGCAGAGAAATACCAGAGAAAGTGGAACCAGCAGATCAGGACCAAAACAGAGCTGGCGCATTTCATAAAGGGATTCGGGCTGGAGGATTATGTACGTTATCAGGACTGTCAGGTAGAGGACGACTTTCCGGGCAATAGGGAGACATACGCGGTGAACTGCTTTATTCCGGATGAGATCCGGCTCAGATCAACGCAGAAGAAACTGGTTCTCTATTTCCAACCGGGAAAACAGGAGAGGTGGCTGCAGAGAGATATTCTGAGTTTTCTGGTATCTGAGGTACAGCGGATCTATCCGGAATATGACTGTGGGGGAATATTGGTATGAGGTACCTCTGGGAAGTACTATTGGAAGCGAAAAAGGAACAGATTCCGGAAGAGAGACTTCGGTTTGTCCATGCGCCACAGGGCAGCGGGTATATGGAACTGTCCCTGCCCTGTCTCAACCAGACCTGGCTGGGAGAAGAGGAGCAGCCGGAAGACATCAACATAGAGGTGAATACCTATTATCGCTTTTATGACATATTCTGTGAAATGTTTCCACCGGATGAGGCAGAGTTCCCCTCACTGCGGGAAAGTCTGACAAATTTATGCCTGCATATGCTGGCACAGAATGATATCAGGATGGGCATGACAAGGGAAGATTACCACAAGAGACTTCTTGCAAAAGAGATTCTGGACGGAAACTTCGGAGAAATAGCAGGAAACGTATTCCGGTCAATGAGCAGCAAAGAGCAGGAGATATTGCTGGGCGGATGGCTGAACAGCTTCCGGACAGGCAGTGTCCTGCCGGTTTTTCTGGATATGGTTCATGGTCTGGTGGCGGATAGCATCGTCTATCACAACAACGCCTATCCGGATGAGATTCTGATCTATACCGGATGGAAGAGAGAGCGGAACCTGGAGCAGAGGATCCGATTCCTGATCGATACGTTTCTGGACATCCGGTATCGGGTGGAAATCTTTTATGAATATCATTTCGGGATAATCGGAGTAGAGGAGACGATGCGGATCGAGGAGATCGCGATCTGCTGAAGGGAGAGAAAATGTTTCAGAATATTTATCCTGTGTTTGAACCCAAAAGACTTTTAAAAAAAGAGATGTTGGAAAATCTCAGGGATTTTCCCAGAAGCCTGTTTGGATTGCAGTATCAGAATTACAGCGATGGAATTCTGTATGGATGTGACATTACGGGAACGGAGACAGGGATGATTCTTCTGCCGGGAATATTGTGTTACAAAGGTGTGCCCTATTTTCTGGAGAGACCATATCCTGTTTCGTGTAAAGCAGAAGGAAAAATGGCATATGTAAAGGTACATTTCTGGGATAAGACCATCGGCAGCGGCGGTGAAGAGTATTTGTCACAAATCATTGTGGATGAACAGGAGCCGGATGCAGAACAGGAACTGGAGCTGGCACGGTTTAAACTTCAGGCGGGAGCAAGACTTCGCTCAGACTATGTGGACTTTTATGATTACGAGACCGAATTTGATACGGTGAATCGTATTTACGTGCCTTATGCCGCACCGGATCATCCCGGCATCTGGCCGCAGATTTTAAAGAGCTTTGCAAGAGAATTATTAAAGTATGCTGTGACAGATCCGTGGGATTGTGCATTCTGTCTCCAATGTCTGCAAAGCAAGGAAGCCATGCCTTATGAGGCGGTCCGTGCCTATCTTCATGCAAGGCTGGGGCAGAATAAGGAATACACAAATATGCAGATGTATGGCGCATTGAAAAAGATTCTGGGTGAAGCGGGCGGAAGGGAAGAGATTCCCGGACAGACCCGAAAGAAAGAGGGAACATTGCTCATGCTTTAACGGTGTGAGGGAAAAGGAGGCGGCAGGCATGGAAAACGAAATGGATTTGTCCATAGCACGGTTTATCAGAGAGCAGCGGGAACGGGAAGAACAGGAGGAAAGAGAACGCCTGCGGAAACAGTATGATCCCAGGGAGCGGATTACTTATACGCTGGAGGAGATGATGGAGGGGATACGAAGCGGACGACAGTATCTCTATACATTGTTGCTGGAGTTTGAACCGAAGGACCTGTTGGAAGGACGGTTGACGGTTCCTTTTATTAAAAATTTCTATGATGTGGAGCAAAATGAAGGCGGAATGATTCTTTTGGCAAGCAATGCACGCAAGGTTGTTTTTAATGTATCTGATGCACCTTGCACAAAAGTGAAGATGCCTCTGAATAAATGGATCGAGCAGACCAAAGAAGCCATGAAGGATATGCACATATATATTAAGCCCGGGAAAAAGGCGGTGGTAGGAAATATGGAATATTTCTGCTATACGGCGCCTACATCCAGAGGACGTCTTTTTAACATCGTCTTTCGGTTGAAAAAAGGCGGCAGGATATATGCGGGAAACCTGAATTGCCCGGAGGAAGAGCAAAAAGGCATGGGACTGTTGCTGGAGGCAATGGTGCATGTGATTGAGGAAATGAACCGTTAGAAGGGAGGGAGCAGCGTATGGATGCGATTACCTATGGGAGTCTTTTTCTGATACTGGGAAGTACGCGTCTGTCGGTTTTGACATGCTGCATCAGTGAAAATCCCGGGAAGCACGGATTTCTTTCCGCAGATGCAGAGACGCAGGAGGAACTGAAGGATTATCTTCTGTACGAGGAAGATGGTCATATCGGATTATTTGTAATGCTCGGAGAGACCATAAAACCGTTGTTTTACGGCACGGTGACCTGTATGGAAGTAAAGGCTCAGGGAGGAAGGTGTGTGCTGCATCTGGAGGCACTGACGGAAAGCTATCAGATGGATCTTACAGTAAGGAACCGGTCTTTTCAGGACGTGGCCATGACCTCCCACCAGTTAATTCAAAAGATATTGGAGCCTTATTCGCAAAGTCAGATTCTGTTCTCCATAGAAGATAAGGCATTAGGGCAGATTATGGTGCAGTATCAGGAAACGGATTGGGAATTTCTGAACCGTGTTCTTTCCGCGTATGGTGCCAGTGCGTATATTGCAGGCAATGAACCGGGGATTTATCTGAGAGTAGGATTGATGGATACAGAGGAGGATGCAGACTGGGATCTGCTTCCCTATGTTCTGCATCGTAATGCTGCGCCCAGAGAGACAAAAAAAGGACTGAAAGGGCAGATCTGCTATCAGATAGAGACATATGACATTCTTCCATTGGGAGAAAAAGTGCTTTTCAAAGGGAAAGAACTGTATATCGGAAAAATCGAAAGATTTTTCCGGCAGGGACTTTTTGTCAGCAGATATTATCTGTATTTTGCAGAGGGACTGAGGAAACTGAAATATTACAATCCGTTCCTCGGTGGAGTATCCATAAACGGGGTGGTTACGGCCGCCAGCAGGAATCGGCTTCAGGCACAATTAGAGACGGATGCTTTGGCAAATTACAGGAAAAAGTATTTTTTCCCCTTTTCTACAGTGGCAGCATCTCCGGATGGAAGTGGATGGTATTGCATGCCCAGACCGGGGGATCAGGTAAGGATTTTCTTCCCCACCGCAGATGAGAAGGAAAGCTATGCGATTGCAAATATTCAGGGAGATTCGTCGCCTGCATCTGACAGTCCGATGAGCAGGCCTGATCTGAAGGATATTACCATGCCGGATGGAAAGGCTGTCCGGTTTATAGAAGGCGGAATACAACTGGCCGTTGGCGGAAATAAAGGAACTGTCACTCTGACAAATGATGGAAACGCCGAAATTGTTACCGATGATGACATTGAAATCAGCGCGGCGGAGGCAGTGTGTTTCAGCACGGATGGAATGATGAGTGTGACAGCGGGATCCCGGATACAGTTTATCAATGATGCGGGGGGAAATATTACCGTAACAGACGAAACAGTGAAAATCGATGCTGCTATGATTATCAACAATTAGCGGAGGGATATTATGTACAGTTTGCATGATATAGAAGTAAACGGGCTGGATCTGGCAGAGGTGTTGGAGTGTGAAATAGAATCCCGGGCAGGAGAGCATAGTACGCTGGTGATCCTTGCCCGTGTGACAGAAGAAGAGTTTGTATTTGAAATCTCAGATTGTCAGGATCTTGAAGTACTTCTGCGCGAAGGAGAAGGCAGGAAGATCCTGTTCTCCGGCATCCTGACGGATATTCAGATAACGGAAAGCGGTCAGGTGAAGACTGTACGAATAGAAGGAAAGAGCCGCAGCTGGCTTATGGATCGGGAGAAACATTCCCGTTCTTTCCAGAACGCTAAGATGACTTTTCAGGAGTTAGCACAGGAAATACTGGCAAATTATAAGGATGCTGATCTGATTTATGTTGCTGCGGGAAAGGCGGTTGGAAGTCTGATCGTTCAGTATGAGGAGACGGATTGGGAATTCCTGCAGAGAGTGCTTTCCAGGGAAGGTATTATGATCACTCCGGACTGCCGACAGCCCGGCTTAAAATTATATGCGGGAGTTCCGGAGCTTATGGAGTCAGCATTTCCCTGTCATATTCTGGATATGGAAAAGGATATGGACGGATATTATGAGCTGAAGGCAAACGGCAGAGAGGTGCATGCATCGGATTTTACCCGCTATACGGTCGTTTCAGAACAGCTTATGGGAATCTTTGATCCGGTCCGGATACAGGGAAATCCTTTTGTGGTTTATGCATGCAGATATTCCTTTGAAGATCAGGAGATGCAGGGAACTTATAAATTACAAAGTGCAAAGGGGCTTACAAGGCCTGTGATCTATCCTATGCATTTGATCGGGGTAGCGCTGAATGGCAATGTGGTGAACGTATCAGGTACAAAAATGCAGGTAGCAATGGCAATTGATGGAAACAGCAGGAAACGTGCATTGTACTGGTTCCCCTATTCCACCCTGTCTGCATCCTCAGATGGCAGCGGATGGTATTGCATGCCGGAGGTGGGAGATGATGTGCGGATATATTTTCCTTCCAAGGCAGAATCTGAGGCAATTGCACTGAGTGCTGTAAGTAATTACGATGCACCGCAGAGTGGAGAAGATCGGATGAGCGATCCGGACAACCGGTATCTGCGCACCAAATCCGGGCAGGAGCTTGCACTGGCCCCGGGGTATATAAAGCTTTCCTGTGGAAAAGCAGCATCCGCAGTGACAATTCAGACGGATGGAAAGGTCAAAATACAATCTCAGTCTATGGTGAAGGCAATGGCACAGGAAGAGATTGCGATTCATGCGGAGGAGCAGGTGACGCTTCATGTATCGGAACAATTTATTATGCATAGTCTGAGCGGCGGACAGATTGTATCCAGCAAAGGCAACGTTATTATGCAGGGAACAGAAGTAATCGTGGATTAACATGTTTTGAAGGAGAGACAGATGGACAGAGAAACGGCTTTGCAGAATTACAGAGAAGCGGTATCGAGAAAAATAGCAGCATTCCGCAGCCATATGGGGGATTCTGTTCTGGAACATGCCGAGGATTGGGAGGCTGTGGTAGAAAAGGCCATGAAGCTTCTGGGAGAGCAGATGGAAAAACAGGGAAAGGAGTATGTATGTTTTTTGTATTTTTCTCTGTTGAAGTCAGATACGATCAACAGAAACTATCGGGTTCAGCTTCACGGTCTCGATATGAGTTGGTATATGGATAAGGAACCGGTTGAGGTGTATGTGGATGTAAAGGAATTGCTTACACCTTTGGATGAACTTTGGAATGAGTTAGTTTGTGCCAATCAGGGATATGGTGTCTCTGTCAATGAATATGACATTCAGAATCTGCTGTTTGATGAACTGACCATTATGGACAATATGATCTGTCAGGTGCTTCGCTATCGTCTGCGGGACTGGGAGAAAAAGGGAATCTTTGAGCCTGTTACCCGTTCTCCCTATTGGGTCCTGAGGTGGGGGGAATATCGTGATCAGACCGAAATACTGGTTCAGACGGACCGGGTGGAAAAGGATCCCGGCGTCTGGAAGACCGAACTGTCAAAGGCAGCCAGAGAGCCGGAAAAGATGGTGTTCAGTTATTGGTATAAAGGCACCTATGCAGACAGAACGATCCGGGACATGGATATGCGCTTTATTACGTTTGAGGAAAGCACCGTACAAAACATTGTATTTCAGAACTGCAATCTGGAAGGAAGCCGTTTCCCCGGAACCAGACTGACGGGATGCAGCTTTGAAGGGTGTAATCTGTGGGGGGCAGATTTTCGGGAGTGCACGTTTGAACAGACATCTTTTGCCGGAGCTGAACTTACTGCCGCTGTGTTCCCCGCAGAAAGTGTTCCGTTTCTGGAAATCAGTGCAGAGCAGCTTCAGGTAATCCGTCTGGACAGGGAGGAAGAATCATGAGGTATTTCTTTATTACGCAGGACAAAAATCTGCCGGGATCTATTCAGTATCGTGATTTTGATATCAATGGGAGCCGTCATGTGTTTTCTAAAGAGGACAGCAGCCAGTTGGACAGTGTTGTGGCATTGTATCTGGCAGGGGATGGCAACGAGGCCAGATGGGATTTTCTACAGCATCCGGTAACCATGTTCTCCAGAAGATTCCGGAATATTCTGGATGCGTATGAACCGGGATTGTTCTTCCAGGAGGTAGTTCTAATCCACAAGGAGAGTTCCCGGCAGTACCGGTATGTACATACGTTAATGGATCAGCTGGATGCGGTGGGAAGTCAGACGGAATATTATCCCAACGGGACGGTAAAGCGTCTGGTTTTAGACAGCGGGAAAATTGGACAGCATAACCTGTTCCTGCTGAAAGGGAACCAGAGAAAGGATCCGATTGTCAGTCTGCCTCTGGCAGAGAGCCTGCTGCGGCGCAGGCCGATGGGAATACACTTTGAAGAAGTGGAGGTGCAGTAAATGAGTGAGATACAGCCAAGTCTGGGAGAACTGGAGGATGCACAGAATACTGCCTATGAGAATTTCTTCACAGCGCAGGATGCTGTTACGGCGGCTGGGGAAAGAGTTGCTGCCGCCGATGAAGCGGTATGTCTGGCAGAGAAAAAGTATATGAACGGTGAAATCAGTGTGGAAGAGTGGGAGGCAACGTTACAGGAATTAAGCGATGCACAAGTGGCTGAGACAGCGGCAAATGAGAACTATGAAGCTGCGGCAGCGGGGGCGCAGGCGGCAGCGGAAGCGGTGGAGGCCAAAAAACAGGAACTTCGTGACAGCCGTGTAAATGACACCGCTTATGTGGTACATTGTGCCCGGATCGAGTGCCCTTTTGGTATGCGTGAAAGCTATCTGGCACTGGATGCTACCCATGGGGTACTGACGCACCAGATACCGCAGATGACGGTAAAAGATATGATTCTGAATACAAATATCATTAACTTCGGTGGATGCCACAGCAGGGAGAACCCTGATGTTCAGGCGGAGATTGAAAAAACCAACGCCATCATAGAATCCAAAAAAGACTGGCGGGACGATGTGGTGGGCTATTTCACAAAGAAATGGAATGAGCGTGTAACAATCATAAAAGCAGGGATCGGTCTTGCAAAAAAACTATTAGGGATGAAAAAGAAAGAAAAGACCGAAGAAGAAAAGCTGGAAGAAATGAGTTCAGATTTTGTTGGTGAGTGCAAGGCCCAGTTCCCCGCGGACGGAGAATGGCTGGAAGGGCATGAAAAGGTATTTATTAATGGGGAACCGTTGCTGTTGCGCAGATGCAGTATCATGTGCAGTTACGGAGGATGTGTAACGATCTTGCTTTCGGGACAGCCGGAATAGGAGGAAAAAGGTATGGAGCTTGCTTATCAGGGTCTTTTCATTCGACTTCCCTTTGAAGGTGCGGTTGGAGTAGAAGCATTTGAAATGAATGCGTCATTTAATGACCATGTCACATTAAGGCTGTTACTTCTGGTGGAAGAAGAAAAGATAGAAGCTCTCATTCATGGTATTGGGGATGGGGATGATATAGAGGTATATAAGGCGGAGGCTGATGGGCTTTTATATGCCGGAAAGATTACAGACGCTAAAATGGAGCAGGATCGCAGCCTGCACCTTTTGCAGCTGGAAGCAGCTTCTTATACCATGGAATGGGGGCTTGCACCGGTAAGCCAGAGCTTTCTGAACTTAGACACAACATACAGGCAGGTTATGGACAAGGTCCTTAAGAATCAGAAGGATGCGGAAATTCTGGACTGTGCTACCAAAGGTGCTGTGATTCCTGATTTCCTGCTTCAGTATGAGGAGAGCGACTGGAATTTCCTCGTGCGTCTTGCCAGTCATTTTCATACCTTTATGGTACCGGACTGCCGTGCGGCGCATGGACGGGCCTATTTTGGAATTCCGGATCTGGGGGAAGAATATGTCCTGAGCGATGAAGAGTTTACAGAGATCAAGGATATGGACCAGTATTATCGTCTGGGCAGAGAACAGAAAATCCTTCCGCAGGAAACCCTTAAATGGAAAGTGACTGCCAGGCAGGATTTCTGTCTGGCACAGAAGGTACGCTTCCGGGGAATCAGTGCCATTGTCACAAGGATACAGTATCAGACGGTAGAAGGAGAACTTGTACGGACTTATGAACTGAGCCGGAGAAAGGGTGTGTTATGTGCCCCTGAAAAGAATCCTCATATTTTCGGTATGAGCATCCCCGCTACGGTAAAAGAGCGTTCGGGAAATTGTGTCAGGGTGCATTTCCATATTGATCCGGAATATGATAATTCCCCTAATGTAAAATACTTTACTTATGCGATCGAGAGCAGCTTTATCTACTGTATGCCGGAGGTGGGAAGTCAGGTACATATTTACTTCCCCGGGGATGATGAGAAAGATGCTATTGCAGTTCATGCCATCCGGACATCCGGAGGTTCCTCCTCATCCGGTTATGCACAGATACCGGACAACAAATCTTTTTCCAATGTAAATGGGGCGGAACTTTTGATGACTCCATCTAAGGCTATCGTATCTGCCGATCAGGAAAAGCAGACCTGTGTCTATCTGGATACGGATGGAAATGCCCTTATCACAGGGAAGAAGATTTGTCTTCATGCGGAAAAGAACCTGATTGTGGGCGATCCTGCAGAGGAAGACGGACAGGCTTCCAGACAAATGGTGCTGGAGGCGGAGGAACTGACGGTTCAGGTCGGAGGGAACGGTTCTCAGATCAACTTAACGGATGAGGCACGGATTATAGCAGCCTTTGTAAAGATGGATGCATCGGACCGGTCGCCTGCTGCAAATCCGTCTCTGGAAGAACTCAGATCATCTGTAACAGCAAATGATGAGACCAACAGAAAAAATATCAATGAAGATGTCAGCAATGAGCTGGTGGAGAAATTCGAGGAAGGCAGAACCGGTATTCTGAAAGGGATCGTAAAAGTGGCTGCCACAGTTGCAACTGTGGCGGTAGCGGTAGCGCTGACCGCAGCAACCGGCGGTGCTGCGGCAGTTATTATTGCAACCGTGGTGTTGGGAGCAGCTACGGCTGCATATGCTGCTGCAGATGTGGGAGAAGGAATAGACAATTACAAAAATGCCCAAAGCGGTGATTTAAGTCAGGGACACAATTTCATGCGGGATGACGTATTCGGTGGAAACGAGCTCCTGTATGAACTGGTGAGAGCGGGTACGGAGATTGCCTTCGGTGTTGTATCCGGCTGTGCAATAGGTAGTGCATTTAATAAATTGATGACAGCAAAAAAATTCATACATCTTGCTAAGGAAGCAAAATGTCTGAAGGCAGTCATGCAGATAGGGGGAAATGTCCTGGATGGTATTTTTGATGATCTGGCACGGACAGGAGAGATCAATCCTGCCAGGACACTATGGAATATCGGGATAGGATTTGCACAGGGCAGTACCGGCAGTGGCATCCGTGACGGACTATTGAGTAAATTAGGTATTGAAGGATGTTCCTTCGGAAACCATCTCATTAAGACATTTCTGGGCGGTTTTATTGACACCGGCATAGATGGGGTGGGTTCTGCTCTGAGTGAACAGGACTTTGATCTGAAGAGCAGCCTTATCCAGAATCTTTTCTTTAATGGACTGGACGCTTTTATCAGCGATCCTGTGGACGCAGTCACGGGAATCTATGTCATTCAGGCTACGGATTTCCTGCTGGCCAGCGTGCCCTTTGCCCTGAAACTGGAACGGTCCTATTATTCTACCAATAATACGGTCTCTGTACTGGGGCTGGGATGGAAATTCCCATATGCCAGCAGGATATATCGGGATACAAGGGATGTGGAGCATACCCGGGTTCATCTGGAGACCATCACGGGTCATTCTGTGTGCTACGAGGAGCAGGATGGCCGTTGGGTGAACCAGAGCAAGGGAGCATCCAGATTCCTGATGGAAGTACAGGAGGCAGAGATAACCGGACAGGAGCGGTATGTGCTTACGGATGTGGTGGACCATACCCTGAGTGTTTATGATGCCAGAGGACTGCTTCAGTCTGTGGAATATCCAAATCAGCAGCGCTTAAGCTTTGCCTATGGAGAAGAGGGGCTGGAACGGATCGTTACGCCCCTGGGCAATGTACTTCAGGTAGAGTGCCGGGGTGGGCGTATTCTGCAGATTACGGATGAGATCGGACGCAGGATCCAGTATCGCTATGAGGGCGATCTTCTGGTGGATGTGGTGCATACGGACGAGGGGATTACCCACTACGAATATGATGAAAACGGACATATTTCTTCCGTTACGGATCAGAACGGAAGTTGTTATCTGGAGAACGAGTATGACGTGAAGGGCAGGGTCACCCGTCAGAACTTTTCAAGCGGTGTGTACCAGACCTTTACTTATGATGATATTCATCACAGGAATACCATTTATTACAGCGAAACGGGCAAGACGGAGATCTATGAATACAATAACCGGTTTCTGAAGGAACGGGTAATTTATGAGGATGATTCGTTTCAGACCTATCAGTATTCGGATGACAACTTAAAGGTGGAAGAAATCAGTCGTCTGGGCAGCAGGAAAGAGTGGGAGTACGATGCCTATGGAAGAAGCATCCGGGAAAAATTCCCGGATGGCTTTGAAGTGCACCATGAATATAATGAGCACCATGATCTGGTACATACATGGGACAGCGACGGAAGAGAGACCCTCTATACTTATGACCAGGAACACAATCCGGTCAGGATGATGGAAAAGATCAAAGAGGGCAAATGGAAAGAAACGGCCCGGAAGTATGATTTCAGGGGAAGATGCATTCTGGAGCGGGATGCCCTCGGAAACGAAAGCCTTAAGGAATATGAAGCCAACCGGGCATACCCCAGCCGTGTCATTACGCCGAAGGGGGAGGAGACTGCCTACGGCTACGATACCGTAGGCCGCAGACTGTCCATCAGCAATACTTACGGCACGGTGGAGCTGGCTTACAATTCCAGGAACTTTGTCACCAGCCGCATCGACGGGGAAGGCTACACCACCCGTAGATTCTATGACCGCATGGGCAATCTGACCACTTACTATCCACCCGTGCAGTGGGAAAAGAAAGAGAGCGGCTATGAGTACCGCCACGATTTTCTGGAACGTGTGGTAGATACCATATCTCCCCTGCAGGAACATCACCGTGTATTCCGTAACTTTGACGGGGACATCACCAGCCGGATCCATCCGGTCAGCTATGCCCTGAAAGGCGAAGAGGGAGAAGGAACCCGCTATGAGTACGATTCTGACGGGAACTGCATCCGTATCCTTTATCCGGACGGAGGCGTGGAGCGGAGATTCTATGATGCGGATGGCAACATGATCAAACAGGTACGGCCGGAATCTTATGATGCAGATTCGGATGACGGCAATGGCTACCGCTATGCCTATGACGCCTGCGGCCGGATGACAGAAGTACAGGATCCCGGGGGGAACATCCTGCACACCTACGAGTACAACGGGCACGGACAGATCCTCCGGGAAGTGGACGGCGAAGGAAAGGAGGTCCTCTATACCTATAATGATCTGGGCTGGAAGATCCGGGAACAGATAAAAGTGCAGGAGACCGATCCTGCGCTGTACCGTGTCATCGCCTACACCTATGACAGTCAGGGCAATAAGGTGGAGGAGGCCTACGGACAACAGGAAGTAGAACGGGACGGAGAGCCGGATGGCTGGCACCGGATCCATTTTTCCTACGATAAAAACAATCATCTGAATGTAGTGAAAGATGACTTTGGGGCAAAAATGCGCTACGACTATGACTGTCTGGGAAATGTAACGCTGGAAGAGCGTGTCATTGCGGACGGTGTTCATAGTGTTATTCATTATGCCTACAATAAAAACGGGTGGCTTGTTCAGCGGACGGAGGAAATCCAGGGCAACGGCCCGGTACAGGCCGCCGTTACAAGATATGCCTACGATGCCAACGGCAACCTGACAAAGATCACCACCCCGAAGGGCTCCGAGATCCGCAGAAGCTACGATGCGGATGACCGCCTGACCGAGGAGAGAGTCCTTGACAGAAAGAACGGTATCGACAGACGGGTGCAGTATGCCTATGATGCGGCCGGAAATGTGCTGAAACAGGCCATTCTGGGAACGGACGGGGAATGTCTGGAGAGCAGCACCCGGTATGACCTGAAAGACCGGGCGACCCACAGAACCAATCCGGCAGGAGGGGTGACCCGCTATCTCTATGACCGGAATGACAGGCTGCGGAAAGAGATCAGTCCCTACGGCTACGAGCCGGAAAACGATGACGGGGCAGGCGCAGCCTACACCTATGACAGCCG
>NZ_QUIU01000021.1:0-12734 GCF_003480225.1 Clostridium sp. AM34-9AC
TGATATACCAATTTGCTTCCGCTGTGAACGCTGGACACTTCAATGTAGACACAGTCCTCATATTTCCCGGCAATTTCGAGCAGACGCTGCTTCTCCTGTTCTTCCATCTGCGCAATCTCCTGCTGTCCTGTCTCCTGCAGAGCACGGATCTTTCTCACCATTTCATCCGCCGTATCCTCCGGCTCTCCAAGTGACATTTTCGCTGCTGCGGCAATGATCCGGTCCAGTGCATTTTCCGAAGTATCAAGACGGGCCAGTTCCTCCCGGTATTTCTGTACTACATTCCCATACGGCGATACCATCATATATTTCAGCGGGCAGTGATAGACCGTATTTCTGGTCTCATAGATCAGAACATCCTCTTCCAGAGAAGCCTTGACCAACGTGGACGTCGTGGCTACATAGACATTTCTTCCCAGCCGCGGATGTACGTCCGCAGTCCCCGACAGATTGTACTCTCCGTCATATACATAGGGCTTCCAGTTTCTCATTGTTACTTTTGCCTTTTCCATCCCGGATACCTTCCTGTTTTTAATGAAAGTATCCCAGATTCGGAGAATAATGTCATTCTACCGGTGGTTGATTTTTGCATTTTTTGAACGTGAACAGCATTTTTTCCAGATCTTATTTTTTTATCCGCTTCCACTCCTGCAGGCTGTCGATCTCGGTCCCACAATATTCACACACGCCTTTAGTCACATCGATATTGGCATCGCATTTGGGGCATTTGATCACGTGGATCCCGCTGTCCAGGGTCATGACTCTGTCGTTGTGGCTGAGGGAGAAGGTATCCTTCTGATATGCGGATGTGATCCGGCCACCTCGCAGATACACCAGTCTGACCTGTAACTCCACATCCACGCACAGTATGCCATTCTCCACATGCTCCTGCAGACCGGTATAGTCCATAATGTCGTAATCAATGACATCCGGCCGGGAATAGTAGCGTCTTCCGGCTTCGTAGTTCAGGTTATTATAGAACCGCTTTTTGTCGATGCCGGTGCCGGTCCAGAATTCCTGCTGCCGACGGTTCTGTTTTTCTTTGTATCGTCTGACAGGCCCCAATACCGCATAAGCATCGCACAGGTAGAAAAAGTAATAGAAGATCATAGCCAGGATTGTGCTGTAGATGAAAATCTTGCCCACATCATAGCCATTGAAGGTCCTGGAGGTATTTATGATCCACAGGCTGCATAGCAGGAATGATACGATGTAATCTACCACTCCCGTGACGATCCGGTAGACCGGGCTTTGCAATACCAGATCATAATGGTGCTTGCTGCCCAGCTCCTTGTCTGCGTAGTCAATGTTGGAGGCCGCATCACAGCAGGGACAGCCGTTCACAAATTCCTTTACTTTGCCGGTAAAGCCACAGTTTTCACAGGTATGCTGTGCCTCTTCATCCATTCCGGATACATAGGTATACTCCATGCGGGAATCGAAGATTTTCTCTGTATGGAGCAATTTCCCCTGCCGGAAATACTCTTTGCGGCAGCGGATACCACTGTGCACATCATCCTGACAGGTTCCGTCTGTGGACCGGTACCTCAGGGTGCCATCGACGATGTAGGTAGTCTTGATATTGACGCCGCTTTCTGTAAGCCTGCGCATTTGAAGTGTTTCGGATATGAATGCCATTGCTTTCGTGTCCTATCTGTTATTGTTGTTATTATTGTTGTTATTGTTATTATTGTTGTTGGAAGAGGAACCACCGCTGCTGCCGGAGCCTGAGGATGGTGTGTAATGGGGAAACACTTTGCATTCTGTCCGTGACAGCAGGATTCCATCAATGCTGCTGTCGGTGCAGTTCGCCATGATCACCTTCTGGGTTTTTGCAGTATTCTGCCCAATGATGAGGGACAGATTCTGTCTGCCTCCCTTGATGAAAGCCTCCGGCTCCTGCTCCAGGAAATGATAGATCTCCCAAAGCTCCTCCTCTGTCACCTCATAATATTTTGTCAGTTCCACGCAACGCTTCATGCGGATCAGTTCTTCATAGGTCTGCGGTTCAAAATTCATGGAAAGCCTCCTTGTCATTCTTTTGCTCCAGTGTCAGATAATAAAATTCAATGTTCTGAAAGGGGAGATTGATGGCCTGTATATGGTAATAGGCATTATTTTCCTGTTTCCGGTAATGGCAGTCTCTCAGCTCCGTAGTGGTGCACAACAGATTGTTCGGGCTGTCCATGGCATATTCCTGTGCATATTCGCGCAGGAGCCCGGAAATATCATATACATACCATTCTTCTTCGTTGTCCCCGGAATGGTCCAGCACCCCTTTATAAATCTGATGCGTGGCAATGTGCCGCTGTTTTGTTCTCCCTTCATCCCCGTAAGTCACGGGATCTCCGGACAACAGCATCAGGTACAATGCGTTGTTCTCCGGATAATCGCATTCTTCCTCCAGCATATGCTTTTTCATGCGCAGCTTTACCGTACTGATGGGCGTCAGATATAGGATCTCCCTGGACTTCCTAAGGATCTGGGAGATCAGCGGATATCTGGTTCCATCCACGTCCAGCTCGAACACACCGCTGTCATAGATATATTGTAACTTCGCATCTTGTGCAATGATCTGTTCCAGCGCAGGATATTCTGTGGATGCTTTTGCAGGCAGATACTTTTCCGGTTCCTCCAGACGCATTTTCGTCACATATTCATATGCCGTCTCGTCAGCAGAAGCATCCGGGGCATAGCCGCGGTCCCGGTACATCTGCTGTTGCAGCAGGCAGGTGTAGCTTTTGCCGGATCCATAAACATTTTTCACAAAAGGGCAGCCCGTTTTGCACAGATACAGGTAAGCGCACCTCGCACATTCCTCGGGAAACGGTTGTCTGTTATGGTTTTGGAAGATCTTCCGTGCAGCGGTTTTCAAAATGGTATCCACCGTGTCACGGTAGATATTGCCATAGTAAAAATCTTCGTTCTTCTGACCTCTGACACAGGAATAGATGTCTCCGTTACGCTCCAACAGGAAAAATTTCTCTCCGCAATTATCGCAGTTGGTGCAGTATTCCGGTCCGAACTCATCGAACCATGCACCGTTGACCCCGGCATCCAGATTGGTCCCGTCAAAAGCCTCGTGCATCCGCCGGTAAAAGATCAGCTGTTCCTCTTCACTCATGTGATGCAGCAGGCCACAGGAATTGTAGTCAAACCCTATCATAAAATTAAAATCATTCATATCCAGGCACGTGTTCCGGTCCAGGAATCTGATATCCTCGATGATCTGATCCAGCTGTTCAAAATGCTCTCGAAAGATCGTGGCAGATACTTTTTTCTTGTCAGGGATCTCCTCCAGCAGTCGGATATTATCCAGTATCCGTTCCAGTGTGCCCTCTCCGCCCTTGGTCACCCTGTACTTTTCATGCAGGGAAAGCGGCAGATCCAGGCTGCCCGATATGGACACGTTGAACTCCCGGATGGTCTCGATATGTCTGTCCAGTCCGTACAGATTCGTCTTGATGTGGGGATGCCCCACCCTGAAGCCGGCATCCGTGATGAGTTCACGCATGTCCTGATAGTAACTGCTGATATATTGGATCAGGTCGTGGAATTCCTGCTCCGGTAAAGTGGTCACTTCGCCGCCGTGCAGGGAAATATTAAAGGGCACCACATCCGCTTCACGGAATTTCGCGATGGCATATTGCAGGGTCTCCAGGCAATCTCCGCCCCGCGGGGTATCTACAGTGTGGTCCTCCAGATAACAGTACCGGCACCGCATATTACATGCCATGGTCGGCACATATAACAAATGAATAAATTTAGTATTCATAGTAATCGATCCTTACAGGTGTCTCCTTGAAAGCACGTTCATTGACAGATACGCCCCGGGGCAGTGTGATCTCCCGCAGAGAATCACAGCACCGGAAAGCGGAAGACCCGATCTGCTGCAGCTTGCTGTCCGGGGAGATCACCACCTCCTCCAGACTGGTATTTCCATAAAACGCATGTCCGCCGATCCTGGTCACGTTATCCGGGATCTCTATGCGCAGCAGGCTGCTGCATTCTTCAAAGGTGTTGCCGCGGATCTCCGTCAGTCCCGCCGGAAGATTTATCTCCTCCAGGCTACTGCAATGGTAAAATGCTTCCCCGCCCAGATACGTCAGATGCTCCGGCAATGTGACACGTTCCAGGCTTCTGCAGTTTTTAAATGCCTGCCCGCGGATCTCTGTAATGCTGTCCGGCAGCGTTACCTCTGATAAAAAGGGCATATTGGAAAAGGTGTTGCCGCGCAGGCCCACTACTTTCTCCCCCTGATAGGTATCGGGAATGGTCGCCGTAGTCATATTCGTCAGACCATAGACATAAAACCGCACATAATATCCGTCATCTGCCTGCTCATAGAAGATCCTGGGCTTACTAAACAGCAACAGCGAGCCTGCCACAGCCACCGCCATGAGAGCCCATTTTAACTTTTTGCTGTAATCTGGCACCATGGATGCCTTCACATTCATGACAATATTCGAGATTTTCTCCTGGGATCTGGATCTGATCTCCTTTTTTAAATATTTTATCAGCTGATAACGGCTGGTCAAAAATGCATATATCACCAGGATTAGGAGTCCGATCACATAGGTTTTCATCGGAAAATGAAAGAAAAACAGAGATATGTATACGAATAACAGAACCGCCAAAACGGCATTCAGTATGTTTTTTCTGCGCAGCATATCCTCTGGGATCAGATTCTGTTCTTCCGTGATCCCGGCACGCTGCATTTCACGTTTTATAAACCCTTCGACACAATCCTCCTCGGACATGGCAAACAGCGGATCAAAATCCTCTGCATGCACTATCCTGCCCGTTACCGTTTCGTCAGTTGCAGGTGCATGGATCACCGCCTCAGCTGCTGTCTGCACCTTTTCCTCCATAGATAAAGTCATTCCCATACCGTTATTTTCCCTTCTTTTCTACTGTGCATCGCACCTTTTTCGTCTCCAAAAGACTACGATACTCTTCCATTTCGCGATTCTGTCGTTTAGTATTCATGACTTAACAGGAAGTCCGCTATATGCATCGTCTTGATGCCCTCGTAGTTTCCTCCCGAGAACTCATCTGTTGTGAGAACATATTTGGGGTAGTTGTCGCGGATTTCCAACAACCGGTCGTATTCCCGTTTTTCTGTTTTCAGAGAATGAAGCTCCTGCGTCACCTGCACATAGAGCTTTTCATTTTGCCGTACTGCGACAAAGTCGATCTCGCTGCTGCCGGATTTGCCGACATTGACGGTATACCCTCTGCGGCAAAGCTCCAAGTACACGACATTCTCTAAACTGGATGCCACGCTGTCAGCGTTATAGCCGAGAACGCTGTACCGCAGGGCGGTATCGGCAAGATAGAATTTCTCCTGTGTTTTCAGGATCTCCTTGCCCTGTAAATCAAAGCGGGAGCATCGATGGAGCAGGTACGCCTTCTCCAGCTTCTCCAAGTAACTATAAACTGTTTCATTGTCCAACGCTCGGTGTTCCGCTTTCAGGTAATCCGAAATGGACTTTGCCGAGAAGGTATTGCCCACATTGTTGAAGGTGTACTTGACCACTCGTTCCAACTGGTCGATCTTCCGCACCTGATTGCGCTTAACAATATCCGAGAAGATCGTAGAGTTGTAAATATCACGCACGATAGTGTAGACCTCGTCCTGAGAAAACTCCTGCAAATGCGTTGCCGGGAAACCGCCCAAGCGTACATAGTCAGCAAGCTCCGTCTTCGGCTCTCCAACCTCGGTATATTGGCTTTTGAACATCAGGTACTCGTCAAAGGACAAAGTGAAGATGCGGAAAGATACATATCGTCCCGTCAGATAGGTTGAAATCTCAGAGGACATCATGTGAGAGTTGGAACCTGTCACATACAGGTCAACATCAAAGTCAGATGCCAGCGAATTGACGACCTTTTCCCAGCCCTTGATTTCCTGAACCTCATCGAGAAACAGGTAAGTTTTTCCATCGGGCGAAAGACGCTCTTTAAGCTGTGCGTACATCTGCTTTGCCGTCATATCCTCATATTCCATTGAGTCATAGCGGCAACTGACAATGCGCTCCTTCGGAATGTTATGCTGCGTTTCCAATCTCTCCATAATCATTTTCAGGATCGTTGACTTTCCGCAACGACGTACTCCCGTAAGGATTTTTACAAATGGCGTATCCACATAAGCCATGATCTTCTCTACATACAAAGGTCTGTAAATCATCGTGACCACCTCCGTTTGTAGATAGTATATCGCAATTCGTTCCAAAAGGCAATTTGTTTTGCGATTACAAACCGCAAAACTTATATCTCTTCATGATTATTCGCTCCTTTCGCTAGTCCTAAAATGTATAAGCAAAACTAAACTTCGCAAAAAATCGGCATCAAATCCATTTCTGAATTCAACACCGATTCTCTGCTTTTCCTTTTTTCTGTTGTAAGTCTTTCCACTCGGAACTGATCTTGTGACCGGATTCAGTTCTCCCCATGTTGTTCGCTGCTTAGCATAATATTCCCTCTGCGCTTTCTTACTTCTTTTATCAAGCGTTACATATTGCTTCATTTTCTCATCCTCGCTTTCGTGTCTTCTTCAATCATCTTTGCAATTTCACCACAGGCGGCAGGATAATCTTTATGTCCCAGTAAGAGCATTTTATCTTTAAGTCGTTCTAGAGCTTCCTCAAATCTTGCGACGTCCCTCTTTAGCACCTTACAGAATACAATGCAGTACGCCGAACCATCCTTGACCATCTCTCCCTTAAATTTCATAGTTATCTTATTCTGCACAAACAATTGATCCGCCAGATAAGAACTATGATCTACATAAGCATAAGGAACCGCAAATAACGAAAAATCACTCATTTTCCAATAATTCTTCATTCTCATCATCTCCAACATAAAGATAGCTGCAGAAGATCCGAAGACCTCCCACAGCCTGTGCTTATAACCGAACCTCCACACGCAGTTTCCTGCAGGTTTTCTACAAGGCCGCTGTTAAGAAATCTTGCATCAGATTTTAAAACCTACAATGAACATAAACCGATAACACATAACCCATAACAGACATACCCTTACCATAAACAAAAACTTCTGGGATCACCATCAATCTCATAAAGCCTTGTACGGAAAAATTCTTAGATGTCTACTTCAAACTGTACTGTTTGATTGTACTTATCAAGAGCCATCTGCATTTCCATAATGGTCTTGGATACAGTCTCATACTCCTTCTTAATCAGCTCCAAGTCATAGTTAATATACCTATATTCCGGAACCGTATTTCTGGACATATAAGAGCGCTGCTCCTCTCTGGCTTTTGGTAGCTGCTTACGCATCTGATCAAGCACTGATTTTCTCTTGTTCAGCTGAGCCATCTTTATAAGAATTGTATCAATGCTCATTTCTGCATCGCCCACCTGAACCTTTTCATTAGAATTGGTTACATTAAGCGCATGCTTGATAATTGCAATTTTCTCATCAAGAGATGTAATAGTAGCTGCAACCTCCGTATAATCATATTCTGGTACGACAGGTTCCTCATTGATAGCTGCAACATAGGTACTGGATGTTGCCTCTTTGTTTACCCAGAAGGCCTTATCTTCTTCCAGGCTCTTAAGCATTTTATTTGCATATGCTGATGTCATTGTCTGCATTTCCTTACGACCTCCATTTTCTTTTGTTTTTTGTTCTGATATTAGCTTAATGCATGACAGATGCTTTGTCATTGTACCAACGGTTTAATACCATAGAAAATCCGCAGTCAGGTTTTCTATGGTCATGAATAATTCCCCATAAACGAACAACATCCCCGTCAACGACGAGGATATCTTCAATACTGGTATGCAGTAATCTGCTTAAGATTACAAAATTGTCTAAGCTCGGCAATGATCTACCGGAAATCCATTTGTAGATTGCCTGCGGATTCTCAAATCCCATAGCATTCTGCACATCTTTCACAGTATAACCATTTTCCATGAGCAGTTTCTTAATTTGCTTCCCTGTCTCCTTTTGCTGGATTGCCAAATACATTGGTTCCATCTCTTTGTACCTCCGCAATTTTCTTCCATCCCGAATCACAATCTCTATTTGTAGACTTACATTATATCGGATGTATTCACAAAATGCATTAAACTTTTAGTTTAAAATGTCTGTGCGAGCTTCCCTATACTCACTCCCTGTTACAGTACCTTGCAAGTTCTCATTGCTGCAGATTTTTTACACGCCATAGGCTCGTAATAATCAGGATTCGCAATTTATGTATAGAGGGGATTAGTGGAGTCCATCTTGTTTCCCGGATATCGCTGCCGTGAGCTCTTTATGGTTACTAACGCTTAATCATATTCCCTATGGCAATATAATCTCACCAACCTGCTCTACTCTATGAGATTAATAGATCGCAGCCTTACTTTAACGTCCTGCCGGGTCATTTACAGCAACTCGCAGACTTCCACTTCTTTCAGTGCGGACGGGTTTATAGTTTTCCTTCTAAAGATTAAGCTTAACAGAATCTCCTCATACTTGCATTTAACCAATAGTTTAATTGCTATCGTATTCATCTTTTATCTTAAAAATGATACTCATCCTTAACACCTAACAACTGGCTCCATCTTGCAGAAATCAGCTTAGCATAATATATATCTGCCAATCCATATGCCCCCAGGGAATACGCATCGTTGAACTCTACGAGTAATGTCCTGCCATCTTTAGTTACACAGATATCCATACTGCAAGCCATAGGCCTATCTTCCCAAGAAACAAAACTTTCCATCATAGAATTAAGCACCTGCGCGTCATAATGATATAAATAACCCTTCCTTGACTTATCAATTATCATGCCATATGGGCGCACATCAATTATCTCATCATATGTAATAAAGCAACGCCATTCTGCAGCGATATCTAATGATTCGCTTACCAATACCTCATAATCTTCAGCATGATTACCGCAGCCCATAAGATCTTTTATACTGGAAATTGTCTTGCCGGTAAAAGCCTTGCTTCTTACTGCTGGTTTCACAAAATATCCCGCCGACCACTTGTTCTCATCTCTTGAAATACTGTTGATTGTATCTTTCCATATTTTCCTTCCCAGAAATGGCTTAAGCACATCTGGATAATCAGGAATATGCGGTGTCACCCCAAACTTGTTAAACAGTACATTGCACTGATCAATATAATCCAAGGCAATATCTTCACGCTTAAAATCATCATAGATATCATCTATCAAATGGTAAGGAACTATTTCCGCAGCCATCTCTCTGAAACCAAACATAGCTGAAGCGAAATTATGATTGTGAGGTATCTCCATTTTCATTTCATTGTCATATTTTGTTTTTAAATATACCTTTCCCATAATAATCACCTGTTAAATATAATAGCGTTTGCGGAAGAGCGCTATGTGCCAGTGGCACCTTAAGCCAACTCGGACACGCAAACATAAGTGGGCAGGGCCAGACTCGAACTGGCGTAGACCGAAGTCGGCGGATTTACAGTCCGCTGCAATTGCCACTATGCGACCTACCCATAAGTGATCCCCGCCGGACTTGAACCGAACATTTTAGCCTTGAAAGGGCTATCTGTTTATTCACTTTTCATGCGCTAATCTGCTTTGTTCTATTTACATCGATTACGATAATCTCATCCATCGGAACATCCAGCACTGCTGCCAGTACAACCAGATTATCGATTGTAGGCATGGCAGTTCCGTGCTGCCACTTGTAGATAGCCTGAGGAGTCGCAAATCCAAAGATATCCTGCAGGTCTCTTACAGTCAGACCTGTTGCCTCTCTCAGTCTCATGATATTCCTTCCGGTAGCTACCATATCGATGGTAGGCATAGTAAACATTTCTTCCTCCGTTTCTGCTTCTGCAGGTGAAGGAAGAATGCCCTCCACCTTAATCAGAAGCCTTATAATTGTATATAGGTTTCATCACATCGATTACATCTACAGACTCTCGGATCACATCAATGATGTCCTCCAGACTCTTGTATGCCATCGGTGCCTCGTCCAATGTATTTTCATTAATCGAAGTGGTATAAATACCCTTCATTGTCTCTCGGTATTCGTCCATGCTAAGATTTGCTTTCGCCTTTGTTCTGGACATAAGTCGTCCTGCTCCGTGAGGTGCAGAATAATTCCACTCGGGATTTCCTTTTCCAACAGCAAGCACACTTCCATCTCTCATATTTATTGGAATCAGCACTTTCTCTCCACTATGGGCTGCTATTGCGCCCTTTCTCAAAATCATTTCATCTGTATCAATATAATTATGAATTGTATGGAAGGCTTCTCTGCCAGCCATCCCGGTTCTCTCCAGAATAATCTCAGCCATTTTTTCTCTGCTTCGTCTTGCAAAAGCCTGGCAGATTTCAACATCGTGAAGGTAGTCCTCAAGATATTTTCCTGATAAGTAGCACAGGTCTTCAGGCATACTTGTCTCAAACTCATATACCTGCCAGTGAAGCTGTTTTAACGCATCCTGAATCTCACTTCTACGTCCCTGCTCCTTATAGGTTCTGATAATCTCATCACGCTTCTCAAGATAGTCCCCATAGCCTCTGTCTAGGTTAATCGCCAGCTTCTGATAAAGCTCTGCAACCTGCTTACCCAGATTACGTGAGCCTGAATGAATCACAAGATATTTGGTTCCATCACCCGCTTCATCTATCTCTATAAAGTGGTTACCACCACCAAGGGTTCCAAGTGAACGCTCTAATCTCTTTGTGTCCTTCAGTTCTCTGTAGCAAGCAAGTTCTGTCAAATCAAATCTCTCCTGGCGACCTTCCCACACGTTCATTCCCGATGGAATAAAATGTGCAGCCTCATCAACCTTTACAAAATCAATATCAACCTTGCCTAAGTTCACGGTATACATACCGCATCCGATATCAACACCCACTACATTTGGAACAGCCTTATCAGTAATTGTCATTGTGGTTCCAATAGTGCAGCCTTTACCGGAATGAACATCAGGCATGATTCTTATTCTTGATCCTTCCGTCATCGGATAATCACACATACGTCTGATTTGTTCTATCGCTTCATCCTCTACTACTCTTGCATAGCAGATGGCTGTATTTATTTTTCCTTTGATTTCAATTAAATCCATGCTTCTCTTACCTCATTTCTGTGATATTTATCAGGTACTCTGCCATTGAGCTAACGGAGCATAACGCAGAACTACCTTACCAATTAGGCTTATATCTGCAAAAAAATACCGCCTACCATGTGCATCCACACAAGATAAGCGGTTCAAAATCTATGTATCCGGTTGTCCTCTCCTGTCCCTACGACAGGTCTACATCCATCACCACAGCATTCCCTTCAAGCTTATTCTTATCTGAATACACAAAGCTAAAGCCCCACTCTTTTTCATATCGAGTGCTGCATTTTTTCAAACTTTCCAAATATAAATAACTTGATCGAATAGCTGTGAACATTCTTTTTTCCTTTCCCAGACCCATCGCTTCGGATCCGCTTTTCTTTCTTTGTTATCGACAGAATACCACAGCAACATTAGTTTGTCATTATACTTGTGGTATAACTTCGACGCATCATAGTGCAATCAGCCTAGTCTGAAGTACTTTGGCTATCTCTGCCAGACCGCTGGCTCTCATCTCCTTCTGATCATTCTCGTAGTAGGAGATTATAGACTTCTCTACATATAATGCTTCATCAAAATCTTCCCTGGTTGCCTTTGGATCTCCTAAAAATTCAAGATCAACCGGTTCACTACTGTTAATTGTTTGCATTTTCCTTGTTCTTTGGAATTTTTTACCATACTCTGCGCTCTCAGTCTTCCTTCTCCCCGTCTTCCTCCCCCATTGTAAACAAAGATTTCCCGTTATAGCAGTCCGGGCTGAACAGTCCCTGCTTATGGGTATCCGGGGTAAATACCTTGGTCTCCCCGGGAGCGATTTCCTCATGATTGAAGATCAGGCTGTGTCCCTTTTGATTTTTGATCACCGCCTGCTTAATATTATCGGACCAGCTGTAGGTCTCCATGACATCACCGAATCCCTTCGGAAAATACCGGAAATCCAATGCGCAGGGATCTTCTTCGGTGGCATATTTCATGTATAATACGCTGTCCTGAAACATTCCGATGTGAACTCCCGGATTCACAATTCCCACAGCATCCCCGAGATGATATACCAATTTGCTTCCGCTGTGAACGCTGGACACTTCGATATAGACACAGTCCTCATATTTCCCGGCAATTTCGATCAGGCGCTGTTTCTCCTGTTCTTCCATCTGTGCAATCTCCCGCTGTCCTGTCTCCTGCAGAGCACGGATCTTTCTCACCATTTCATCCGCCGTATCCTCCGGCTCTCCCAGTGACATTTTTGCCGCCGCGGCAATGATCCGGTCCAGTGCATTTTCCGAAGTATCAAGACGGGCCAGTTCCTCCCGGTATTCCTGTACTACATTCCCATACGGTGATACCATCATATATTTCAGCGGGCAGTGATAGACCGTATTTCCGGTCTCATAGATCAGAACATCCTCTTCCAGAGAAGCCTTGACCAACGTGGATGTCGTGGCTACATAGACATTTCTTCCCAACCGTGGATGTACATCCGCAGTCCCCGACAGATTGTACTCTCCGTCATATACATAGGGCTCCCAGTTTCTCATCGTTACTTTTGCCTTTTCCATCCCGGATACCTCCTGTTTTTACTGAAAGTATACCAGATTCGGAGAATAATGTCATTCTACCGGTGGTTGATTTTTGTATACAGAGCAATTTATTAAAAAATGCGCCAGAAG
>NZ_QUIU01000021.1:12744-72907 GCF_003480225.1 Clostridium sp. AM34-9AC
TATACAGAGCAATTTATTAAAAAATGCGCCAGAAGACTTATCTGCCTTCTGGCGCATTCATTATTTTTCTCTTAGTACAGCTTCGCGCCTGCCGGAATATGGTTGTCCACCATGAGCAGGTTCAGCTTCTCTTCGCCGTTCTCCTCGCATACTGCGGACAGCAGCATACCACAGGACTCAATGCCCATCATGGCTCTGGGGGGCAGGTTGGTGATGGCGATCAGTGTCTTTCCAACCAGTTCTTCCGGCTCATAGTAAGCGTGGATACCGGAGAGGATGGTGCGGTCGGTGCCGGTGCCGTCATCCAGAGTGAACTGTAACAGCTTCTTGGACTTGGGTACTGCCACGCACTCTTTTACCTTAACAGCTCTGAAATCGGACTTGCTGTTCGGAGTGAAGAATCCGTTGTTATCACCGGCGGTCTGGGCACCTTCTGCCTTGCCGTCAGCTTTCTTGGAAGCGCTACTGTCTAAGCTCTTCATTGTCGGGATTGGATTGGTCAGTTCTTACGTCCTATTCCGTCTTTGTCCCCTTGGCTCCGTCCAAATGCATTTCAGGGTCTTTGAGGATTGCCGTCCTGTTCCGTGCTAATGTCTTAGCGTGTGGTACTGGGATGTCCTTGTGTCCCATCACCGTCTGAATGACCTTGAGATTCGTTTCGTTCTCGCAAAGCCTGGTACAGAAAGTATTCACTTCTTATAATGTTTCCCTGAAATAAGGGACTGTTCTGCTTTCCAGTAACTTCTTGATATCACCGATCAGATTCTTCACTGTCTGATAAGCCAAGTCTCTGTCCTCCGCAATCTCCAGCATCTTGCGTTCCTTATTGATAAAGGTAAATACGATGTCATGCTCCTTCGTCGGAAGGGCCTTGAGAGCTGAGTCAAAGACTTCAAATTCCCGTCTCATCATATGGATCGTGAGAATATCATGTTTGTGCTTTTCCGGAGTATCCGTCTCCTTCAGGATGTTACCGGAGAAATTGCATTCCTCAATGGCATCCCGAATCATGATATGCTCGATGGTCTTTGCAGCTGTAGGATCGCTGAGATGGCTTGTCTAAACCCTAACGCCCAGATCATCGTCATTCTTCTTCCGCCTGTTGTATTCCACTTCAAAAAGGATCCGATTAAACAACCCTGTTTCGTAACAGTCTACCAACTGAGGAAATACGCTGTAGTTCTTGTAGATCAGTAGGAAGCGTCATGCGGATTTGAATTACCGTAGGCTTCCACCAGTTTTTCTTCTGTAATGCACATGTTCGCACCTCCATAACATTTCTTGGAGGTTAGGCTTGTCGGCTTGCGTCACCTCTTGCTTACATATGTCATTCTACGGAACACCACGGAATAAATCGTTCGTCAAACGGTCAACTTCTGTTGACCGGTAGTCAACTCAAAAAAGTAAAAAGAAAAGACGTATGAAACCAAATGTCTCATACGCCTCATAGGATTTATGATTATAAAAATGCTATATACTCAAAGATACCGCGAAGATCGTTCTCAGCCTGCTCCGTAAAGGTAACATCATATTTCATACATTATAATCCCTTCGGATATCCGCAAAAACCTGAGCTGCAGATTTGGTACGCCCTGCCTGCATATCCGCATATCCTTTCTCAAGTTCCATGTCCAAAGTCTCTACGTTCATTCTCGAAATATCAACAGGTCTCGCAGTTGGAATCTTTACCTCAAACGGAAGCCCCCTATTTAGAATGATCTGCTTATAAAACATATTGATAGCATTAGATGCCGGGATCCCCAAAGTAGCCAGAATTCCCTCAGCCTGTTCTTTAACATCCGGCTCTATTCTTGCATAAAGATTTGCTGATTTAGCTGCCATATCATCACGCCCCTTTCTTTTACCCATATTATAAGTCAATGTACGGACAAAGGCAATACATTTTTCAAATCAGTGCCCTGATCTGCTTCAAAAGAATCTCTCTTACAGACTGATACTTCACATCTCGCAACAAACCAAGCGCTTCATCCGCAAATCCATCATTATTATCTGCAAAACCCAGCAGATAATTCGGCGTAGTCTGAAGTACTTTGGCTATCTCTGCCAGACCGCTGGCTCTCATGTAAAATTTCTTTTACATAGCTTAATTGCGGTCTATTTAGCTTGTTTCTTGACTACTCAGGAAAAATATTTCTACCCTCGCCCCACCTGTATTTTCAGAATTTGAAAGTTTAATACCTCCACCATATTTTTCAGCCACAGTTTTTGCAAAAAATAGTCCCATCCCATAATGGGCTTCGCCATTTCTACTTGTGTCATCCATAAAAAACTGCTCTGTGCCATGCAATAATGCTTCTTTTGTAAATCCTGATCCGCTATCCTCCACAATGAATGTCAGCCGGCCATCCTGCTCCTTTGCGTCAATATAAATGATTCCATTTTCTTTTGTATGCTCCACTGCATTCTGGATCACATTCATTACGGCTCGAAACATTGGATCATAAGCAATCGTTACCTTTTTATCACTTTGTTCCGCCTTCCAATCTATCTTCTGGTGATAGATTTCTACCAGTCCGAGTGCCTGTTCCTTTATATCTGCGAAAAAATCTTCTAACCTCACCGTTGTATAGGTAACATCACTGCAATTCCATGATTTTGTGACATCTATCAACTGTTTTACATAACTTTGTATCTGTGTTGTGCCGTTCAAAACATAAGTGATATTTTTCTTCTGTTCTGTGGTCAGTTCAGTCTCTGAAAGTAGTTCTGCATTTCCCCGTACAATCGTAAGAGGTGTTTTAATATCATGCGCCAAAGCAGACATCTGTTGTTTCTTTTCCTGCTCTGTTTTCCACTGCTTTTCTAAAGATTCTCGCAATGCATCTCGCATATCATCGATTGCCGATAAACAGTCATCAAACTCTTTGATACCGGAACAGGATGTCTCATATTCCAGATTTTGATCCTTTATTTGTCTGATTGCGTCTAATACAGGCTGCATCTGCTTTTTGATTCTTTTTCCAAAACGTATGGACGGAATGATGATAATCGCTACCGCTCCAATCACTGACATAATACTCATCACATTCTGTGGTCCTATAAAATGCTCCCTCAAAAAAGCTGAATGATATTGAGGTGTCAGGCGATATTGCAATACAACATATTCATTTTCCCTTACAATTACTTTATAAAAATATTTCCCGGATGCGTTTCCGTACTTTGCAACATTCCATGCTATCTGTTCGTATTGTTCTGACAGATCTCCACCTATTTTCTCTCCATTCTCTGAAAAGATTACATAATCACAAAGTGCAGGAATCATCTCAGCAGTTACTTTATCCGCACGTAAAATCGTATCATATGCTTCATTAATCTTTTGCTCTGCATAATTCGCCGGATAGATACAGCCCACACTAATCAAAAGGTACAGCAGCAGATAAGCAACAATCACCAAACCTACTAATGATCCAAGCATGACCAGTACATATCTCATAAAAATCCAGCTGAGTGCATTGCTTCTCTTTACTCTTCCCATTTATATCCAATCCCCCAGACTGTTTTTATCGGCATATAATCATAATCCGCAAATTTTGCTCTTATATTTTTGATATGCGTGATTATAGTACTGTCATTACTCTCATTGTCAAAGCCAAAGACCGCTTCCAATATCTGTTCCTTCGAGAAAACCTGTCCTCTGTTTTTAGCCAGAAATTCACAGATTTCGTACTCCGCTTTCGTAAGAGGAAGTTCCTTATCATCAACCAATAGTTTCTTTTGAGATATTTGAATACCGACCCTCCCCAAAACCATCCGGACAGAATGTTCCCTGTGCTCTCTTCTAAGATGTGCATTGATCCTTGCCCGAAGTTCCATCACTCCAAATGGCTTTGAAATATAATCATCTGCTCCTAAAGAAAGTCCGTTTACCAGACTGTTTTCCTCCGTTTTTGCCGTAAGAAACAAAATCGGACAATCCACAAGTATCCTAATTCTTTTGCATAATTCGAAGCCATCAATTCCAGGCATCATAATGTCAAGTAAAATCAGGTCATAACGATGTAATTCTTCCATATTAATTTTCAGTGGATTACTTACTTTGGTAACCAGATGTCCATCCTTATTCAAAATGCTTTCTATCATTTCCAAAATTGCCGGTTCATCATCAACTGCCAGTATTTTTGCCATAGTTTCCCTCGATTCTATTCCGATATTCTGTTTCCTTCCCAGTGGTTTACCCACCAAAAATAGTATACCATACTAATCCCTGTAAATATTAAGCAACCTGGTATGAATGACAACCATTCACCTACACTAGTTTCTCCCAATACAGATTGCAGATAAGTATATGGTACTCTACCCGTCCAGCAGACAAATACATATTTCCACACATAATCTCCAAGTCCGGTAAGCATCAATGCACTAATTAGTCCTGATATAATCCCTGCTCCAATGGATACCCCTTTTCCAAACTGAAAAGCCAGAATCAGCTGCCACAGATAAAGTGGAACACTGCTTCCCCACAGCAGCAATGCTGCAAATATACATCCTTTCATGATTTCGATATCGCTTGATGCGATTCTTCCAAATCCAATTCCGAATATGATTGCTGTCAATAGGATAGAGCACAGACACAAAACCAGTAGCATCAACAGTTTCGATAAAAATGCTGCAGGTTTATCCGGTAAAGACAACAGGTTTTGAAAATTACCTGCATTTTGTTCTTGTTCCATCACACTTGCTGTAAAAATTCCAATAAGTACCGGAAGTCCTGCTCCTATTGCCTGATAAAATGCAATCACTTTCATATTTTCATTCCATGGTGAAAAAAAGTAATATATTAAAAATATAACGCTGGTTATAATCGGAATCAGTAAGTGTGCCAGAATCACAGATGTTCCTTTCATCTTTCGCAAGTCTGCATTAAGAGATCTCCCAATCATCTTATTTCACCTCTCTTCTCTCAAACCATTTCAAAAACAGAACCGTTACAAAAACAAACCAGATGATTGAGAGACACATTCCCGGAACAATGACTCCCGTATCCAAAAGAGGATTCCCTGCTTCTGCGGCAAGTCCATTTGGTAAAACATGAAGCAACGGGCACATCATTCGCATAGGGATTGCAGAAACAAGTACATACCAGATTCTGGTTTGTGATATTACCACACCGCTGACGGTAATAAATAGGCAGACGAACAGGTTTACAATCATTCCAAATCGTTCACTTAAAAATAAAGCTACCGGAATCTCCCATAACTCAGAAACCGTCAGAAACAATACTGCAATCAACGCTCCTCCAACTGGAACATGTGTCGTTAGAAGAAAGCCTCCAAGCGTTGCTCCTGCAAACACAATCACATTAGAAAACAAAATCATGTACCCAATATAAATAATTTTCCCCAGCAACAATTTTCTTCTGTCTGTGGGAATAGTCATTAAATGATAGTATTTTATCTTTTTCTCCTGCGCCACAGAAAGATAACAAAATAGAGCAATCATCCCCGGCAGCAAAAGTGTATACCACCAGTTCCAAACACTTTCTGCATAAGCATTTGTCATCCCAAGAGTAAATATAAATGCCATGACAAATGTAAGAAGAGGAAATCCCCAGATAAACTTTTTTCGCATGGTTCTTTTGGCTTTTTGATGTTCTGCTTTTATAATATTAACCATGGATTTCACCTGCTTTCTGGTTTTTTCTTACCACATTCATAAACAAATCTTCAAGATTATCTCCCTGCTTTAATGCTCCTTCGTATCCTAAGATTCCACCTGAAATAATCCCGACTTTATCTGCAAGTAACTGTACCTCTGAGAGAATATGACTGGAGAGAATTACAGTGATTCCCTGTTCCGGAAAAGACCGGATCAGCTCTCGTAATTCCTCGATGCCTATTGGATCTAATCCATTCGTAGGTTCATCCAATATCAAAAGTTCCGGTTCTCCAAGCAATGCCATTGCAATGCCTAGTCTTTGCTTCATCCCCAAAGAAAACTGTCCTGCTTTCTTCTTTCCGGTGTTTGTAAGTGATACAATCTGCAAGACCTCATCAATTCTGTTTTCATCTGTACCAAGCAATAATTGTCTTACCTTCAAATTCTCTCTGGCGGAAAGATTTTCATAAATAGGCGGATTTTCAATTAATGCTCCTATTTTTGATAAATCTTTCCTATCCAAAAGTTTTCCATCAAAGTAAATCTTTCCTGCAGTTGGTTTCATCATACCGGTCAGCATTTTCAATGTGGTAGATTTACCAGCGCCATTCGGTCCAAGCAGTCCATAAATCTGTCCCTTTTCGATATTAAGTGAAACATTATTTACCGCTTTCTGTTTTCTAAAATATTTACATAGATTTTGTGTCTGTAACATCATTTCCATCTTTACTATCCTTCCTTCTATATTTCATTTCTTACTGAAATATAACCTAACAGAAAAAAATAAAGATTTGATGAAGATTTATTCCCGTATGGAATAAACCATCAATTGAATATCATTATCAGAACTCGGCTTTCCACTGAAATCAGCAAAGCTGTTACAAATACGAAGTCCTAATTTACAGAATATCTCCGTGATTTCATCCAAACTATATAACCTTATAGGATTTCCTTCTTTCATTTCAGGCTTATAAAGTGCTTCTCCATACATATAGTCTAGCATCAACGTAAACAGTAAACAGTATGAGGGCAAATATCGTTCTGCTATGTATGCGGCAGTAAAGGCAGCGAATCCTAACTGGCAACCGGGACAGCCGTTTGATTCTAGCATATTAGATAGCGTCACAAGGGAATTGGTGGAGAGCAATCTGGTACAAAGTGGCAATCAGTTTGTCAGAAGATCTATTGATTACAGTGTTTAAGTTCATGCATATATTGAGACTTTTGTTTCAGAGTGTTGTTATACTACCAAAAATGGAGCTGCATAGTAATTTTGTGTAGCTCCATTTTATGGGATTCAGGCTTGTTAAGAGCGGTATACGCCTGCTGTAAGAAAAAGTATTGATTGTAAGTTATATGAGGAAAAGCTTATGTGTAGAGTAATCGCAGTATCAAATTCACACCAAAAAGTTCGGTATAGCGATTAGGATTTCTCGAATCCGTAAACCCATTTTCCACGTAAGAACAGATACAGAAAAATCGCGGAGCTGATACCCCAAGTCAATGGGTATGCCCAGAAAATCACTCGTATATCCGGGAGAATACGAACTGCCACAGTAATGTAGCTTACGCGAAACAAACACCAGTCACAGAGCATAACGATCATCGGAACGGATGCATTACCTGATCCACGAAGTACTGCTGCGATGCAATGAGAAAACGCCAGCAGACAATAAAATAACGCAATTGTTCTGGACTGCATGACTCCATAATGTACAACATCAGGATCTCTGTTAAACGCTGTGATCAGTACCGGTGCTGCCACATATATGATAATACCGATCAACTCTGCAATAGTAATCGAGCAGAAAACTCCAAATCTTGCTCCCTTTTTCGCCCGGTCATACTGTTTTGCACCCAGATTCTGACTGACAAAGGTTGTCAGAGCCATTGTAAAACAGGTCACCGGCAAAAATGCGAATCCCTCTATCTTGGAGTAGGAACCACATCCTGCCATCGCCATTTTTCCAAATGCATTTATATTTGACTGTACAAAGACGTTCGCGATCGCGATCACTGAATTCTGAAAACCGGATGGTACACCATTCTGGATGATCTGCTTCAGCATAGAACTGTCAAAACGAATCTCTCGCAATTCCAGACGGTATTCTTCTTCCACACGCAGCAGATGAACCATACAGAGCAGTGCACTGACAAACTGTGAAATTGCGGTTGCAAGTGCTGCTGATCCGACTCCCATGCCAAGACCTGCGATAAAGAAAATATCCAGAACGACATTGACACAGGAAGAAATAATCAGATATATCAGTGGATGGCGTCCATCACCGACCGACTGCAGAACTCCAACAAAGATATTGTACATGACAGCACCCATAGACCCTGCAAAATATGTACGGAAATACACAATAGATTCCGGGAGCACGTCCGCAGGAGTTCCCATCAATACCAGGATCTTTGGTGCCAGAAGCATTCCCAAAACTGTCAGCGCAGCACCGGCCACAAGTCCAAATGCAACCGTTGTATGGATTGCCTTTTGCAGGCAGTCTCTTTTTTTGGCTCCGTAATATCGTGCAATAACAACACCTGCACCCATGGCAATGCCGTTAATAAAACCTACCATCAGAAAAATCAGATTTCCAGATGAACTGACTGCCGCCAGTGCATTACTTCCTAGAAAATTTCCTACGATCAGGGAATCAGCAGTATTATACAATTGCTGGAACAGATTTCCCAGAAACAATGGAATTGCAAAAAAAATGATCTTTTGGGAGATACTTCCCTCTGTCATTCTCAGACAATTTTTCATAGCTAAAATTACTCTTCCCTTTCCTGTGTTCTTTGAATCAATAGAGATGAAGGACTGCTCTTCGTTATAGTTGCCTCTCTACCTTATTATTTGCACCATACCATGCATATGTTGCTGATGTCAATGTAAAGACTGCTTGTAGAGCTGGAATTTGGAACGTGCTTTATAAATTTTTTCCGATCCCCTCAAGTTCGTTCATGGAATCTTTGTTTTTTTCAAGTTCATCTCTGGCTGTTGCGTAATATGATTTTTGGAAAAGCATATCCCATGAAAGATATTTTGCCATACAGTCAAACTGCTTATCAATCAGCTCATACTGGATACTGTCTACGGGAGAACCGCCTACAACAATCGTGCCAACTTTTTTATTTTTTAACTGCAATCCACGGCAGTAGCACTTATCAATGATAAGTTTCAATTGTGCTGACATTCCCCACCAATAAACTGGTGTAGCAAAAAGAATCATATCTGCGGCAGCAATTTTATCAATTGTAGGATTTGTATCATCCTTATCGACGCATCCCTTAGAGCATTGACAGACACCACATCCCTTGCATGGTGCAATGTTGAGTTTGTCAGGTTCAATGATTTCAATTTCATTCTTTTCTGATGCTCCTTTTATAAATGCATTGATTGCTGCCAACGTATTTCCTTTTCTGGCACTTCCATTAATGATTACAATTTTCATGCGTGTATCCTCCAACTTCCGATTTGTATTTCTGTTTGTTTTAAAAATGGGCAACTCCGGTTGGAATTGCCCACTCATTGCACTAATTATGCGATTTTTTCTTGCTTGCACCGATTTCTGCATCAAATGATGTAAGTTTGATGTAAATCGCTGTTTTTTTAGTTTTTTATCAAATGAAGTACGTCCCGTCTATTTGGTAAAACGGTACATCTTTACATCATCTTAATAGAGCTTTGCACCTGCCGGAATGTGGTCATCTACCATCAGAAGATGAAGCTTTTCTTCGCCTTCTTCTTCATGAATAGCACTGAGGAGCATACCGCAAGAGTCAATGCCCATCATCGCTCTCGGTGGAAGATTTGTGATAGCGATAAGAGTCTTTCCAACCAGTTCCTCCGGCTCATAAAAGCTATGAATACCGCTTAAAATGGTTCTGTCTGTGCCTGTTCCGTCATCAAGAGTAAACTGTAACAGTTTCTTTGACTTCGGTACTGCAACACACTCTTTAACCTTTACTGCACGGAAATCTGACTTGCTGAATGTATCAAAGTCTACCATTTCCTCAAACAAAGGCTCAATCTTTACTTTAGAAAAATCAATCTTTTCAGACTCAGTTTTTACATTTTTTTCAGGTGCTTCAGAAGCTGTATTATTTACATCATTTTTCTTATTTACACCATCTAAGGACTTCATTGTCGGGAGCAAAATTCGGCTCCCTTCATCCTGTTCCATGCCGCTCTGTAAGGGTTCAAAACCCGCACAATACTCGATTCGTGAAATTTTTTTCATTCGTCTCGTGTCCTCTTGTGCCATCCTTTTCGCTTCAAAAGTTGTAGAAAGTTGTAGTGCGCCTGTTATGGCATATCGCTGGCATAGAAATGGCAAAAATTTGCTGCGTTACTCAGGATGCTATATCTAACATGATCTCTACACAAAGAACGGCTTGATCGTTTAACCGCAGACGCATACATTATTATATAATAACCTTCAATTCAATCTAAGTCAACGATTTTATCGAAACATTTTATTACTTTTATTGCCCCACCTTTAATACATAATACATAATAAAGAGGAGACTGTCATGCCAGAATACCAACTTCAAATTAAACAAGTGGTAGATTACCCACGATGCCGGATTTATCGTGAGTTCATCCACAAACTGATCAACGACCGGAGCATCCGCATAAACGGAGGCTCCGGCCTTTTTCATTTTACTGTACTTTGCAGCTATGCAAACTTCCGCACCTCATATCGCCGTATTGACGGGATCAGTTATACAGTCTCGCCCGGCGAATGGGTGTGCACCGTCAAGGAACTGTCTTGCTGGTTCCGCACCCGCTTTCATCGGCAGGCGCTGTCCATGCTGGATACCCTTCAGAAGCAGCACTTGATTTCCTATACACTGCTGGGCCGTGGCAATGTAGTAAAATATAAAATCCTCCACTGGGCCCGCCACAATTCCGCACTGGAGTACAATGCCCCATGCCAAAAGGATACCGGTTTTTTCTTCCTGCCAGTCTCTGTTGCCCTGGAACTGGTCAGCTCTGCCCGCTGCTCTGAAATGGACATCGTTCTGGATCTGTGGGTATCCGCTGTCTACAACGATACGCAGGTGCAGGGGTCAGAGGTCGGCCCGGTAGCCTACTTTCGCAATGGTACAGGAAACCCGTTGGTCAGTTATACCGAACTCTCCTGCCGCTGGGGGCTGTCACGCGCTACCGTATGCCGGATACTGAAAAAGCTGGACGGTCTTGGGTATATCTCTATCATGTCGTTTCCCGGCCGGCATGGAAGCGTGATCTACCTGCAGAACTACCTATCCACCATGTTTGAGATTTCCGATGTTTTAATCGACAAGGAGGAAGTTGCCATGACCTTAAACATTCATCTGGAGCTTCCGGAAACTGCTGAAACCGAAGAGAGCCATTCCATCTCTGAGCATGAGATCATTGTTTCGGATGCACTTTCCAGCGTTTCAAAATCGCACATTGAAACGATACTCCGCAAGATGGCTGACATCCTATCTACGCAAGGGATTTCCTGCTTTTCTTGCCCGCTCTCCCGCTATAAGTTATATCCCTTATCGGACGACTGCTGGGAAGAGTTGATTCCGCGTGCGCGAGGGAAATCCACAGCCCACTTTGGTCTGACCATCCTCTGCGGCACAAACACTTCAATCGCCACTTTTGAACTTACACTCACTCCCTTTGAGGAGCACGAAAATAGGAGGAACTTGAAATGAGAAAATTTGTTGAACCTGATGTTGCTGATAATCCCCTGTACCATGATACCTGGAAACTGCTGAAAAAATACCGGGATGTTGTGTGGAGTCTGGAGCTTTCTGTCCAGCATGTCCGCACCAAGTTTGAGATCGAGTATGGCACCTCCATCGAGGATTTTCTGGATTCAGTCTATCTGGCCGGCGCCGATCTGGCCGGAAGTGACATTGAGCATCATGCCAAGTGCATTGAACGCAGCCACAAAATGCTTAAGCTGCTGGATTCCGCAGTCGAATTGCTGCGTACCAAGCACAAAAACGGTGAGGCATATTACTGGCTGCTGTACTACTCCTTCCTCTCGCCCCAGCAGCTCAAAAATGTTGAGGAAATCATCGAGACCCTGCGGCCGCACATTCGTGACATCAGTTTCAGAACCTACTACCGCAAACGCCGGGAAGCTATTGAAGCCCTCAGTTCCGTCCTTTGGGGCTATACCTCCAAGGACAGTTTAGACATGCTGGAACAGTTCTTGCCAGAGACAAAATCACCTTCCGGACAATCGGGCAAATAATTGGCACATTTCGGGAACAAAATTGGCATGGTTCTGCTCTTTCAGTGCAAATACCGATGTGTTAAACTGAATATGCTCAAACTTGCACCCAAAACCGAACAGGACAGTAACGGCACCTTTCATCAGGGTGCTTTTTTGCTGCCCAGATGGCCGCCCGACCATTTGAAAGCCCACATTTGTTTTGACAGGTGTGGGTTTTTCTGTTCCCTATTGAGCATCAAAAAATCATTCAGAATTGGAGGATCGCAAATTGAAGAAAACGAAAACCCCTCAAACTCCGCAGCTTCAGGAGCCGGATACCCAGTCCAAGCGCAGGCTTTCGCTGCCCAAAGTGGCTTACAGCGCCTTCCTGTGTGTGATGATGTCCATGATGTTCTGTCAGCCGGCTTATGCGGCAACAGATGTATGGACCAAGGCCAAAGAGATCATGCAGGATGTATACACCCAAATCCTTGCCATCTCCACTATCGCCGCCATCGTCACTGCTTCGGTAGCCTTGCTGCTCATGAACTTCTCCCGTTCCGGACGGACGGTGGATGAAAGCCGCGCCTGGCTCAAACGAATCTGTATCACCTGGGCTATCCTCAATGGCTTGGGCTTTATCATGGCGTATGTGACGCCGCTCTTTAGTGGCGGACAATGGACAGGCTGATTGACCGTCTGATTGCTCGCCGGAAAGGAGGCTTGCATTTATGGGCATTTTAGACGGCATAGTGGAATGGATCGCAGAACAGGTAATGGCCGGTCTTGATCTGGTGACCACATCGGTTTTGGGTGCGCTGGGCTGTGATATGGCTGTATTTCTGCGTTATTTTCCCGCAGCAGAGACTATGTACTCTGTTTTCGTGGCTCTGGCAATCGGGATCATCCTGCTCAACTGGGTCTGGCAGTTATTCAAAAACTTCGGTCTTGGCGCAGGTGTGGAAGCAGAAGACCCGGTAAAGCTGAGTATCCGTTCCGTTATTTTTATCCTGCTGACGCTCTTTTCAGATGAGATCGTCAATATTGTTCTTACCATCGGCGGCACCCCCTACCACTGGATCATGGAGTCCGACCTTCCTGCATTAAGCTTTGCAGACTTCAATTCCGTGATGCTGGTCATCATCGGTGTGTGTGCCAATGGGGCTGTGGCGCTGATTACCTTGATTTTGGTTCTCATCCTGGCCTGGAACTACCTAAAACTTCTATTCGAGGCAGCCGAACGGTATGTGCTGCTCGGTGTACTGGTCTACACGGCTCCTGTGGCTTTTTCTATGGGCGCCAGCCAGACCACAGCAAACATCTGGAAATCCTGGTGCCGGATGCTTGGCGGCCAAATTTTCCTATTGGTCATGAACGCCTGGTGCCTGCGCCTGTTCACAAGCATGGTGGGGTCCTTCCTTGCGAACCCGCTTTCGTTGTAAGGAGGTCTTATCCTTGAAGAAACTCAAAAAATTTTTGTTTGCGGCCTTTACAGTCGCAATTCTCTCCTGCCTGTTCTGCCAGCCGGCTTTTGCCGCTATCTCCGAAAGCGATGTGCAAACTCAGGTAGACGCTGTGGGAAAAGAAGCCGTTTCCGGCAATGTGTTTATCTGGTTTCTCTGTGCTATCGGCTTTCTCAAAGTCGGCCAGAAAATCGATTCCTTCCTCTCCAGTCTTGGTGTCAATGTAGGACATACCGGCGGCAGCATGCTGGCTGAGGCTATGATCGCTGCCAGAGGCATCGGCGGCATCAAGAACTTTTCCAGTCACCACTTTGGCGGCGGGAGAAACAGCAGTTCCACCAATGTCAACGCAAACGGTAGTAAAGGCAGCGGCGGCTTTGGAGCAGGGTTTGCCAGCGGCGGTCTTGCTGGAGTGGTGAGCCGAAAAGTCACAAACAGCGCCATCAAAACAGCCACCACAACTCCCGGCTCCAAGCCTTCCGGTCTTGGCAGTCTTTTAGGCGATGCTGCAGCCGGAGGGATCGGCGGCCATATGTACGCTTCTTCCGTTAGTAAGGGCGGCAATTTTGCCAACAATGTAATCGGCAGCGTAGCCACGGGCAGTATCAGCCAGATGGGTTCCATTTCCGGTGAAAAAGCCGCCGAAGCCCTGCACTCTTACATGGGATATGCGGCACTGGAATCCGGAGCTGAAAATGTTCCGACCTTCCAAAATGTCGAAATTGGCGGCGGCCGCATCACCGGCACAGAAGTGACTGCGGAACATCCCGAAGGCATCTCCTTTGGTATGTACCACGCAGACCAATATGTTGCCCCGGAAGGCCAGTACACCACCATTCATGCCGTGGATGGCACAGCATGGTATAAACAGTACGCTGTGGATGCTGTTGACAAATCGCCCTATATGGCTCCTGACGGTTCTATCGCTTTCAACGAGTCCATTGTCAAAAAGCTGCCTCCATCCCCGAAGAGAAAGGACAAGATATAAATGCCAGAAGATCAAAAAAGCAGTTTTTCCGAAGCTGTGGAGACCGGCGCCTCCGCAGCGCATACCATCTGCGGCGCAATCAAAACCGGAAAAGCTATTTCCTCCGCTGCCAAAGGCGCTGCCGCAGGCGGTCCTTACGGTGCAGTTGCAGGCGCAGTGTGGGCAGGTCGGAAGCATATCGGAAAAATCATTGTGGCAGTCATTGCCCTGCTTATGCTGCCGGTATTATTTGTTCTCATGCTCCCTGGTCTTATTTTCGGTGGACTGACCAATGCCTTTTCGCCATCTGACCCCGAAATTCCGATTTTGAATAGCGAAACAGCGATTATTGAGAACGCCAACGAGATCACCTTTACCCTCAACGGCATCTTGGGTGAGGCACTGGATGATGTACTTGCCCGGATCGAAGCTGACTTTGCGGCATCGGGAGCCGACCATATGGAGGTCAAAAATGCCTATTCCGGCGGTCCTATTTATAACGCCAACCTGTTTATCTCTCAGTATTGTGCGGCCAAAGACAAGGATTTTGAAAGCATTTCTCTGAATGACCTTGCCGCCACCCTGCGGGAAAACAAGCAGCATCTATATTCCTACACCAGCAAGCAAGAGATTCGTGAGAGCACCGTGACTGATCCGGAGACTGGGGAAGAAACAACGGTGTCCGAAACATGGATGGTCTATACTGTCCGTTACAACGGTGAGTCCTATTTTTCTGATGTTGTATTCCAGCTTACCGATGACCAAAAGGAGCTTGCATCTGATTACGCTTCCAACCTAAGCCTGTTCTTGGGCGATGGTCTGCTGCAGAATCTGGAAGCGTGGACCGGAAACAGCATCACCGCTCTGGGCGATGTTACTTTCACCGACGGGATCACACCTGTTGTTTACTACAATCAACTGGATGAACGCTATGCCGGTAAAGCATATGGTACGGACAATATTGGCGGTTATGGCTGCGGCCCTACCGCTATGGCAATCGTGGTGTCCTCTCTGACAGACGATATGGTTGACCCTGTGGAGATGGCCGAGTGGTCTTACAACAACGGCTACTGGTGTAAAAGCAGTGGTTCTTACCATGCGCTGATACCTGCCGCCGCTGGGGAATGGGGGCTTCCGGTTTCCGGCTGTACCACTGCGGAACCACAGCGCATCACAGACGCACTGGCTAATGGTAAACTGGTAGTAGCAATCATGTCTGAAGGCCACTTTACCTCTTCCGGTCACTTCATTGTCCTGCGTGGCGTAAAAGACGGCAAGATCATGGTGGCTGACCCTGCCAGTTACACACGGAGCGAACAGCTCTGGGATCTGTCCATTATCTTAAATGAGGCCAGCCGGCGCGCTGGAGCTGGCGGTCCGTTCTGGATTATCGGCTGATGTGCCCGCCCGGCTTCGGAAACGAGGTTAATCATGAATCATAAAATCGACCGAGATACCTACATAATACCACCGAATTTCATCGAGTCAGGCACCTTCTTTGGTGGTATGTTCAAAGCCCGCAATGTGATTGAAGCCGGCATCCTGGCATTTGCCATTGGTGTGCCGGTTTTTTCATTGCTTCCTCTTGGCCTGACTGCCCGTATCATCGCTTTGTGCCTGACCGCACTGCCAGCAGCATTGGTGGCGCTTATCGGAATTTCCGGTGAGAGCCTTTCCTCTTTTCTGCTGATTTTCATAAAGTACCTGCGAAACCGCCGCATTGTAGGCGGTAACAGCGCAGAAGATGCGGTTCCTGCGGCAGAGCATGGCGGCAAGCATATTAAAAAGAAGGCACACAAGCCCGATAAGGCTCCCAGGCGGTCACGGTGCTCCGGCAGAGAGGGTTTCCCAGCGGAGTTTGATGAAGTTCGTAGCTACGAAATCCGCCAAAAACTCCGTCCTGTGAAAAAGCAGAAGCCTGCCAAGGAGAAGAAAGCCGCCAAGCAAAAAAAGAAGGTCTCCAAGGAGCGCAAAGTAAAACGCCCTATCCGCACTCAGGAGCCGAAGCCCGCCTGCCTTAACCCGGTAGCAGATTATCTGCCGATTTCCAAAATTGAAAACGGCATCATCTACACGAAGGACCACCGCTATGTCAAGGTCGTCGAGGTAGTACCCATCAATTTTATGCTGCGCAGTGCCCAGGAACAGCGGAACATCATCTATTCCTTTGTATCCTACTTGAAAATCAGCCCCATCAAGCTGCAAATCAAGGTACTGACACGCCGGGCAGAGATCAACCGCCATCTGGATACCGTTCGGAAGGAGATGGAACAGGAGACCAATGAACAGTGTCTGCTCATGCAGGAAGACTACCTCCAGTTCGTTCAGCAGATTGGTTCCCGTGAGGCAATTACCCGACGTTTCTTCCTGATTTTTGAATATGAGCCGTGGAGCAACACCAAGCGCTCTGATGAAGAAGGCGAGGCAATCAATGCCCTGCAAAGTGCAGTCCATACTGCTACCAACTACCTCCGTCAGTGCGGTAACGAGGTCATCGTTCCGAAAAACTGGGATGAGTTTACCGTAGATGTCCTCTATAACCTGCTCTGTAGAAATGAAAGTGCTGTAAAGCCACTCTCCGTCCGGGCACAGGAGGTTGTGGCTGAGTACCTTGCCAAAGGGCGCGACAGTGAGATCGACCATATCCCTGCCACCGAATTCTGTGCGCCAAAAAGCATTGACTTCACGCATGGTCACCATATCTGCATTGACGGTCTGTATTATGCTTATTTGCTGGTGCCCTCTGATGGCTACAAAACGCAGGTTCCAGCCGGCTGGCTCAGTCTTATCGTCAATGCCGGTGACGGGATCGATATGGATATGTTCCTCTCCCGTCAGCCCAAAGAAACCATCATCCAGAAAGTCGGACAGCAGCTACGTATCAACCGTTCCAAAATCAAGGACGCCAGCGACACCAACACCGACTTTGATGACATTGATGGTGCTATCCGAAGCGGGTACTTTCTCAAAGAGGGCCTTGCCAACAACGAGGACTTCTACTACTTGAATCTGCTGATTACCATTACTGCCTCCAACGAGGAAGACTTGGAATGGAAGGTCAGCGAAATGAAAAAGCTCCTGCTCTCACAGGACATGAACGCCTGCACCTGCCATTTTCGGGAGGAACAGGCGTTTTTATCTGCCCTGCCATTGGTGGCAATGGAAAAGAAACTGTATGAGCGGGGTAAGCGCAACCTGCTGACAGGCGGTGCGGCAAGCTGTTATCCCTTTACATCCTATGAGATGTGTGATGATAACGGTATCCTGCTGGGTGTCAACAAGTACAACAGTTCCCTTATTATCGTGGACATCTTCAATTCTGCGGTCTATAAGAACGCCAATATGTCGATCCTTGGCACGAGCGGAGCCGGCAAAACCTTTACCATGCAGTTGATGGCGCTGCGAATGAGGCGGAAAAATATCCCCATTTTCATTGTTGCGCCCCTAAAAGGCCATGAATTCCATCGCGCCTGCTCCAATGTGGGCGGCTCCTTTATCCAGATTTCACCGGCCAGTCCCCACTGCATCAATGTCATGGAGATTCGGCGGGTAGACCGCTCGGTGAATGAACTTCTGGACGGTCCAGGCATCCAGTTATCTGAACTTGCAGCAAAGATCCAGCAGCTCCACATATTTTTCAGTCTGCTGATCCCCGATATGTCTCACGAGGAACGACAGCTTTTGGACGAAGCCCTTGTTCGTACCTATAACACAAAAGGCATCACTCATGATAATGCCTCTTTGGAAGACCCTGCAAAGCCCGGCCAGTACCGTGAGATGCCGGTGCTTGGTGACCTGTACGAAATTTTGAAAACCTCCAAGGAAACGATGCGCATGGCCCACATCCTAAATCGTCTGGTAAACGGAAGCGCCAGCACCTTCAATAAGCAGACCAATGTTCGGCTCGACAACAAGTACACTGTTTTGGATATTTCCTCCCTCACCGGAGACCTGCTCACCGTAGGTATGTTTGTGGCGCTGGACTTTGTTTGGGACAGAGCCAAAGCCGACCGTACAGAAGAAAAAGCCATCTTCATCGATGAGTGTTGGCAGCTTCTATCCGGCGCCGGTGCTGCTGGTGTAAGATTGGCCGGCGATTTTCTTTTGGAAATTGCCAAAACCATACGCGGTTACGGCGGCGCCTCGATTTTTGCAAGCCAGGATCTTGCCGATTTCTTTGACCTTGACGGCGGCAGATTTGGTAAGGGCATCATCAACAACTCCAAGACCAAGATCATTCTGAATCTGGAGGACGACGAAGCCCAGCGGGTACAGGAAGCCCTGCACCTGTCCGATGCTGAAACAATGGAGATCACTCACTTTGAAAGAGGTCACGGTCTGATTTCTACCAATAACAACAATATTATGGTGGAGTTCAAAGCCAGCCCTCTGGAAAAGGATCTGATCACTACCGACCGCCGCGAGCTGCGTGAAATCGTAGAGCGAAAACGCCGTGAACAATCCACATCTGCCGAACAGCAGATATAACAATTTGAAAAGCGAGGTGATTCCCATGTGCAACTTTCCTTCCAGACGCCGCTATGCGTCTGCTTTGCGTCTGTATTACGCCTAAAAACCAGTTTTGCCAGCCAGATCATCTTTTTGGCTTACACTGACTGGCTTTCCTTCCTATTTAATGCGTCTTGAATACGCCTATATTACGCCATTGGAGGTGATACCCATGAAGACCAGGGCTGAAATCTATGGAAATGAAGCTGCGGCTCTGCTGCGGATCGTCACGATGTATCCCGGTCTCAATATGCAGCAGCTTCTTTGCTTTCACCCTGACAAAGAAGAAATCATCAAGACCCTGCTCTCCCATCTGCAAAAGCAGGGCCGTATTTTTCAAACTGATACAGGCGGTTACTTTCCGTCTGGTTGGGCAGCAAAATCAGACAACTCTCTGATACGGGCTGCCTGGGTACTCTTGGATTTTATCGGGCAGGTGGAATACCATGCTCCCGGTGATTTTCCGGCCAAGCTTATCTTCTTTGCAAACGGTGAACTATACGAAATCGTCTACGCAGCTTCCGGCCAGGAGGCCCTGATCAACCATGCGCTTCGGGATGACCGCAGCGGTGGACGCCGCATCATTTTGGTCGATAATCCGGAAGACATTCGCCGCATTGACTGCCCTGGCATTTCCGGTTTCTGCACCGTGGATGCAGCGGGCCAGGTGCATTACTTTAAGAAAACAGGAGGAACTTGATTGGAACGAAAAATCATCTCACACCGGATTGGAAGCATTCTTGATGATATATCCCGTTTGAGCAATGCTCTTTACGCGATGGATACCACGGATATTCAGCGCTATCCGGACAACTATGAAGTCTTATCCACTGACGCCGCCCTACGGGCAGAGAAAATTGCCTGCAGGCTGCGGCATTTGATATATTCCAGCACCACCATCCACAAAGGCGATTACCTGACATCCGCCGGTATTGTACACGGAATTGAGGTTGTCTATGAGGACGGTGTACTGGAGGTCACCCTGCCCGGGCTGCTCCCAAAACGCAAGCAGAGACAAAACACTGAGTTTCTGCTCGACCCGTTCTACTTCTCATTGGAGCAATACGCCAAAGAGCATCCCATGCCCCACTTCAGCGATTGTGTGGTGTGCTTTACGCAGGTTTATGACCAGTGCCTTCCCACCCGGCGTATCCGTGACTACGACAATCTGGAAGAAAAGCAGCTTCTGGATGTCCTCTCCACCTTCGTCATGGCTGACGATACCGGCCTGCTCTGCGATGCCTACAACACCGCTGCGCTGGGCGAAAAGGACTGTACCAGAATCAGTGTCATGGAAAAAAAGCGGTTTCCCGCCTGGCTTGCTGAGCATGAAAACACCCTAAAATCCATCTCGGATTTTTGAGCATTTTCAGCCATTGCTTGTCCGACCTGCCGCAACATCGTATTTCGCCCCGGATTTCGGGGCTTTTTTCTGTCGTTACACCACGGATTTTTACCGAAGTTCCTTGCAGTCTCGGTAAAAGCCACACACCACAAGGAGGTGATCACTTGGGAAATTCCCACAGCCAGACACGATGGCGTACAGGCTTCTCTCTCTGACTGCCATCTCCGGCGAGTTCCCCACAGACCAGCTTAACAGACTTCCCGGCAGTCCATATTATCTGGAGTCTGTTGTCACTGCACTGAAAAAAGACGGGCTGCTGCGTACCTATTACCGGGATAAACTGCGCGGCTACCGTCTGGGGCCGCGAGCCAAAGCCACTCTGCTGGAAAGCCGGCCGGACAGGTTTGCCAGCTACCTGACAGGAGATACCGACACCAACCGTTTGAAATGCGAAATTGACCGAAGACTCCGGCTACACCGCCTGGCAGAAACCTATGTGACCATGGATAATGCGGGTGTATGTGTGTATCGGGATGAAAAACCGGCAATTTTTGCGCCGGAGGGTTACGCTGGTGGCATGATTGTCTATCCTGCTTTTTTCAGTTCCAGAGAAGTGAAAGAAATGGGGATCGACACCACGAAGATCCGCAGTTCCCGCTCCACCGGAATACTCCTTGCGCCCTCCGGCATCTTCGTGACCTACAACAGCAGTAGCGCCCTGATGAAATGGCGCTACAAATCGGAAATGCGGGTCAAAGCATTGATCTGGAGTGTAATCTGCCAACAACGCCTGTCCTCACAGTTTCGCCATGAGGATGTTCATGGACTGATTCTGGGCAACAGCATGGATCTGGCTTATCAGATTTTGACCAGCACCGGAGGTCGCAAACATGATTTCTTCATGCTGGATGGCAGCTATGAGCATTTTCTTTATCTTACCAACGACCATCAGGGGGAGGTGACACTGGCACTATTGTGCGACCCTGGGAAAACTGCGGAGCTGGACCGTATTCTGCTCCAAGGTCTTACGGCGAGGCAACCCGGGCTGGCTATTGAGCATGACGGCATTTCACCAGATGGCTCACCAGTCCTGTTTGGCTATTTCTGCGATCTGCCCCGTATCGCACGCTTTAACACCTCTCTCGAACTATCCGAGCGCCCGGGCACACTGATCTGCTTTGACTTCCAGGCAGAGGTACTTCGCAGTTACTGCGGTTCCCGAGTGCGCTTCCAGACCATTGACTTCACAAAATTCGAGGGGAGGTTGTTCCCATAAACAAGAAAAAACTGATCGTGAGCCTGATTGCAGCGCCCTTTGCCATTCTTGCAATCCTATACGCAGGCGGCTTTCTGGCACAGCTTTTGGGTAACTATGCAACCTGGAAACAGGGCGGCGGCATTCCCGGCGATGGTACTTCACCGCTGGCCGCTTCGCCCGACTTCCTTCTCTGCCTTTCCTCTGTGCTCCGACCGCCTTATGGCGTGTATGGCATTTTGATCTGCATTGGCTTGTTAGCAGTGCTGCTCATCATGGTCATGCGCATGGGATATGGTGATGCCGACGAGTATGATGAAGACCGTAATTTCTCCTACTCCGCCAAAGGCACTTATGGCACCTCCGGCTGGATGTCCCGCAAAGAGATGTCCGGCGTACTGGATCTGGTGCCCGACCTGCGCAAGCACAAGGGTATTGTACTGGGTATGCTGGATGGCAAAGCAGTCTGCATACCGGAAGATACCAGAATCAACGGCAATCTGGCAGTCTACGGCGCCAGTGGCTCCATGAAAACCCGTTCGTTTTGTATGAATCGTATTCTTCAGGCCACTGTCCGAGGCGAAAATGGCGCCGGAGAATCGCTGATCATCTGCGATCCCAAATCGGAATTGTACGAGAAGTCAAGCGAATTTCTCCGCAGCCGGGGCTATTGTGTCAAGGTATTCAACCTCGTTTCGCCTGAAAACTCAGATTCCTGGTGTTGCCTTGCCGAAGTTGAGGGACAGGAACTAATGGCTCAGCTTTTTGTAGATGTCATCATCAAGAACACCACGAACAACGGCAAGAGCGACCATTTCTGGGATGCCTGCGAGATGAATCTGCTCAAGGCCTTGGTACTGTATGTGGATCAAGGCTATGCGGAAGAAAACCGCAACATTGGCGAAGTCTACCGGCTGCTGACCCTCAATGGGGAATCCCAACTTGACACATTGCTCGAAGCGCTTCCTTCCACTCATCCTGCCAAAGCACCCTACAGCCTGTTCAAGCAGGCCAGCGACACAGTGCGAAGCGGCGTGATTATCGGTCTGGGCAGCCGCCTCCAGGTATTCCAGTCTGAACTGATCAAGAAAATTACCGCTAAGAATGAGATCGATCTGGAGCTTCCGGGTCAGCAGCCTTGTGCCTACTTCCTCGTTACCAGCGACCAGGACAGTACCTTTGATTTTCTGGCCTCGCTGTTTCTATCTTTCTGCTTCATCAAACTGGTGCGATATGCAGACCACAACTGCGAGGGTGGCAAACTGCCTGTGCCTGTCCATATCCTTGGGGAAGAACTGACAGCGTGCGGCACGATCCCCGACCTCTCCCGCCGGCTCAGCGTAATACGCTCCCGGAATATCTCCATGTCCTGTGTATTCCAAAATCTCGCAGGATTGCAGAACAGATACCCGCAGAATTTGTGGCAGGAGATCATTGGAAACTGTGACGCGCAGTTGTTTTTGGGCTGTACAGACCAGCTTACTGCCGAATTTATTTCTGCCAGGACAGGGCTTGCCTCCGTAGCAGTATCCAGTAAGTCCAAACAGCTGGGCACCTGGCGTATCTCCAACTATACACCGGAGTTTCGTGAAACCTCCGGTGTTGGAAAACGCCCTGTACTTACTCCTGATGAAGTCCTGCGACTCCCGCTGGATCAGGCACTCATCATCATCCGCGGCAAGAAGGTTCTGCAGGTAGACAAAATGGATTACTCCAAACATCCGGAAGCCAAGTATCTGCGTTCCTGCAAAGCATCTGCCCATGTGCCGGAATGGCGCCGCTTGGAAGAAGAAGCCGCCAAAACACCGCAGCCCGCGCCGAAACCGGCTCCGGCAGCAAAGAAACCGGCAAAGCGCAAAGCCACCAAACCGGCATCCCCCACAGATAAATCACCCAAAGAGGCTCCGGCTCCCAAATCTGCCGGTACGCCGGAAGGCATTATTACCACAGACAAGGATTCCATCCTGTCTTAAACAAAACTATCAAATTCATAGGAGGTTTAATCTATGGCAACCAAGAAAAAAGAACTTCTGGAACAGGACGCTCCTGTTACCGAAACCGTTATGTCGGAAAGCGAAACTCTGCTGGTCGATACCGCTCAACCTGAATCCCTTCCTGCTGACGCTGGCGATGGTCTGGATTTGAACGAACTGCTGGGGCTGATGGATCAGCCCCAGCAGGACACCTCTGGCGAAGATATGAATGAAGATCCCCTTCCTGAACTCACCGAGGAGGAAATGTTCGGGGATGCGCCTGCTGAAACAGACGATCAAAGCGCTGCTCCCACTGATATGCCGGAAGACTCTGATGTGCAGCCGCCTGATGTTTACGAAGATAACGCCGACGCTTTGCAGGAACCCCCTGCATCTCCAAAGCCCAAGCGTACCAGCCGGAAGAAGAAAGAAGCTGCTGCTCCTGAAGAACCTGTCTCAGAGGAAGTTCCTACCGAAACAACAGTGTCGGCGGATACAGCCGAAACCCTTTCTATTGCGGAGGAACCTGCTGTGGAGCCTGACGTTCCTGCTGTGGAAGAAGTTGCCGCTCCTGCACCCATTCCCTCTCCTCCCCGGCGCCAGCCCCGCCCCCAGCGCGGCGAGGCTCCCGTCCTTACCATCCGCAACCGGGATGATGTCGAGACTGCCGAAGACCGAGATGATGTAATCTGGCATGAGATCCATAATGCCTACCGTACCCGCAAGATCATCACCGGCAAGCTGGGCGGCATTGAACAGCTGGACAACCGCAAGACAGTGGCAGTTGTGGATTACAAGGGGTTCCGTGTCATTATCCCTATCAAGGAAATGATGATCAATCTGGGCCGCAGCCCTTCCGGCCAGGAATATACCGACCTTATGCTGCGCCAAAATAAGATCCTTGGCAACATGCTGGGTGCTGACATTGACTTCATCGTGCGTGGTATCGACTCCAAAACTCGCAGCGTAGTTGCCAGCCGCAAGGAGGCCATGCTGCGCAAACGCCAGATTTTCTATCTGGATACGGATGCTGCCGGTATGTACCGTGTCTATGAGGGCCGCATCGTCCAGGCGCGTGTGATTGCAGTGGCTGAAAAGGTTGTGCGCGTGGAAGTTTTCGGCGTTGAAACCTCCATCCTTGCCCGTGACCTTGCCTGGGACTGGATCGGTGACGCCCATGAGCGTTTTTCCGTAGGCGATGAGGTTCTGGTCCGTATTCTCAGCGTGCGGCGCAACAGTCTGGAGGACTTGGGCATCAAGGCTGACATCAAGAGTATTTCCGAGAATACCGACAGGGACAACCTGCAGAAGTGCCGTATCCAGGGCAAGTATGCCGGTCGTGTCACAGATGTCCACAAGGGCGTTGTCTATGTGCGCCTCTCCAACGGTGTCAATGCGGTAGCTCACTCCTGCTATGACTACCGGATGCCCGGCAAAAAGGACGATGTATCTTTTGCCGTCACCCGTCTGGATATGGAGCGGGGTGTGGCCGTAGGTATTATCACCCGGATCATCCGTCAGAACCTGTAAGCAAAGCAATGCCAGAGGAGCAGATAAACCGCTGCTCCCCTGGCTAATTTTTGTCCACAGTTTTTATGACACCAGTGTCATACTGCACTTACTCAAGCGCAAGCAATACCTCTCCAAGTTTCTTCCACTGCTCTACCACAAAACCAAAAGACAATGCATCTTCTTCCGCAAAAACATAGTTGCGCTGCATATTCTGATAGTCCTTACGAAGTGCCTCATTATCAGAAAACCCTCTGAGCAACTGAAAATCAGAAAACTTCTTTTCCGCCAGATCACTGCCTGTTCTTCGGGTCTCTTCCAGTCTTTTATACCCCAGCATCTCAAGGAATGTCTGCTGATTTTGAATCATTTCCTGAATCTGCTCTAAATCAAACATGACGCTGACATCGTAAAGATGTTTTGCCACATCAAAATACATCTTACGCTCATAATAGAATTCAGCAGCAAAAATCTTGTCGGCAAAAATCCTCTCTAACCGAATTGTGTTAATCATGAAAGGGGCAACATTATATTGTGACTGAAGAATATTTCGCTGTTCTTCGGTAGCATAAGTGTAAAGTATCGGTTCAATTTCAAGCGGTGTAAAAGGCTCGCTGACGGTAAAGGATGTACCTTCTACTTTGACATACCCAAACCGTTGGAGCGGATCATCCGAGTCAACGCCTACAAGCGGAGTATAATCATAGACAGTTGTGATACTACCTTTCCGATCATCTTCGAGATCCTTTCTGGATGTGCGTGGTAGGGCCTGATATTTCTTTGTTGCCATCTCCAGCCGTTTCTTAGCCTGGCTGTTACTGCAATTATCGATGCACACCGTCAAGTCAATATCCTCTGAAAACCGGCGGATACTTTTCTGTGCTTTATACAAGGCCGTTCCGCCTTTAAAATAGGCTGGCAGCGTTACCTGTTTCCCTGCTAACTCCCTCAACAGTAGTGTAACATAATAGTCCTTCTCCAAAATATCAGCCCTAATGCTGCTAGCCTCATGGATTAAATTGATAATATTCAAAAAAGCAAATTTATCCTCGTGCAATTTCATAACTACCCTCCAACAAAATGTCTATGGTCCGAAGCAAAGTTTTTTGCCCATAATATTTTCTGGCCATCAGAATCAACATCTCAGTTTTCAATGTGAATTCCTCAACAGTAGCTCTTACCACATCAATCGGCTTTGCAGTATCTACTGGTGCCATATCCAGTTCTCTGATTGCATCCAAAATTTGCAAATACCGAAAATTGTCAGAATTAACTACGATAGGCGGTTTCCGAATCTCAATCTGCATTCCTTCCGGAACTCGTTTTGTATGCAGGTTGGTTGCAATGCATCTCCTTCTTGGCATTTGAGAAACAAGACCAATGCGATTTAATGCCGACAATCCTGTTTCATATCCAATTATCTCGTTTTCTTTCCGAAGTAATTGCTTACAAAAAAGTGTTTCTTTATCCGGAGTATAATATCCAAATGCTGTTTTCACCCTCCTGCAGTAAATCCCTTTGGTTAGACGCATAATCTGCCCCTCTTTTTCAAGCCGGGCCATATTTACATTGACTGTCTTTTTTACCATCGCCGCATCAAGTAAAAGTCGCTCCGCCACATACTGTGCGACCTGTTCGGTTGTAATTGTTTGATCTGGCTCCAGAGCAGTCAGATACTGCATGATCAAATCTCGGTACTTTATCTTTTCCATACAGATCTCCTTTCTGTTGCACTTGTTATTATAATACTCAATTTTTCTTTATTTTATGTATTCATAATAACACTTTTTCTTGTTGCAGTCAATGGGAGAAAAAAACAGATATACTCCAAGTCCAGTTTCTCATTTTCAGTTACATCTTCCTACACACTGAACATGGCAGAGGAATCTGATGGCACCAACAGTTATTTCAAACTGATTGGCATAGTAAAAGAGGTGCTGGATGAAGGAACACCCCTTGTAGTAGACGAACTGGACGCTCATCTGCATCCCCTCCTGACAAAGCATCTAGTCTCACTTTTTAACAGCGTGGAATTCAATCCAAATGGGGCCCAGTTGATTTTCACATCACACAATACCAATCTTCTTGACTTGGATGTGCTGAGGAGAGATCAGATCTGGTTTGCCGAAAAAGATGAACTGACCGCTGCTACCGATCTGTTCTCTCTCCAAGCTTTTTCTATTCGTAAAGATACCAAGCTGGAAAAAGGCTATTTGATTGGACATTATGGTGCGATTCCTTTTATTAAGGGTGGGCTGTAATTGGCAGAAAATTGTCTCTACATTGGCACAGTCCTGCCCTTTCGCCGTAAATCCATATCTGTTATACTTGGTACAGTCAAAACTTTGCATAGCAGCCGCTCCGGTTTGGAGCGGCTGTTTTCAATTTAAGTAAAGGTGGTGGTTTCTATTCTCTTTCAAAAAGCCCGGAAGATGCTGAACAACGAGCGGGGCGAGGCCAACTATTTCAGTACGGTGGTCTTTATCTTCATTGCCGTCCTGCTTCTTGCCTTCATTATTGACCTGTTCAGCATCATTTCCACCAAGCAGGAACTTGACCATGCCGCCGATCAGATGGTCAAACAGATCCAGCTTTCCGGCGGCGTCAACGGCGAGACCGATGAGCTGTTTGAATTTTTGAGTTCTCAGATCGAAGGAGCCGAAAATATTTCCTACTCCATTGACGCTACCTACACATCACCCAGGCCATCCGGTATGACAAATGCCATCCAGTTGGGCACCCCCTTCTTCATTACTATCGAGGGAGATGCCAAACTGGGTGGGTTCTGGAATTTTGACCTGGTAAACATCACAGTGGTTGCCCGTGGCAGCGGCGTCAGTGAGCACTACTGGAAGTGAGGTGACCTATGAAACGCATATTCCTGCGGCTGAAACAGTCGCTGCGAAACGAACGGGGCGAGATCACCTTTTTCGCCTGCTTTTTTGTGGTAGGTATCGTGATGCTGATCTCCTTCCTGCTCCTGTACGCTTCCATCCGGATCACCTGCATCAACATCCGCAATGGCGCTAAAATGGAGTTAAATAACCTCAGCGGCACAATTTATGCAGACACCTACCGCTCCCAGCGTGAAACCAACTTTGAAGAGTACCTAAATACCCTTTACTCCAGCAATGATTATACCGACATGCTGGAGGCTACAGTAGCAGGCGGCCTGGACTCCAAGATTCCGCTTTCAACGGAGGATTACAAGGTTTCCGACATCAGCCTGGAGTTCAATGTAGAGGATGGACGGGTTGAGTACATCTTTTACTGTGATGTGGAGTTCTATGTGCAGATGTTCGGTCACAGTTATCCGGCTATCACCCAACGGGTGGAGCTGACAGGCTACCACAACACAAAATTCTAACAATACTGTTGAAAGCCCGGCACATTCTACCGTATAGGCTTTATATAACAGCAAAAAAGGAGTGTATGTAAAATATGAAGAAGTTTTTCCAATCCAAAGGCTTTATTGTTTCCTCGCTGGCTCTCCTCTGCGTCTCTATTCTGGGTGTCTGCTGGTTCGTAAGCCGCGACCGTACCGGAGATTTTAGACCGGATGAATCTCCACCCAGCAGCGTCACCGGCGATTGGTCAGATGGCGGCACACAGACAGATGGTGATAATGGAGCAGATGCTTATGCCCCCGGCCAGTCCACAGACGCCAAAGAAGAATATCCCAAAGTAACCTCCCAAACGGAGGATGAGGTTGTGATCGACTTCACTGACACCGAAAAGCCTAAAGAAACACCTCCTCCGGTGCCGGAAGGTAAGACCGAAATCAAAGATCCTGGTCAGGAGCATACCGTCAATCCTGACCCGTCAGTTCCGGAGGTCACTGCCCCACCCGCCGAGCAAACGCCGCCCAGCAATGACCCGGTTCCCGGCTCCAGCAACGGAAATGGAGCTGTATACGATCCAGTGTTTGGCTGGGTTGTTCCCGGCAATGTACAGCAGTCCACCGGTGACAGCGATGGGGATCTGAACAAACAGGTCGGCAATATGGGCTGATTTACTACAACTGAATATGACACTACTTGGCCGTCACAGGATTGTGGCGGCCTTCCTATTTTCAAAAGGAATGGAGCGTGATGTATTTGAAACGACTTCTCGCCTTCCTATGCTGCTTTACCCTTGTTTTCTGTCTATTCCCCTCCTCTGCCTTTGCATCGGGCGGAAATGGAAACATAGATGGCGGCGGTGGCAGCATGGGTCAGGGCACAAGCAGCAACTTCTGGAACTCAGGCAACGATGGCGTTCGCATTACTGTTGTTGACGCATCCAGTGGAACTGCCGTATCTTCGCCGCTGGACTTTTCAAACCGGACGCAGAAAACCAGTCTTCTCCATTTTGGTAAAGTCAACAAGCTGCAATATCTGGGCGGCACCGGCCTCTCCCTTCAGTCCGGCGTTGCCTATTCCTGCATTAGACCTACACAGTCTATGCCCACCATCGTCAGCAGCAAGGGGCAGAGCAACATCGAAGCCATCAAACGGTATTTCTGTTCTGAATATGCGTGCATGATGGTCGCTCAGGCAGCCGGCGTCGATTATGAACGGATGATTGCCGGCGAGTACAAGCTTCTGATTGAACCCATTGCCTACTTCACTCACAACGGTCAGTATTACTGCATGACAGCTACTGAGGCCGGCCTGTATGATCAGATGTCCGGCGGCAATCTGCGGAAAACCATGACCTCGCTTACCCATAAAAATCTGCCGCTGTCAATGTTCCTGGAATTCAGCGACCTTGGCATCTCCGTCTGGACAGGCAACACCACTGGAAAGCAGAACAATTCCGACATCATCAGCACCCTTGGCGTTGGTATCGTCTGGTTTGATGAAGCTCCGCCGGAAGGAGAAATTGAGGCCCCTGATGTTGAATACCGAGTGGACACGGATGTGATCACCGCCGTCACACTACGGACGGACCAAGATCTGACGCCGGATAATCCGGCATCGGTTACCTTCCATATCCTCGGCACCACCTACCGGGTCAATGATATAGTGATCCCCGCCGGTGACAGTCAGGTAGTCTGGGTCAAATGGCATACTCCCTCCACACCCCAGACCATAACCATTACAGTATCTGTCAGCGGCGCCTATACCGCCCAGGATACCTTTGTCGCAAAGATCGTGGACCTGAATGAACACATTCCGCCTGACCCTGTGGCAACCGACACGAATCCCGGCTACTCTGTGCCGCCCCTGCCCAATGAAACGCAGAAGCTCACTGCCAACTGGGGCGTCTGGAGCTGCTACTGGGTGCCTGTATGGGTATGGTGCGACCACGGTGAAGATGGCGGTCACTGGGTCGATGAAGGATATTGGGAATACGAATATACGGGCTACTCCGCTTCCATCAGCGGCGAGATGTCTCTAATGCCAGATGATATTGTACCCACAGCATCCGGCAAGACGATGAAAAGCGGGTACGGCGTTAAAACCGAAGTGCGGGCAACGCTGTCAACAGATGCCCCGACCAGCCACATTACTTATCCCCAAACTGCCTTTTCCGTATTTCCTGAGTTCCAGTATCAGACCTATCTGCGGCTTCTGCAGCGTTCCGGCGGCCAAAGTGCAAAATTCATCTTTAAGCCCAACGAGTTTTCCACCTATGACCGGACAGTGCATTTCACACCGCTGTGGTTCCCCGATGCCACCGACTACACCATCTATACACAGGTGTGGGATACCTGGACTCCTGACGGTATGTTATCCATCAACCTAAATGACTATGTTTCGATCCAAGGGAGCCTTTATGATGACTGGTATACCAATCGAGAATAACCTCTGGACAGCTTACCTGCTTACCATATTTTTTGTGGTGGCCGGCTTTGCTGTCTACGATGTGCTTTACAGACGGGTGCCTGACCGGGCACTCGTCTTTTTTATCCCCTTAGCTGCCCTGGCGCCGGTCCTTCAAGGGTATTTCCTGTTAAATCATGGACTTCCGCCGCTCTTTCTCTGGCCGGTCGCTACCCATGCTCTGGTAGGTGCCCTGCTCGGCTTTTGTATTCCATTGGCAGCTGCACTGGCAACAAACGGCACTGGTCTGGGCGGCGGGGATATCAAGTTCTGCGGGATATTAGGGCTGGTCTACGGTCCTTCCGGCATGGCGCTGGTCTTTCTGACTGCAGCTGTTACCGCAATGCCTGTGATCTTTCTTCTCAGGCGGCTTTACCGAACCGGGCAGCCCCTTGCTATCCCGTTCCTGCCATTTCTCGCCTGCGGCTGCTGTACAGCGACCTTGGCCCAACTATTTTTAAGATAGGAGACAACGCTTATGAAACTCAATAACCGATTCATCTTCGGTATCCTTTCTCTGCTGCTGGCGGCGGTTATCGCCTTTGTGGCACTTCCAACCATCGCCCGTCAGACCAATGGAAAGGAGGAAATCGTCCGCATTACCCAGCCGGTATTGAAAGGCGAACAAATCTCGTCAGAAAATGCCGAGGTGGTTGAGGTAGGCGGCTATAACCTCCCCTCCAACATCGCCCATCAGCTCTCTGATGTAAATGGTCTTTACGCTACCGCCGACTTGGCTGTGGGTGACTATATCCTTACCAGCAAGATCAGCTCTGTACCGGTTTCGTCCGATGTGGCGCTCAACAGCATCCCTTCCGGTAAGGTCGCTATCTCGCTGACCGTTAAAACACTTGCTTCCGGCCTCTCTGACAAGCTTCAGCCCGGTGACATCATCCGTATTTACCACTTTCTTGATACGGCGGCCGAAGTACCGGAACTGCGTTTTGTCAAAGTATTGTCCGTCACAGACTCAGACGGCATCAATGTGGATAATGCCAAGGAGCCCACGGAGGATGAAGAAAAGCAGCAGTCAGCCACCATCACTGTGCTGGCAAGCCCTGAACAGGCGAAGATCATTACCGGTCTTGAAAATGACGGCGTAGCTCATGTGGCTCTTATCTCCCGCAACAATGACAAACTGGCAGATGAGCTGCTTGCCGAGCAGGATAAGACTCTGCAGGAAATCTACTTCCCCGAAACTTTGATTGAGGAAGAAGCTGCAGATGCGGAAAATTCTGATGTTGAAAGTGAACCCCAGGAAACGGAAACTGCAGAGTCTGCACAATCCACTAATGAAACTGCACCCTCGGCAGAATAATCAAATCAAGGAAGGAGGATCTTCGTTATGGGTAAAGTTATCACCGTCTGGGGAAGCCCCGGCAGCGGCAAATCCATGTTCTGCTGTATTCTGGCCAAAGCCCTGACCCGGGACAAGCGGAAAGCCATCATTATCAATGCCGATATGAATGTCCCTATGCTGCCGGTCTGGCTACCGGAGCAGATCATCCAGACCAATACCTCTATCGGCCAGGTTTTGAGCAGTGTGGAGATTGATACATCTCTGGTCGCCAGTCATGTGACAGTGCTGAAAAACTATCCCTTCATTGGGATGATGGGCTATGCGGCAGGAGAAAACCCGCTGAGCTACCCAGAGGTCAAATATACCATGGTACTGCAGCTCATTCATGCTGCCGCCAAACTGGTAGATTTCGTCATTCTGGACTGCAGCACCAGCATGACCAATGTGTTCACTCCCGCCGCCATTGAAGCCGGCGATGTGGTCATCCGTATCCTCACCCCGGACCTAAAGGGCATCAACTACCTGAAAGCCCATCAACCTCTGCTTGTGGACGAGCGCTTCCGGTTTTCTGAGCATATGACATTCGCCGGTCTGGCCCGTCCCTTCCACGCCTTGGATGAAATGGGCTATATCATTGGCGGGTTTGACGGCCTGCTTCCCTACAGTAAGGAGATCGACCGCTGTGCTACCGAAGGCGGTATGTTCAAGGCTATCACCTACTGTAACCCCAAATACACTGCTTCACTGAACAAGGTACTGGAAATTCTGGAGCAAATGGAACTGGCCGAACAGTCAGAGGATGATGCAGCGTATGAATGTGAGGAGGATGCCGATGAGTAATTTGAATGATATATTCTTCACACCGGCCGCCAATCAGGAGCTGACCTATGACCAGGTACTGGAGGATGTACAGCGGTATTTTGCCGAAAACCATGCCTCCACCATTGCTGAAGCTGGGGAAGGCAATGCAGAGCGTGCCACAAGCCTGCTGAAAGAACTGATGGAACACTACATTGTCAAACGCAAATATGCCCTTGACGGGCTCTCTACAAAAGAACTGTGTTCCAAGCTCTATGAAGACATGGCCGGCTACTCCTTTTTGAAGAAATGGATCTATAAGCCTGGTGTTGAGGAGGTCAACATCAACGCCTACAACGACATTGAAGTGATCGAATCCAGTGGGCGCAGTATCAAGATCTCTGATAAATTCAGTTCGCCCCAGCACGCCATCGATGTGATCCGCCGAATGCTCAACGCCTGCGGCATGGTCATTGATGATACTATGCCCAGCATTGTGGGATTTCTGGACAAAAACATCCGTATTTCAGTGGACAAAACTCCCATTGTGGATGCAGATGTAGGCGTCAATGCCTCCATCCGTATTGTCAACCAGCAGACCGTCAGTGAAGAAAAACTGCTGAACTCCGGCAGTGCCACCGCTGAAATGCTTCACTTTCTGACTGCCTGTATACGATATGGGGTGTCCGTCTGCATTGCCGGCTCCACCGGCTCCGGCAAGACCACGATCATGGCCTGGCTGCTGTCCAATGTGCCCAATAACCGGCGCCTTATTACCATTGAAGAAGGCAGCCGCGAATTTGATCTGGTCAAGCGGGATGCACAGGGCAATATCCTCAATTCCGTGGTACATCTGCTGACCCGCCCCAGCGAGAACCCTGCGCTGAACATCAATCAGGATTTTCTTCTGGAGCGGGTGCTGCGTAAGCATCCGGATGTCATCGGTGTAGGTGAAATGCGGTCAGCGGCAGAAAGCCTGTCCGCAGCCGAAAGTTCCCGCACCGGCCATACCGTATGTACCACCATCCACTCCAATTCCTGCAACAGTACTTACCGCAGGATGATGACCCTTGCCAAACGCAAGTACAACATGGATGACTCCATCCTCATGCAGATCATGGTAGAGGCGTATCCCATCATCGTCTTTACCAAGCAGCTGGAGGACCGTTCCCGTAAGATCATGGAAATCATCGAGGGCGAGGACTACCAGGACGGGCGGTTGATCGCCCATTCCCTATACAAATATGAAGTGGAGGACAATGTAACTGATGACCGTGGTGAAACCCGTGTGGTGGGGCACCATAAAAAAATCGGCTTGATCTCCGATTCCTTGAAGAAAAGGCTGTTGGACAATGGCATTTCCAACAAGGAATTGGAAGAATTCATGCAGCCGCCAAAGGAGGTGGGTTAATTGCAATGGATCTATCTTATCTGTTTTATCCTGCTCAGTGCTGGGCTTTTGGCTCTGTTTGGTGTGAAGCCGGGTGATTTTATTGACGCCCTCTTCCGCTCCCAGCGAAAATCCGCCACCTTGTCTGATGAACTGAATGTTCTTCTGGGCACACCAGCCAAGGGTTTTTTTAATCAGGATTACGAACTGAAACAGATCTTGAAGGGTACCGGACGGGCGGACCGCTATGAGGCAATAAAACGACTGTCCCTGATTCTGTTCGCTGTGGGGGCTGTGCTGGCTCTTTTGATTGGGAATGTGTACATGGTGCCCATTCTGGGTATCGGTTTTTCCCTTATACCGATCTGGTATCTGCGCAGCACTGCCGCCAGCTATAAAAAGCATCTGAATGAAGAACTGGAAACCGCTATTTCCATCATCACGACTTCCTACCTGCGCACCGAGGATCTGATCCGTTCTGTCAAGGAAAACCTGCCCTATATCAATGAGCCGGTAAAAGCCAACTTTGAAGCCTTCGTTTATGAAGCGGAATTGATCAATGCCAACATCACCAGTGCTATCAACAGCCTGAAGATGAAGATTCCCAACCGGGTCTTCCATGAATGGTGCGGCACCCTCATCCAGTGCCAGTCCGACCGCAGTATGAAGAATACCCTTCCTACCATCAACCAGAAATTCTCCGATGTGCGTGTGGTGCAGTCGGAACTGGAGGCAATGATGCAAGGGCCGCGGCGTGAAGCCATCACCATGATATTTCTGGTTATCGCCAATGTGCCGCTGCTCTATTTCTTGAATGAGGATTGGTTCCACACCCTTATCTTCACCACACCGGGCAAAATTGCACTGGCGATCTGTGCAGCCATCATCCTGTTTTCGCTGACACAGATCATGAAACTGAGCAAGCCCATCGAATATGGAGGTGATAGCGTATGACTTTTCTGGCGCTCATCGCCATCATCTTCTTCGGTTTCGCTGTCTACAACCTGACCTGCGCCTTTGTGGACATCCCGACCAAGAAGACCTCACAAATGATGATGCTCTCCCGCAAACAGCAGGGCACCAAAAACGAAAAGCTGCTTGATGTCTATGTGACAAAAATCGCCGGTTGGATCGCCCCTTATTTGCGGCTGGACCGGCTCAAGCGCAATAAGGTACAACGCGCTCTGGACATTGCAGGTCTGCAGCTTACCCCAGAGGTCTATACGGCCAGAGCCTGGGTAACTGCAGGGGCAGTCGGCCTGTGTGCCATCCCCATGGCATTTCTTATTCCGCTGCTGGTGCCTATTTTGATTGGTCTTGCGGTGGCACTGTGGTTTTCAACCTACTATGCAGCCTTTGATTTTGTTAAAAAGCGCCGCAAGCTGATCGAGGGCGAGATTCCCCGATTTGCTTTGACCGTCGGCCAGAGCCTTGAAAATGACAGGGATGTACTTAAAATTCTGACTTCCTACCGCCGTGTGGCTGGGAAAGACTTCGGCGCCGAACTGGATCAGACCATTGCTGATATGAAGACCGGCAACTATGAAAATGCCCTCATTCGATTTGAAACCCGCATTGGCAGCCCCATGCTGTCCGATGTGATCCGTGGCCTGATTGGTGTCCTGCGCGGTGATGACCAGCGGATGTACTTCAAAATGATTACCTTCGATATGCGTCAGATCGAGCAGAACAATCTGAAAAAGGAAGCTGCCAAACGTCCCAAAAAGATCCAGCGTTACTCTATGATGATGCTGATTTGTATTATGATCATCTACCTGGTGGTGCTCTGTACCGAGGTTATGAGTTCGCTCGGGGCGTTCTTTGGCTAATCGGCATCCGCCACGGTACTTCCAGGCGTTTTCATACCTGCTCCTCATATGGAAGACAGATACACAGGGAGGTGAGCGTTTGTACCCAAGCGATTTTCCATAGCGGCAGGCACATCATTTCTTTTCATCTGAACTGAGCCGGACTGTTTCATCAGCCCGGCTTCATTTTTTACAGGAGAATGCCTATGCCCAAAAAGAAATTTTATCCGCCGAATGATACCGGCACCAAAAAACGCCGCTTTCGTTGCTTGCTGTTCCAGCGGCCTAAAGCATATCCGAACCGGCCCCGTTCCAACAAAAACAATCTGATCAAGCCTATCCGCCGCGCTTAACAGACGGTGGACTTGATATACCTATCCACTCAATCATCAAACATATAACAGGAGGTTACCCATGAGAAAATTCACGACCCGTATCTATAGCAAAGCCAACTATCTGCTCAACCGCGGCCGTATGGCATTGTCCAATCAGCGCGGCGATTTTTACATTTCGGACGCCGTCAAGATCATTATCGCCGTAGTTTTGGGTGCGCTGCTCCTGGCGGCTCTGACCCTCATCTTCAACGATACGGTCATCCCCCGCATCACTGAGGAGATTGAAAGTCTGTTCTCCTAAGCACCAAATCAGGGGCCAGTTTGCAGAACTTCTGCAGCTGGCCCCCTTTTTTATTTGCAGATAACGAATAACGGAGGTGAAAGCATGAATCAAAAACCGTGTCAGTTCTATTCCTTTCTGCAGGCAGTCCGGGGTAACTGGCGCAACGCCCTGTTCATCCGCTGCAGCGGTTCACTTTGTCCAATGATCCGGCAGGCATCCTGTGAGGGGTTCCTGATGGCAGCAGACGCAAGCTGTCAGCCGATCTTTCTGTCCGTCCAGACAGTGCGGAAGCTGAGTGGAGAAGCAGTGGACCCCGAAGAATGCTCTGCAATTCTGGAGTGCCGCTCGTTCCGGACTGCTTATACCAAGTTTCTGGAATGGCATACCTCTTCGGACCATGTATGTCCGTTTTTACAGCTATGCCCAGACCGGGATACCTACTTCGGATGATTCTGCCTGTTAAGACGCAATGCCGCCGTCATCGGCGCGTAATGGAGGTGATTTTATTGAAACAAAAGCAAATCAAATGTCCGTACTGTCATGCGCACGCTTCTCTTCGACCTGCAAGCCTTGTGTATGGATCTACCCCGCAAACCAGAGGGAAGTACCTGTATGTCTGCGACAGATGGCCGGCCTGCAATGCCTATGTCAGTGCTCATGAGCGCACATTGCTCCCCATGGGGACACTGGCGAATGGCGATCTGCGCCACAAACGCATTCTGGCCCATCGTGCCCTAAAAAAACTGCAGCAGGACTGCCATATGGAAAAATGGGAGGTCTATATCTGGCTGCAAGCCAAACTGGGGCTGGATGCACACCAGACCCACATCGGCCAGTTTTCCGAATATATGTGCGAGCAAGTCATTTCCCTCTGTCAGCAGGCTCCGGCGTACACATCCGGGCGTGCTGCCTGAACGGAGGTGAAGCCTGATGAAGCAAAACTTTAAGCTTACCAAAGACCAGCAGACACTGGTAGAAAAAAACCTATCCATCGTTCACTGGGTCATTGTCAACAACATCCATGTAAATCCCGGCATCTGTGGTCTGGAGTATGGAGATCTGTTTCAGGAAGGATGCCTGTGGCTCTGCAAGGCCGCTTTTACCTACAATGCCGGACAGGCGCAGTTTTCAACCTACGCCAAAAAGGTTGTGAAAAATGGACTCCTCTCCTACTGCCGAAAAATCTGTAGTCAGGGGCGGCACGTCAGTCGGCTGATCATCGGAGAACAGGGCGAGCTGGCCGCAGATGGAGAGCAGGTAGACCAGCCGGATGACCATTTTGACTCCCACCTTTCTCGTCTGGAGACCCTTGATCTGCTGGAAGCCAGCAAACAGAACTATCAGGGCGTTGCCAGACTTGGCATCGAAGCACTGGCGCTGAAGGTTCAGGGAATGCGCATTACAGACATCGCCGCCCTCTATCAAGTCCCTCCTTCCCATGTGGGCGCCTGGATCTCCCGCTCCCTGGAAAAACTTCGCAATGACCCTGACTTTTTAACCTGCCTGCTTTGATTTGTTGAAAATCAGCATCAATAACAGTAAGGGATATGTATAAAAAGGAGGTATCGAAATATGGCAATCAAAACCCTATACACTGCGGTCGGCCGGTTTGAACGAAGGACAAACGGCTGCAACCGCAGTTGTCCAATCATCCTGTTAGGCGGTCAGGAATACATGGTCGATATGCAGGAAATGGTGATTTGGAGCATGCTCAACTGGAGAATCCTGCGCTGGGATGACATCGCACAAGAATACGAAAAGCTAGCCACCGCATCCGGTTACTGTACCGAGCGTTCTTGGGAAGACTGTACAAACCGACTGCTTACCCGCGGTCTTCTGGTATCCGGCAGCGGTGAAACAGAATACGATGCTCTGTATGACCTGCTTGGTTCGCTCAGCATTATCCCAACCAGCGGACCGTTCTTCCTCCGGCTCGCCTCTTTTGTCAAGCTGACGCTGCTGGCACATGTTCCGGTATCCGCTGCGCGGAAACTGTTCCAGAAAGATAAACGCACCAAATACGAAGCTCTGGTCATGCGCCTTGCCGGACAAGCCCTGCTCTCCACTGCAGAGATCATCAAGTGCATAGATAAAAATATTTCCCGCCTCCCCAATGAATGTGCGCTTTTGGATTCCCTCTACGGAGATGAAACGACCACCAGTGACAACATTGCAAGCATGGTCAAAATCAGCCAGAGCAGCAAGCCGGTAACATTAGCCGTTGCCAATCTTTATCTGCGGCAGCAGATTATCTTTGAGAGGGTATGAGCATGATGAAACAATGGACTCTTTTTCCCACTGTATTGCAGCGAAAGTTTCTGCTCACTCTGCTGGCCGGAATCGCCAGTGCGGGAATCAGCGTCATCATCTGTGTGGCGACTAAAGATCATATCCTGCTGGCATTGGGGATTGTCGTACTCTGCGCCTGTCTTATATCCTGTCGAGGGATCTGGGCGACTGCAACACATAAGAACTACGAGGTAGTGGAAGGCATCTGCGCCGGTATCAGTACACCTATGCTCCGCCGCTACCGCAAAGTACATCTGATAGACAGCCATGGCATAGAGATCACACTGCTTCTCAGTAAATCGGCCCTGCTTAAAATAGGCGAGCCCTACCGATTTTACTTTCAGAAAGGGTCACGGCCTGTCGTTGGAAATGACTATCTGGACGCAGCACTTTCAACGAACAGCTTTTTGGGCTATGAAGCAATCAGCGAGCCGGAGGAGCATCCCGATCCGTCCTCTGAATCCTAAAAATGCGAGGTGGTTTTGAGCCACCTCGCTTTCTTAAAGGGCATTTTGCAAATCACAATGACAAACGCCTGATTTCCTTATATTTTGCAGAATACATTCCTTCTGTCCCTATTTATTGGGTAGATCAAGGAAAGGAGGGTTTCCTATGTATAAGCCCCACACCATCGAACAATATAAAGTCTATCGCTTTCTGGAAGAAAACTTTGCGCTAGAGCATTTCCTGCTCGCTCCTTTGTCACGCTTCGGACTGATGCTGGAGGACAAAACCGGTGAAAAAATCGCGTTTGCCTTTCTCAATGACTGTGTGCAGGAAATACCTGTACCGGCTCCAGCTGCTCCGAAAACAGTAATCGCTTTTTTAAAACAATTCCGCAGCCTTACGCCCCGCCCAGTCATCCATGACTTTGAAGCGCTGACCCGCTGGTGGCTGGACAATCCCAACCCGCTTACCTACCAGCAGGCGCTTGGTATGTCCGATATTCTTTACCGCGATTTTCTGTCTCATCCTCTGATCAATGAAGATGACGCCCTTCGGCTGGCACGCAAAGGACTCGTTACTGAATCGGAATATAACGACCTGCAGCTATGGTATTTCAACGGCCATACGATGTCCTGCTGGTTTGGTTCCCTGGGAGTGGATGGCACCGGCAGCCTATATGGTCTGATCTTTGACTACCAAACTGCATCTCCAACAAAAACGCAGTTCTACCTATTGGACGACTACTACCGTATTATGAACCATCTTACAGAGTAAGACCTTTTCAACTACTACATATCGTACTTGTCGCTGGCTATAAATCTATATATAGCGTTTTACATCTTGACAGGCACAAGATACAGTGCTATACTGAACTTGTAATTGATTTTTGTGCGTATCCCATTTGGGAATACAGATCTTTTTGATCTGTACCGTAGGCCAAAAGCCTGCATTGCACACGCTGTTAAGTTTGTATGCAAGTGTCAGTGATTTTTTGCGCCCTTTAAGGGCCGAAAAACTGCTGGCACTTTTTTATATAGATAATAATGCCAATGGCAGAAAGGAGTGTTATGGCACAGATTTTTGTGTTCGGGCGCGTCATGAACGACCTTGTACCCAAAGAAAGCCAGTCCAAACAAAGCTATGTATGCTTTGATCTGATGGAACGCACCAAAAACTGGACGCAGTTCTATCAGGTATGGGCCTGGGATGCAGATGTCACCCGGCTCATGCAATTCAAGGTCAAAAAAGGCAGTATGATCTGGCTTGCCGGCTCACAGCGGCTGGTAGATGTTCGCATGAAGGACGGTAAATTGGAAAAGAAGCTGAAGGTCAGTCTAAATGACTTTGGTTTCCTCCCCAAACAGCCCGCCGCAGCGAACAGACAGGAGAATGACCCGGACATTACTGCGGAACCCGCACCACCTCTCACAGAGGTATTGGACGGCGACCGTGAATCCCTGCCGGAGTAGTTTACTTCGGCGCCCAAGAGGGACCGTATCAAGTTTTTCAGAATGAAACTGAAAGCTTGGTGCGGTCCCTCTTTTTTTGTTTTCCAACAAATTCAGAAAAAAGGATGGTATCAAACATGAATAATGACAAAGGATTTTTGAGCGGCAGCATCACGATCCTGATTGGTGCGGTCATCGCAATTATGGCTCTGGTACGTGGGCCCTGGCAGGTTTGGCTACTTCTGGGCGTTTTCACTCTCTGGGGACTGTGGGTAGTTTTGATCTTGCTTCTCCCCTATATGCAGCAGGCTAAACGGCATCGCCAGCGTCAGCAGCGCACCAGACGGCTCCATGCAGAAGGCATCCAAACAAGAAGTTTTGAGATCCCTGACCTGGGCAGCACCAGCTCCGATGAACTGCTGGTTCGCCACACCAACCATCGTATTCTGGCATATCTGCGCTCCGCTTATCCGCAAGCCACCTTCGAGTGGTGTGAAAAGCAGCCGGAGCAGCTGATCCGCAATGGCGGTACCGGCCGCATCCGTGTGTTTGGCATTGACGAGTTTGATCACGCTGATGTGACACTGGATCAGAACGCCAATATCAAATGCGATATGGTCAAGATCGTTCCGCTATCCAAGGTCGGCGGAGAAACAAACGAGGATGATGCAACACCTCCGAACAGGCAGCCTGTTGATCCCCGTATCTGGTATGAAACGCAGGGACGCTCTGTACTGGAAGCACTGATCTCCGACCTTAATTCCCGTGGACACAGCAAACTGACGCTTCGGGAAGACGGTGATATCTGCATTGAGCAGGGCGAAGATGCTGTTTCTCAGGAGCATCTGAACAACTTTCCCCAGAAGGTCTACTGGCCCCGTCTGGCAGAGGTACTGGAAAGCAATGGTCTGGCGGCTGAAGTCACTGCCCAGGGTATTCAGGTATCCTGGTAATGCTTCTGATGCCAAGGAACACAGAGAAAGGAGTGAACTTGACGAATGAAATCAGGACTTACCATCGTGGAAATGGCACAGCAGATTGAACGCCAATCCAAACTCAAGCAAGACTATTTGCTTGATACCAGGCGACTTCAAGTAGAACCTTTTGGTTCTCAACTTTATCTCCACACCTTTGATGACCACGATGACCCACTGGTGGAGCCATTGGAGATCAACCAGATTGCCCATCGGCAGATCGGCACACATCTGAAGATTCCGGCTGCTTACTATGACCGTATGCTTTCCGATTATCCGGAACTGCTGGCAGAGAATGTGAATTCCTGGTTCCAGCGGGAACCGACCCAGCGTATGGTCCGCACCCTGGATGGCACTGTACGGGCGTTTTTGAGCAACCGCTATCGCCGCATTGACAATCTGGACATTGCAGAAATCGTCCTTCCTGTCATTCAGCAAATGGAGGACGCCTATTTTGAAAGCTGCCAGATCACGGACAGCCGTATGTACATCAAGGTAGTCAACAAGCGGCTTGAAGCCGAAGTTGTACCCGGTGACATCGTACAGTCCGGCGTTATCATCAGCAATAGTGAAGTTGGACTGGGTTCCGTCAACATCCAGCCTTTGGTCTATCGGCTGGTATGCAGTAACGGCATGGTCGTCAACGATGCCCAGACTCGCCGCACTCACATCGGCCGGGTCAATGAGGCAGATGAAAACTTCCAACTGTTCTCACAGGAGACGTTGGCCGCTGATGACCACGCATTTGCCATGAAGATCAAAGATACCGTGATGGCCGCCGTGGATGAAACGCGGTTTACACGGGTAGTTGGCATGATGCGTGAAGCCACAACCGTTCAGATGAATACCACTGATATTCCCGGCGTTGTCCGTCTGGCAAGCAAGGATTTCAATATCACCGAGGAAGAAAGCACCGGCGTTCTGCAGCGTCTGATTGAAGGCAAAGATCTGACCCTCTATGGGCTATCCAATGCCGTAACACGCTTTAGTCAGGATGTGGACAGCTATGACCGCGCCACTGCCCTGGAGGGGATCGGATACAATATCCTGTCCATGCCCCGACAGCAGTGGAACCGTATCAATCAGATGGCCGCCTGACCATCTGCAACCATCACAATTTTTAAGGAGGAACCACTATGTATAATCAGAACAGCGATTTGATGAAACAGGAAAAATTCATGCTCCCCACTATGATCGAAGGCGATTTCAGCGCCGAGGAACTGGCTGAGGACGCCGATGGTCTGCAGATGAGCTTTCAGCGTGTCAAGATTCCCGCCGGCGGCACACTCCAATTTGAGATGCCGTCCGATGATCCGGACAATCCCGACTATGAAAAGAATCTGGTAGGCGTCATTCTACATAACCACGCCACCTGCGCCTACTGGCCGGCTGGCAGCGAATATGACGACGATACCACGCCGCTTTGTTCTTCTGTGGATGGCAAGGTTGGCATCGGCACTCCCGGAGGCGCCTGTGCTGCCTGCGTGATGAACCGCTTTGGTTCTGCACCTGATGGCAGCAAAGGAAAAGCCTGTAAAAATATGCGTGTGCTCTACCTGCTTCGCAGTGGTGAGTACATGCCTCTGCAGGTAAATCTGCCTCCTACCAGCATCAAGCCCTTCAAGGAATTTCTGAACCGGGCCTTCATGCTCCGCCGCCGCGCCACTTGCGGCAGTATCGTGCAGATTGGTCTCAAGCGTGAGAACAACGGCACCAATGACTACAGTGTTGCTACCTTCAAACTGCTGCAGGATTTCCAGGGCGAGGAGCTGGCTCAGATCCGGGCTTACGCCAACAGTTTTAAGGAGCAGATCAAACTCCTGCTCCAGCAGCGTGCCGAGATCACTGAGGAGCAGCGCGACACCGGCTGCGATTATGTAATCGAGCCTGGCGCCATGACCAACGAGCCGGCAGACGGTCACTATACTGTCAGCCAGATCAATGGTGACTGCGAGCAGCTGCCCGCATAAGTATTCTGATGTGGCCTGCGCCACATGACACATGAACAAAGGGATGCCTTCGGTTTAACACACCGGAGGTATCCCTCTTTTTTTATTTAAGGAGGAAAACACAATGTTATGTGAAGTACCATTAACCAAAGAACAACAGGCATTTGCCACTGATCATCACGGACTGGTCTACAAGTTCCTGAATGAAAACCATCTGCCGGAAGATGAATTTTATGATGTGGTTGTTTTCGCATATTTAAAGGCAGTAAAAGATTACTTCAACTCTCCATCTGCACAAAAATTCTCTTTTAGCACAATCGCCACACGACAAATGAAATTCCGGCTCTATGATTACTTCCGCACCCAGGAGCGCCGCAAGCGCAATATGGAGGTTCTCAGTATTCACGTCGGATTATATCCCGATGGTGCACCTTTAGAAGATACCATTCCTGCCCATGACCCAATCATGCAGCAGTTGGAAATGGATCTTCTGCTCCACGAGCTGGCCGGCAGAGTCTCCAAGCAGCAAATGGATATTGTTCATCTGAAACAGGGCGGCTATGGTCTCCGTGAGATTGCCCGCACCCAGAAGGTTCCCATGCGGCGCATTAAAGAGTTGCTGGCTGAAGTCCACGATGTACTGCTGGACATTTGCTATGGATGAACCCATTACAGATAAGAAATACCCTTACATCCACATTTTCAAAAAGATTGGAGGTCAAACCGAATGAAGAAAGAAAAGAAACAGATCGTTTTGAATGGCTCTCTGCTGCGTCCGCTGTCTGTTGGGCGTGGTGCGCTTCTGCACGCCGGAGGAAACATCTACCATACTTCGCGTGTGGTGACGATTCTGGAGGAGTCGGAGGATTGCGTCCGTTTTGAAACGCAGAACTCCCACTACCATCTGTCCATGTCCCCTTTTCCGCTGGCGGCTGTCAGTCCGCTCCCTGTGAGATTGGCCGCATGTGCGTGAAGGGACTGTAAATGGTTTGGAACAGCCGGCTCCCGCTGACTATTCCACAAGTTCTGGCCGTGGCGGATACCATTCCGTCACGGCTCTTTTTATGGAGGAACAAAATGAATGAAGAAATCATGAATGAGATCCAACCAGTCCGCCCCAAAGACCAGTTTCCCTTTTCCTGCCGTCAATGCGGGGCATGCTGCCGCAATATTGAAGGCTGTGTAATGGTGGAAAGTCTGGATGCCTACCGTCTGGCTCGCTATCTCCGAACAAAAGGTGAGCTCATCGAAGGAATAGAGGATTTCCTGTTCCGCTACTGCGATCCGGAACCTCTGACCGAAGAAGGCTTCCCTATCTATATGCTCAAGACAAAAGCCCCAAACGGCTCCTGTATCTTCCTTATGGATGGGCGCTGTTCCGTCTACCCTGCCCGTACCCGTACCTGCCGTATCTATCCTCTTACCGTAGGTCCAGGGGAGCGTGGCCGTGATTTTGAATACTGCCTGTGTCTGGACCGGCACCGGAGCCACTTTACCGGCAGCCGGGTATCCGTCAAGGACTGGTTGTATCAGAATTTTAAGAGGGAAGACAAAGAATATGTAAAGCGGGAATATGAGATTGCCACCGAACTGGGCAAACTGATGCGCGCCATTGACCCTGCCATGCGGCAAGGCATTGTATTCAAGGTACTCTACTACCGCTATTACAATTTTGATTTAGACCAGCCTTTTCAGCCTCAGTATGAGCAGAATAACCGACACCTGTTAGCAGACCTGCACCGGATTGCCGGGGAACAGTAAAAGGCAAATGGCTTTTAGAAAGGGGGCCTTATTTTATGAATTTACACGAAACAGCAATGGGGCAAAGATTTTTTAATGTTCAGCTCCCCGCACTGATTAACACACTCAAAGACATTGCGGCGGCGCTTTCCCGCCCTGCACCATCTGCTATATCCTTTCCGGCAGACCCACGCTTTCTCACTTCGCTCTATTACGGCGAATATGAAGCAGATGTGTTCAAGCCCGATAAACGCTTCACACCTTTTAACCAGACAGTACAACAGAAAGAAAAAGCTCTGCTTCCGCTGCTCTCCAGCGAGGCGTCCATCGCTTTTGAACAGTATCAGACTGCGGTACAATGCCGCAATTCTGCTGTATTGGAGCAGGCATACGCCTCTGGTTACCGTACCGCTGTGCAGATGTTTGCGGCAGGCTTAGGCCCACAGCCGCCAATACCGGAACATGAGGAGGATAGCAATGGATGAGAACAGACTGCCCGAACTGCCCCAGGAATCTTTTCGGCCAATGATCGCACAATCAGTCCAACTGGAACAGTTTTTGGGGGAAGAACTGATTTTTTGCTTTCGGAATCTTGATGGCGTCCATACCTTTACTACCTGCTATGGCGATATCTACAAAACAGTCAACGCACTGCGGGACTATGTCCGGCTTTTGGAATCGGTGTGCGATCAGTGGGAGCTGACTGGATTCCATCGTGCTACCTATGAGTACCATGCCGAAAAGCTTCGTAAAATTGCGGATAAGCTGCAAGCTGGTATCGGCTACGACTATGACAAAGCCGTGGAAAGATGCAAAAAGAAACGAGCCAAAAAGTCCCACAGCAGCGATGTCGGGGAAGATGCCCTTCTGCTGACAGTACAGGCTGCCAACAAGTCCGCTGACAATAAAAAGGAGGCTGCGCCTTATGAGGAAGATACCCCTTGGGAACCTGAACTCGAATAACCCTATAAAAACATCTGTTAAAAAGTATCATGCAAGCGTTGCCCGGCAATCTTCCAGAGAACGGAACCGATTGCTGGCCTGCAAGAGCTTTGCGTTTATCCACGCCAATGTGCATAAGCACTGCCGCCACTTCCGGCGCGGATAGCCGCCCGGAAGCTACCCACGGAGGATGCCTATGGAACGAGATGAACTACGCACCACTTTAGTGAACCATCTGGAAACCCTGCGGCGCAATCTGCAGGTCGTATCCATGGAGGTGCTGAAAACCAAGTACAAAAAACCATTTGATGCCCTGCGGCAAGACATCTGTAAAGCCGCTACCGCCTATACCCGCTTTCTGGTATTTGACGGTATGCGGATCAAACACAAATACTTTGATGAGGCTGTACCCTATATCGATACAGCTGTGAAGCAAACCAAGCGGCTCAAACAGATTTCAGATGCTGCCTTTCAGCGTCAGGATATTGACGAGATCGAATCCCTCGCCCTTGCCTTGCGCAAAGAGATAGAAGCAGCTCTGCAGCCCTTCTATATGGGACATATGTGCCTTTATGTGACGCCGGAATGCTTTGACGACCCGCCCAAGACGCCGGAAGTCTACAATGATGCAACCGCCTGCGTCTGGCGGGATGGTACATGGCAGCTTCTGGAGGATACCAGCAAAGGGTTCCTGCTCTTTGTTCAATCCAAATCCAAGGAGGAAGCTGCCGCATGAAAAATACATCCCAGCAATATCTAAACAGCGAAGCACACGGTTATCTCATGGAGGCCAAAGCCTGCAAGCTTTTGCTCAAAGACTTGGAGCGCATCCGCGCCAAGCTCAAGCGGCACATCGAAAAGGAAGCCGCAGACCGCGAGGCAGAATTTGAAGCAGCTATGCAATACCATAGCGAAAGCGACATCCAGGAAGCCTACGGCTGGGAATTTATCAGCGAACAGCAATATGAACGCTATCTGGAATTGTTCCGTCAAGGCCGCAAGGCACTTGATGAACACAGCCCCACTGTTACAGAGCTGGCTCTCTCCATCCTGAACCGCATCTTTCAGGATATTGATAGAGACTGCCGCCAATGCGAGTTTGAAGCCCTGTCGCCGGAAGAACAGCTTGCCGAGTTGAAGCGTGCTGAAGAATCCAAGCAGGCATGGAGGCAGTATATCGCCAGTCTGAAAGAATGGTCGGCTCTATGACTGGAAAGACCAATGACCACACTGCGTCAAAAAATGCAGCAACTATACACAAGGAGGATGCAAAATGAAAATTCACGAAGATCGTTCTCATATGAATATTGATACCAGATGGTTTGAAAAAGGCTATGCCAAAGAAGACGTCCACTCCCTACGCCTGCAGTCTCTATGCACCGAAGCAGAGGCAGCAGCAAACAAACAGTTTTATGACAGCCACACCCGCGAAGAATGGGAGCAGTATATCCGTCAGGCAAGTTTGGAGAGCAGCGCAGCAATGAAACCCGTCATGGAAGCCATCGCACAGGACTTTGTCTGCTACCAGTATGACGAAAATATCCCTGTGTCCTATGGCAGCGACCGATGGGATCTGTACTTCTGGTGTAATCCCTTTAACGGCGCCGCAAACGCATCCGAACGGGATTTCTCATATTTCACGCTGACCTTTAACGAACGTCAGATGCTGGAGAAACGAAGAAAAGTCTGTCAACAGGTGCTGGATCTCCTATGCTCACGCTTTCAGGAGCATCCTAATCTCGATGTAGCCGTACAGTATTCCATATGGTTTGACCATCCAAAGATCCACGATGCGGTGGAGCGCGCAAAGCCCCGTCTGCATGGCCTGCGCTGTATTCAGGACCAAAAAGAAGGAAAGCTGCTCCTGCAGGACGGTGCCCTGCTCTTCAAGCCAAAATACGCAAAGAAATATACCCGCACGCTGAGCCAGAGCCAGATTTTGTCCCTTAGTTGGGAACTGGGCGTAGAGGACGGAGAGCCTGATACCGATGCTGCACCTGTTACCTTGCCTTACAAGAAATTTGGTGCCACGCACCCCATCCAGCTGCAGGTGACTTCCTACCTGAATGGAAACCTTGCCATACAAATGGTGACATGGGAAAGCGGTGACCCGGAACCCTGGGCGACTCTCACCGTCAACCTGCCCGGCCAACGGCAAAAAGACCATGCCTTTATCGACACCAATGCCGATTCGGAATTTCCCACCTGGCTCATACGACATGGTCTGGCTATCCCAACCGGTCGCACCATGCAGAGTGGGTTCTGCACCTATCCTGAATATCGTTTTCGTGCCAACCGGCTGCAGGAGCTGGACCCGGAAGGGTATGCAGGCTACCTGAAAAACTTTGAAAGGCGGTGCAGCGCATGAAATATAAGGCAGTTTATGATGTACTGAATGAAAGGAGGCAGACTACCCCCGGTTTCTGTTACCATGACCGCAGCGGCTGGCGTGCTTACCCCCAAACCTACATGACCATGCAGTGCCCTTTATGGATTATTGCTGAAGATGCTGCCACGGGCAGGCGTCTGTGGATCACCCAGGAGGGCACCCGATTTAACATTTCCATTCGAAGGATGGATGAACAGGGGCGTAACTATGGCCCTACCTATCGCATTACTTGTGAAAACAGGACAAAGCTGGCTCAGGTTCTGCGCTATCAGTTCGAGTCAAAGACTTTGGCTGTGTAGCTGACGATGACCAGAGAGGAACTGCATTCCTCTCCCTGCTCCGGTTTCCTTGTTCGGAACACACACTAAGAAGCACCGGCAATCTGCATTTTTGCAGGCGTCTGGTGCTTCTTTGGAGGAAAACGCTTATGAATACTCTCGCATTTACGCTGGGCGAACACCGAGCCCAGCTGACTTTGAAAATCAGTACATATCCCAACGGCAATCTCGCCATCAAACTTTATGAAAAGGATCACGGCATCCTGATTTTTTGGGAAACCCTTACCACCAACTTAACCGGATTCCGCCCCGACCACTGCGCTTTCATCAATATAAAAGCCGCAGACGGACTTTTTCCGGTCTGGCTATCAAACAATCACCTTGCGGAACCTACCGGACAAATTCTTGAATCGAATGGCCGTCTTTACCCTGAATACCTGTTTTATGGCAAAGAATTGGACGCCCTGGACCATGAGGGGCACACCCTCTACATCCGGCATCAGAAAGGCGAGCTGGGGCGCCGCTTTGAGCGGCTATATCTTGCCCTGCGCCGGCTGGCACGAGAAATCAATGGGTTCAGCTACACTGATTACAGCGGCTGGCGGTGTCCAGATGGGGTTTCCACCACCCTGCCCCTCTGGATCGAGGCGTCTGACCCTTCTCATGGCCGCAAATTCATCTTCACACAGAAAGGACCCGCACTCCAGACTACCATCCGCTATGCCGATGGTACGAAAAAGCAGCGCATCTACCGGCGTAAAGAGGACATGGCTGCCGAACTGATGACCATGTTTCAGGAGGAATTGCGTGTCTACCCTCCCTGGTCTGAAGACCGGAGGAATCGGTACGAATATTAAAGGTAGTAAAATAGGAGGACATCATCATGAAGATCCGTATCTATCCCCAATCCCTGTTGGAAACCGTATGGCAGCAGGACAAACTGCTGTTTACCCCAGAGGCAGCGCAACCACCCTTGTGTCTTCGGTGTGGTCAGCCGCTGGACCGCAGGCTGGTCATCAACGCCCTGAGCCGCTATGCAGATGTCCATATCTGCGAGGCGTGCGGTATGGATGAAGCCCTGCGTGATGCCAACCGTTGCCCACTCCCCCTAACAGAATGGGCAGCTGTCAAAAACGGTTTGAGCCAGCAGCGGACCGATTTTGAAGATCCGCTGCTGACTACTTCCTGCACCTTTGAATATCTGTTTCAGCAAGGCTCCCGTCCTGCCAGCGAGATAGCCTATTCCCGTTCTGATTATGATGGATGGAAATGGTGGACCACCTGGCATCAGTGCCAAAAGGATACGCCTGTTCTGGAAGTTGCCCGTGAAATTGATGCTTTTCAGAATGCGCTGTTCCAACTGCCGGAGTTTCGGAATTTGGACACGCTGACACGGTTCTGTCGAGGGTACGCCCAGCCCACCAGCGAGCCCACCGAATTCAATCTGTATTCGGAAACTGCCCACTTTTATATCTGGCTGCGGCTAGTCACCCGGCATCGAGATTATAATGCCTATGTGCATTACTATCTGAAAGGTTAAAAGTTTGCAACGCACTGGATACAGTATGCCTATCAGCTCTGTATCCAGTGCGTTTTTCTCTATGAAATAGTTATTTATTTTGCTATGTACTTATAAAAGCTTGTTGCAAAAGTCAACCCGCTATATAATTATGAAGAAATATATTTTTCAAAATCTGTCCGTTGTAATATTTCGCAGACATTTGCCTGTTATAATATCCGCAAAAGCAAAGGAAGTTGAGGATTTTTTGAGATTTATCATATATCATATAAAGAACGGAGGTGCATGATTTTGAATCCTAAATTACTGATCGTTGATGATGAACGCGGTATTGTTGATATGATACAGAGTTATTTTCAAACACAATATGATATTCTGACTGCTTATAGCGGACAAGAAGCGCTCAAAAAAGTAGCCTGCAAACCAGATTTAATTTTATTGGACATCAATATGCCGGGAATGGATGGTCTGACTGTATGCCAGCAGATACGGGAACACATTGCCTGTCCCATTCTTTTTTTGACTGCTCGTATTGAATCCAGCGATAAGATCATTGGATTTCAGGCCGGGGCGGATGATTATATCGTCAAGCCCTTTGATTTGGATGAATTGGGGGCGCGTATTGCCGCACATCTGCGCCGGGAGCAGCGACGCCAAAATAATTCGGCAGTGCGCTTCTTTGGTGAATTGATACTGGATTATTCCGCCCGAACAGTTACAATCAATAATCTGAACATCCCGCTATCTAAGAGGGAGTTTGAGATTGTAGAACTTTTATCCCTCAATGCAGGACAGGTTTTTGACCGCGAGCGAATTTATGAGCTTGTGTGGGGCTTGGATGGGGACGGAAACAGCGATACAATTATGGAGCACATTCGGAAAATACGCGCTAAATTTGCAGCACATACATTGCACAATTACATTGAAACGGTTTGGGGGTGTGGTTATCGGTGGAACGCCTAAAAAATATGGGACTAAAGAAATCTTTCCTGCTATTATCCCTCTCCTGTTTGGCAGCGGCATTTCTCCTGCTTGGGGCAGTTATCTTCCTTTGCCGAGGCATTGAAAACCATTATCCTTTAGGCGGTGTAGAAATCTTGTCGGATGGCTCTGTTGTACCTCTGCCGTCTCCTACGGTGTCACAACAGCGTATTTTAGCTACCCTAAACATTGTGCAGACGGTTTCCTGTATTCTTTTTCCAGTAGGCGGATTGATTGTTTCAGTCTTTCTTTTTTATTATCTCAAATTGAAACAGCCTATTTCCTGCCTGCAAAATGGCATTATGCGGATTCAGAATAATGATCTGGATTTTTCGCTGCCGATTTTGTCTAACGATGAAATGGGACAACTATGTGCTGCCTTTGAAGAAATGCGGAGTGAACTTCTGAAATCGAATCGGCTGTTGTGGCAACAGGCCGAGGAACGCAAACGGCTCAATGCCGCATTTTCCCATGATCTGCGTAACCCGATTACGGTATTAAAAGGAAGTGTAAAACTTTTGCGGCAAGGTATTCAGGACGAACAGACCATAGACCGGCTGGAAAGTTACACTTTACGGATCGAGCAGTATGTAGAAGCTATGAGCAGTGTTCAAAAGTTGGAACAACTCTCTGTTAAGCCAAAAGAAATCAGACTATCAGTTTTGCAGAGTGAATTGCAGGAAACAGCACGACTGTTAGCGCTATCCAAAAAAGTTTCTGTTTTAGTACCATCAGGCGGAACAGTTTGTATAGATCACGGGCTATTTCTTACCGTAGCGGAAAATCTGATTGGAAATGCGGCGCGATTTGCAGAAAAAGCAATCTCTATTCAAATAACGCTGCAAAATGATTCTATGACATTGAATATAGAAGATGATGGTGCTGGTTATCCGCTGTCTCTCATGCAGAATGGGCCAAACCCCTTTGAAACGACAAGTAGTAATTCCTCACATTTCGGAATGGGGCTTTACAGCAGCAGAATTTTATGTGAAAAACATGGTGGCCGATTGATTTTGGAAAATAGGGTTGGGGGCGGTGCATCCGCAACTGCTATTTTTCATTTTGTGTAATCCTTGAGCGATTTTTGAGATTTATCATTTACACTCTCCTTATACCACAAATAAGGAGAGTGTTTTTTTATGAATATTGAGGCAAAGAATTTATCAAAGATTTATGGTGACGGTGAAAACCGAGTAGTGGCTTTGGATCATGCGAATCTCGAAATTGTATCCAGCGATTTTATTTCTATTATGGGACCATCTGGAAGCGGAAAAAGCACCTTGCTTCATTTGCTTTCCGGCTTGGATAAGCCATCTTCCGGCTCGCTGACCTACGATGGTAAAGATATTTACAGTTACAGCGATAAGGAGTTGTCGGCATTTCGCCGGAAACGGATTGGATTTATTTTTCAGCAATTTAATCTGCTTCCGGTTCTGACGGCGAAAGAAAATATTATCATGCCTCTTTTGCTGGATAAACAAAAACCGGATGAAGCATACCTGAAACAGCTTACAGAACTGCTTGGCATTCAGGGCCGCTTGGAACATCTGCCCCATGAGTTATCCGGCGGCCAGCAGCAGCGTGTAGCTATCGCCCGCGCTTTGATTGCAAAGCCGGATGTAATTTTTGCTGATGAGCCTACGGGAAATCTGGACAGCAAAAGCGGCGGCGAAGTCATGGAACTGCTTCAAAATGTATGGAAAAAGATGGGGAAAGCTCTCGTTGTCATTACCCATGACAGCCGTATTGCACGAATGGCAGACCGGCAGTTTCAGATTGTAGATGGTGTGCTTACGGAGGTGACAGCGAAATGAAATCTTATCGTACATTAGCATTGAAAGAACTACTGTCCCAAAAAGTCACTTCTATTCTTATTTTGATTGCCGTTGTGCTGTCTACTATGATGACAACCATTGTAGGACAATCCATTGGCGTACTTAGTGCAATGCGGGAACAGCAGGCCATCGCTATCGGAGGAAACCGATATGCCACTTTTTTGCAGATGAATGCAGATCAGCTTCACGCACTGGAACAGGATGAGCGTCTTTCCTATGTAGGGAAATCTATTTATATGGGAAGTTTAGAACTCTCCCCATCTCTTACCCTTGGTTTGATGGAATATTTGGATGACAATGCCGCTATCTATCCGTCCAGTACCAGTGTAGAAGGAGGTCGTCTGCCGGAAGCCCCGATGGAAATAGCGCTTTCGGAAGATATTCTGAAATATCTTGGCTTTGAGGGCAGTATTGGAGATAAGATTACACTTTCACTGCAAAAAAATCTTCGCCACAACATTGCGGACTGCTATTCCTATACAGCGGAATTTGTTCTTACAGGGATATTGAAAAATAACTACTTAGGATATACAAGCGGCACTGTTATGGGAGTTGTAGGGGAAGGAACTGCCGAACAACTTTTACCGGAATCTTATATTTATTACAATGTGGATATTCGGACTGCCGATAAAAAGAATTTTCAAGCAGTTGTCGATGAGATCAATAAGGAATTGAACATCCATGAGCTTGATACCAGCTACAATATTGTATATTTGAACGCCTTGGGAATTTCCTATACTGCAAATTCCGAGGGTGCTAATGATAAGGGATTCTCTTTTATGACAGTCGCAGGGATATTAGTGGGTACTTTGATTTTGCTGGCTGCTGGTCTTGTGATTTACAACATTCTGAAAATATCTGTATCAAAACGGATAAAGGGATATGGAACACTTCGGGCTATTGGAGGCGAAAAAGGACAGCTTTATCAGATCATTGTAATTGAAGTAATCCTATTGTGCCTGATTGGGATTCCTATTGGTATGCTTCTTGGCTTCTTGAGTGCCAGAGGAATTTTAGAGGCAGCTACCGGCTTGGTTTCCCCTGAATTGTTCTTGGTTCAGGATGCTTCTGAATTGAAAACTCTAATAGCAGAGAACAGTTCTTTGAATGGAACCTTACTGGTTTTAAGCGGAGCAATCACTTTGGCGTTTGCGCTGTTTGCAGCATTGCCAGCAGCCAGATCAGCCGCAAGGGTATCCCCCATTATGGCGATGTCTGGAACAAATCTGAAAATTCGCCGCAGAAAGCGTAAAACAAAGAAAATCCATAATTTTGAAGCATACTATGCCCGTCTGAACTTAAAGAGAAATAAAGGCCGTACTGCAATTACAATTTTGTCCCTTGTTATGAGTATCACGGTTTTTATAGCGCTGCAAGGGTTTTCCTCTCTCCTGAACGCTGCAAGCGCACTGCAAGATAACCATTTAGGAGATTATCAGATCACAAATGAAAGTGTTGGATTTACCACAGATGATCTGAACACTTTGCGGAAAAATGAAGCTGTGCAAAGTGTAGCCGCCATACAATTTTCGCTTTACGAACAAAATGAAAATGGGCTGCTCGATGAAATCAGTCTTGAATTTCAACTGAAACCCGGTGAAACTTTTCAGGTTGTCGGATTGAACGATGAATATTGGGATTATTTTATGGGGGATCAATTACCAGAAGAACAGCTTGGACAACTGAAATCAGGGAACGCCTGTATAGTAAGGAATCCTATTCCCATGAGCTACGGCGAAGATGTTCTTGAATTTACAAATATAGAGGCCGGAGAAAACATCTGTGTTGCGGGAATGGAGCTGAATGTTTTGAAAACCTTGGATGGCTATGACGGTTATCTTGGTATTGGAAATGGCGGTTTCACAAATGGTGTTCAGGTGATCGTTGATGATGCTATCTATGAACGCCTGACGGGAAAAGATACCTATTCAGAGTTTTTGCCTACGCTGAACGAGGGCGCAGACAGGGAAATTTTTGATACATTTATCGAGGCATTTTGTGATAGGACGCCGGGGACAACATTCTTGTCGTATGAAGAAAGCGACCAGCAACTGAAAGAGAGCTTTGCACAGATTCAAATGCTGGCATGGGGGCTGATCCTTTTCGTTGGCCTGATCGGTATTCTTAATATCATCAATACCGTTTACACAAATATTCACACCAGAGTAACAGAAATCGGTATGCAGCGGGCCATTGGAATGAGCTCCGGTAGCCTTTATAAAACTTTTCTTTGGGAAGGTGCATATTACGGAGTCATTGCCTCTGTGATCGGAAGCGTACTGGGATATGTTTGTACGATCTTCATTGAGGCGGCCACGAGCGACACTATCCAGCTTGTTGCAATCCCTGTCATGCCCATTCTTGAAGCAACCCTCTTGGCAGTAGGAGCTTGCTTGCTGGCAACAGCAATTCCACTACGGAAAATTTCAAAAATGAGTATTGTGGATTCGATTGAAACGGTTGAGTAGAATACTATTTTTTGAAATGCCCGAACTTTCTAATATTTCGTGGACATTTAGGTTTTAGAATGACCTTATCAGTGAAAGCAGGTGGATAAAGGAGCTTTTGTCTATTTGCTGTGCTGATTCTGGTACTGTTGGCGGCCACTGGCGCAGCAGTTTTCCGCATTTACCCCAAGCAAAGGAGGCGAACAATATGGGCAAAATTTTAATATTATCCGTCACTGACCACGAAGAACATATACTCAATAAAATTATGGAAACTATCGCAAACGAGCCGGAGCTTAACCATATTGCGCCTCCTCTCCCTTGCAACATTCTTTCTTTTACAAATCTGGAAATCCGGCTGAAGGAGCAGACAGTGTCCTGCAGCGGTCAACTTGTTACTCTGACTCACCATGAGTTTGCTGTCCTTACATATCTGGCTCGTCATCCTGGCTGGGTATTCTCAGCCAGCCAGATTTATGAGGCCGTATGGGATAGAGACGGTGAACGCTGCGGCACTGCCGTTGCCAGTATCATCAGTCAGATCCGGCGCAAGTTGACGCCGGATACACCAAAGGGTGGCTATATCCGCACTGTACTGGGCAGTGGATATAAATTTGAATCCGTGATATAGGAAATGCCGGACATAGGCTTATTGGCTCTGTCCGGCGCTTCTTTTTATATAAAATAAGGCTGCAAGTATTGCTTCCTGTGTTACTTGAAAAAAACATATATAAATTCGACAAACGGCAGTCTACTCTTCCCCAAATAGACTATTTACAGTTTTGAACCACAAGGCGGTGTAATATCCAATCCTTCAAGAAAGTGTATTCCCCAGTTACACATAGAATCTAATACCGGAATGATACTTTTTCCAAAGGCGGTAAGTGAATACAAGGTTTTAGGTGGTTTTTCTGGAATTACTTCTCTGTGAATCATGCCACATTCTTCTAAATCGCGAAGTTGTTGTGAAAGCATTTTAGGTGTGGCTTTTGGAATTAAGCGTTGTAATTCCATGTAGTGCAAAGGTTTTTCTATCAAATGCCAAAGAATGAGAGGTTTATATTTTCCTCCAATCAGAAAAAGTGTGGCTTCCACTGGACAACTAAATTGATCTTTTTGATAATTCATTTTTATAAATTCACTCCTTTTTGGGTACTTTCTTTGAGGGAAGTATCTACCTGAAAAGTGCAATCTTGTTATTCTACTGCACCATGTTAAAATTAGTACGACGATTGAATATGTCAACTAAATTATACAGCACCAAGAAAGGATTGACCATGATGAATTTTATTGAGATTGCAAAAAAACGGTATTCTGTACGCAATTACAGCAGCAAAAAGGTAGAAAAAGAGAAGCTTGATAAAATTCTGCAGGCTGCTCATGTTGCACCAACAGCAGCAAACTTACAGCCGGTTCACTTAATTGCAGTAGAAAGCAAAGAGGGACTGGAAAAAATCAGCAAAGGGGCAAATATTTATAATGCTCCTCTTGCAATTATTGTATGTGCAGATCATAACAAAGCATGGGTTCGCCCATTTGACCAAAAGCAAACCGGAGACATTGACGCAGCTATCCTAACAGACCATATGATGTTGGAGGCAACAGAATTAGGTTTAGGTACCGTATGGGTATGTTACTTTCAGCCTGATGTTATCCGGAAAGAATTTGATTTGCCCGATAATTTAGAGCCAATCAATATTTTAGTAATCGGTTATGGAAATGAAGAAGCTGCAGATACAGAAAGACATGACCATCTGAGGATTCCACTCACCGACTTAGTTTCGTATGAAAAACTGTAACTGAGTATAAGATGATTTCCGAAATGCTTCCGAACTTTCTTCAACTCATTGCTTCCAAAAGTGGTTGATGTTATAATTGCGAGGAAACAACTGAATAAAAGTGTCTTCGGGGCAGGGTGAAATTCCCGATTGGCGGTAAAGTCCGCGAGCGTAAAACGCACGATTTGGTGTAATTCCAAAACCAACAGTATAGTCTGGATGAAAGAAGATATGGTTAGATTTCCGCAGATTTTGAGAGGCTTACTTTCTTTTCTGTGGCCTAATTATAATGTTAACACCTGAAAGACCTTTTCTTTTGGGTGTTAATTTTTTGTCACGGAGGAAAGCAATTATGAACAGTAAAACAAAAAGAATCACCGCTATTGGGATGCTATGTGCAATCACTTATGTCACCATGGTTGTTGGCAGGATTCCGATTATTCTATTCTTAAAGTATGACCCATCAGATGTTATTGTAACTTTGGGCGGCTTTATTTGGGGACCGATGACTTCCTGTATCGTATCTGTCATTGTGGCAACCCTTGAAATGATTACAGTAAGCGATACCGGAATATTAGGTTGTATCATGAATATCGTACAAACACTATCTTTTGCGTGTACGGCGTCTATCATTTACAAAAAAAAGCACACTCTATCTGGTGCACTGATTGGCCTGGCATCGGGGTGGCTAATAACGGTTATTGTTATGCTGCTGTGGAACTATTTGGTAACACCACTTTATATGGGGTATCCAAGAGAAGCGGTTGTGGAATTGTTACTCCCTGCCTTTCTTCCATTTAACTTGTTGAAAGGCGGGTTAAATGCATCCATTACCTTTTTACTGTATAAGCCCATAGTTACCGCTTTAAGAAAAAGTGGATATATTTCTACTTTGGAAAAAGACACAAGGCAGCAACATACTGGTCTACTTATACTGGCAAATTTCATCATTGTGACTTGTGTTTTGATCATCCTATCAATGAATGGAATTATATGAGGATCGAAATGAAAGAAAATACGAATGCGCCTATTTACACACTAACGGGAATCGTTATACACGGCCGGGGTATTGGAAAGCATGTGGGGACACCTACCGCAAACATGGAAATAGCAAAAAATACATTTTTGCCAAAGACAGGGGTATATGTGGCAGATATTCTTTTAAGTGACAAGAGATATTATGGTGTTACTCATATTGGGGCACGCCCTACACTTGATAATGATGATTCTGTTTCAATCGAAACACATATTTTTGATTTTGATAAGGACATATACGGGAGTACGATAACTGTCAACCTATATAAGAAATTGAGAGAAGTTAGAAAATTTAACGAATTATCCTTGCTGCTTGCACAAATTGCAAACGACCGGACAATGGCACTAAAATTTTGGGGATTGAAGCAAGCAAGTCACACCTTACACATTGATGTTAACCGGCATTGTGTAATATTAGAACAGAAGGAAGTTTATTTATCAACAAACGAATTTGAAGTTCTTTATCTGCTGCAACAATCTCCTCAAACCACATTCACAAAAGAGCAGATTTATGAAAAGATTTGGCATGAGCCTACAAATAACCATTTGCACGCAGTAGAAAATACAATTTTCCAAATACGCAAAAGGCTAAAACCATATTGCAAGGGGCGCGAGTATATAAAAACTGTAATTGGCTATGGTTATAAGTTTAATTCTGGGTAAGGTGATATTTAAGCATTAGAACAAATAGCCCCAGTCCCAGAGTTTTGAAGTCTCTATATTCAGCAACCTTTTACAAATAGAAAAGTCTCTGGCACTATCCCCCATCTCATTTAAGATTTGCCAAAAACAGAACCACTGCTTATGCGCATAAGGAGAAGAAAGGATGTGAACAATATGGGCAAATTTTTAATATTATCCGTTGCAGACCACGAAGAACACATACTCAATAAAATTATAGAAACTATTGCAAACGAACCAGAGCTTGACCATATTGCTCTCCCACCCTCTAACACCAGCCTCTCCTTTCCAAACCTTGAAATTCGGCTAAAGGAGCAAACTGTATCCTGCAACGGTCAACTTGTTACTCTGACTTACCATGAATTTGCAGTTCTTGCATATCTGGCTCGCCATCCTGGCTGGGTATTTTCTGCCTATCAAATCTATGAAGCTATATGGTGCAAAGACGGTGAAAACTGCGGCACTGCCGTTGCCAGTGTCATCGGTCAGATCCGGCGTAAATTGACGCCGGATACGCCAAAGGGTGGCTATATCCGCACTATACTGGGCAGTGGATATAAATTTAGCAGTTCTCCCTTTTAAGTCAGTAAGAAAGGCTCCGAGGCCGTAATGATCTCGGAGCCTTTCTCATTGACTTAAATCTTAAACAATTTGATCGCCTTCAACAAAATAATGCTCAATTCCTGGTACAGATCCTCATCCAGCACGCCGTCAATAATAGCATACTTGAGCAGCAATGGTCGATACATCTGTAAGATCGCCGTAATGGCATCCTCGTTTCCGTCCTTGGCACTGAGGAGCAGACACTCAAAATTCATCTCTTGTCACCTCCCATAATAATCTTTGTTTTTCTCTTGTTAACTCGCT
>NZ_QUIU01000022.1:0-72800 GCF_003480225.1 Clostridium sp. AM34-9AC
AAGGGCTACGGGGATTTGATAGCATTTCTTCACTAACTCTCAATTTACATAAAAAGGTGTAAAGAAAAAATACTTGACACCTATACTTTTCTATAGTATGATAGCCAAGGTGCATATCGCATGACCTATAGAAAGGCACTGGATAAGATGGACAGGATTTTGGAACAGAATCTGTTGTATGATTTCTACGGTGAACTTCTCACCGAGCATCAGCAGAGAGTGTATGAGGATGCAGTATATAATGATATGTCTCTCAGTGAGATTGCGGGAGAACAGGGCATCAGCAGACAGGGCGTCCATGATCTGATCAAGCGTTGCGATAAGATCCTGCAGGATTATGAAAGCAAGCTTCATCTGGTGGAACGCTTCATGGCAGCCAAGGAGAAGATCGGTGAGATCGAACAGTTGACTGCGGAGGATACCACGGATCCCGAAGAACGGATGAGACGCATCCGGGAATTGTCCAGATCCCTTTTAAAGGAATGGTAAGGAGCAGCAAATGGCATTTGAAAGTTTAACAGACAAACTCCAAAATGTTTTTAAAAACTTAAGAAGCAAAGGCCGTCTGACGGAAGAGGATGTCAAGTCCGCACTGAAGGAAGTCAAGATGGCGCTCCTGGAGGCCGATGTTAACTTCAAGGTAGTCAAGCAGTTCGTGAAGGCAGTGGAAGAACGTGCCATTGGCCAGGACGTCATGAACGGTCTGAATCCCGGACAGATGGTGATCAAGATCGTAAATGAAGAGATGGTAAATCTCATGGGCAGTGAGACCACAGAGATTGCCATGCAGCCCGGCAAAGCCATTACCGTTATCATGATGGCAGGTCTTCAGGGTGCAGGTAAGACCACCGCAACGGCCAAGATCGCCGGTAAGCTGAAGCTCAAGGGCAAGAAGCCCTTGCTGGTAGCCTGCGATATTTACCGTCCCGCAGCCATTGAACAGTTACAGATCAATGGAAAGAAGCAGGAAGTTGATGTGTTCTCCATGGGAACGGATCATAAACCTGCCGAGATTGCGAAGGAAGCCATTGCGTATGCGGAGAAAAACGGTCATAATGTAGTGATCCTCGATACTGCCGGACGACTTCATGTGGATGAAGACATGATGGCGGAATTACAGGAGATCAAGGAGACCGTGACCGTGCATCAGACACTTTTGGTAGTCGATGCCATGACCGGTCAGGATGCCGTAAATGTGGCAAAAGAATTTGATGAAAAGGTAGGCGTCGACGGTGTGATCCTGTCCAAGATGGACGGCGATACCAGAGGCGGTGCAGCACTTTCCATCAAAGCAGTCACCGGAAAGCCGATCCTTTTTGTAAGTATGGGAGAGAAATTGTCCGATTTAGAGCAGTTCTATCCCGATCGTATGGCAAGCCGTATCCTTGGTATGGGTGATGTGTTATCCCTCATTGACAAGGCACAGGCCAGCATCGATATCGATGAGGAGAAGAGCCGTGATATGGCCGGCCGCATGAAGGAAGGTAAGTTCGATTTTGAGGATTACCTGGAGAGCATGAAGCAGATGCGTAATATGGGCGGTCTGTCCAGCATCTTAGGGATGCTTCCCGGAATGGGTATCAAGGCATCGGATCTGGAAGGTGCCATTGATGAGACGCAGATGAAGCGTACGGAAGCCATCGTATTATCCATGACAAAAGAGGAACGCAGGAATCCCAAGATCCTGACCCCTCAGAGAAAACACCGTATTGCAAAAGGTGCCGGTGTGGATATTGCAACGGTGAACCGTTTTATCAAACAGTTCGAGCAGACACAGAAGATGATGAAGCAGTTTGGCGGCGGCAAAAAGGGTCGCGGCGGCATGGGTGGTATGTTCGGCGGCGGAAAATTTCCCGGTATTGGCGGCAGATTTTTCTAACACTGTTTACTTAACTTAAGTCCGATATGAACAATCAGTTCTTATCATATAAATTATTTTATTTTTAATTAATGGAGGAAAAAGAAATGGCAGTAAAGATCAGATTAAGAAGAATGGGACAGAAGAAGGCTCCTTTTTACAGAATTATCGTAGCAGATTCCCGTTCCCCCAGAGACGGTAGATTCATCGAGGAGATCGGTACCTACGATCCTTCCACCGATCCTTCCACTTTCAAGATCAATGAAGAGCTGGCTAAGAAGTGGTTACAGAACGGTGCTCAGCCTACCGAGCAGGTTGCTAAGCTTTTCAAGGTTGCAGGAATCGAGAAATAAGTTCTAAATATCTATTCATCGGAGGTGGATTATGAAGGAACTAGTAGAAGTAGTTGCAAAGGCACTCGTTGATAATCCGGATGAAGTAGTTGTAACTGAGAAGACAGAAGGAAAAAATATCGTCCTTGAACTTCATGTAGCTGCGTCCGATATGGGTAAGGTGATCGGTAAGCAGGGACGTATTGCAAAAGCAATCCGCTCCGTTGTGAAAGCAGCATCATCCAAAGACAACACAAGAGTGGACGTTGAGATCGTTTAATTTCGAATTGAGAGATCCTTGACGTTGAGCGGAGAAACATACAGGCGTGTGTTTCTCCGTTTTTTGGCTAAAGCCGGAATGGAGTAAAACTATATGGAAGATCTGTTGCAGGTCGGCATTATCACTTCCACCCACGGGGTGAGAGGAGAAGTAAAGGTATATCCTACCACGGATGATCCCAGAAGATTCCGCAGATTAAAGGAAGTCGTTCTGGATACCGGCAAGGAAAAAATGAATCTGGAAATTGAGGGTGTCAAGTTCTTTAAGCAGTTTGTGATTTTGAAATTTAAAGGGCTGGACAACATTAATGATATAGAAAAATATCGTCAGAAGAGCCTGTACGTGACCCGCAAAAATGCAGTGCGTCTGCAAAGGGACGAGTATTTCATCGCCGATCTGATCGGACTGAAAGTGCAGGATGAAGACGGTAAGGAACTGGGCACGGTAAAAGATGTGATCGAGACCGGTGCCAATGATGTCTACGAGGTGGAAATGGCAGACGGTAAGAGCCTGCTTCTGCCCGCTATCAAACAGTGTATCCTGAATGTGGACGTGGAAAATGGCACAATGCAGGTACATGTACTGGAAGGACTGCTTGACTTATGATGAAGTTTCATATTCTGACCCTGTTCCCCGAAATGGTGCAGCAGGGACTGGCGACCAGCATCCTGGGACGGGCTGCGGAGAAAGATCTGATCTCTATTGATGCGGTGAATATCCGGGATTACACACAGGACAAGCATGGAAAAGTAGATGATTATACTTATGGCGGCGGCGCCGGAATGCTGATGCAGGCACAGCCGGTGTATGACGCATACCGGGCGGTGGCTGGAGACAGGAACGTGCGTTGTGTCTATCTGACTCCTCAGGGAACACCCTTTACCCAGAAAAAGGCGAAGAAACTGTCCGGGGAGGAGGAACTTGTACTGCTCTGCGGACATTACGAAGGAATTGATGAGCGAGTATTGGAGGAAGTGGTAACCGATTATATCTCCATCGGAGATTATGTTCTCACCGGCGGAGAACTGGCTGCCATGGTCGTGGTGGACGCTGTGGCGCGACTGGTACCCGGAGTGCTCAATAACGACGAATCCGCCGAGACAGAGAGCTTTCATAACGATCTGCTGGAATATCCCCAGTATTCCCGACCGGAGGACTGGCACGGAAAGAAGGTACCGGAGGTACTTCTGTCGGGCAATCATAAAAAGATCAATGCCTGGCGGCTCGAACAGTCCGAGATCCGGACGGGAGAACGCCGCCCGGATCTCTATGCAAAATATCAGGAAAAACAGAAAGTCATAAAAAAACTTTCCGCAAAGAAACGTATTTTTATTCATATGATGGAGACACTGTCCAGAGGATTGGGAGAAGTTCTCTATGCGGAGGGGAAAAATGTACTGATCTATCTGCCGGAGATCGGCAATGCCATGCTGAATGCGGAGGATGAGGAGCATTTGGAGAAAATGCTGCCGCTCATTCCGAAAGCCGTGTCGGGGCATAGTATCGTGACCGTGACAGACCGGTGGAATGAACGTGTCAGTGAAATTTTAGGGTATCATGGCAGTATGCTATGTTCCCAGGCGTGCTATACCAGAGGGGAACCACTTCCGGTGAGGCACAAGGACATCCGGCAGCTGACAGTGGAAGAGGTTCCTTATGTGGCGGAGCATTATCACCTGGGAGACGAGATTTATGTCCGGGAGAGGATTGCAGCAGGAGATGTCTTCGGCATCTATATCGAGGGAAAACTCTGTGGTTTTATAGGATGCCACAATGACGGCAGCATGGGAATGCTGTATGTGGAGGATGCATACCGTAGACAAGGACTTGCAGCATCCCTGGAAGGTTATCTGATCAACAAACAGAGAGAACAGGGGATGATCCCCTACGCCCATATTGTGAATGGAAATGAAGCGTCCATACAACTGCAGGAACGGTTGGGGCTGAATCTGTCGGATCCCGTGATCTGGTGGCTGTATAATTAAAAAAAGCTTGCTTTTTATATGGCTTTATGGTAAAATCTGAATGTTGTGAAAACGAGATGGTCCTCTGCTACCAATAAGGGTATTAAGAACATCCATTTTATGAAGGAGGCTCATTATGAGTAACATTATCAAAGAGATCGAAGCAGAACAGTTAAAAGCAACCGTTGATCAGTTTGAAGTCGGCGATACCGTTAAGGTATACGGCAAGATCAAAGAGGGTAACCGTGAGAGAATCCAGGTATTCGAAGGCGTTGTACTGAAGAGACAGGGCGGCAGCAACAGAGAGACTTTCACTGTTAGAAAGACTTCCAACGGTATCGGCGTAGAGAAGACTTGGCCTTTACATTCTCCCAACGTAGAGAAGATCGAAGTTGTAAGAAAAGGTAAAGTAAGACGTGCTAAGCTGAATTACTTAAGAGATCGTGTTGGTAAGAAGGCAAAGGTTAAGGAATTAGTTAAATAATTACATTGACCGGAGAGGGGCAGCTGTTTCTGACAGCTGCCTTTTATATTTATTTGAAAAAGGAATACGGATATGGTACACTGAGACTTGTAAACACTATGCGAGATAGGACAGAACATTGAGAAATAAGGGACTAAGTTTTTATAAAAAAAAGAAAAAGATCAGTCAGGAACTGCTCAGGGAAATTTTCAGCTGGATCTTCGGCATTGCACTGTCAGTCTTTCTGGCTGCAGTGGTGGTTATCTTTCTGGGAAAGTCCACCAGAGTTGTGGGCATGTCCATGGAACCGACACTGGAGAATGGACAGCAGATATTTATTGACCGTTTTCTGTATGTTTTATCTTCTCCGAAGGCGGGAGACGTAGTAGCATTTCTGCCGAACGGCAATGAAAATTCCCATTATTATGTCAAGCGTGTTGTGGCAGGGCCGGGAGACAAGGTAAGGATCGCGGACGGAACTCTGTATGTCAACGGGCAGGAAAGCAAATGGGTGACGGAACGGATCCTGGATGCGGGTATAGCGGAAAACGAGATCATCCTTGGGAACAAGGAGTATTTCTGCATCGGGGACAACCCGAATAACAGCGAAGACAGCAGATCCGCCAATATCGGACCGGTGGAGGAGGGCGATATGATCGGCAAAGCCTGGTTCCACTTAAAATCCGGGACGGATGGCATCGGCTTTATCAAATAGAAAGTATGGTAGGAGAATAGAAAAATGAATTATCAGTGGTATCCCGGTCATATGACCAAAGCAAGGCGTATGATGCAGGAAAATATCAAGCTGATCGATCTGGTGATTGAACTTGTAGATGCCAGAATCCCCATCAGCAGCAGAAATCCGGATATCGATGAACTGGGAAAAGGTAAATCCCGTATCATTTTGTTGAATAAATCAGATCTGGCAGATCCAGTGTGGAATAAGAAATGGGTCGAGTATTTTTCAAATCAGGGAATGGGTGTACTGGAAATCAATTCCCGTACCGGTATGGGAATCAAGTCGATTCAGGGGCTGGTACAGGAAGTCTGCAAGGAGAAGATTGAACGTGACAGAAAGCGAGGCATCGTAAATCGACCGGTACGTGCTATGGTAGTGGGAATCCCCAATGTGGGAAAATCCACTTTTATCAATTCCTTCGCGGGAAAAGCCTGCGCCAAGACGGGAAATAAACCCGGTGTGACCAAGGGAAAACAGTGGATCCGTCTGAATAAAGGACTGGAACTTCTGGATACCCCCGGTATCCTGTGGCCCAAATTCGAGGACCAGCAGGTAGGAATGCGTCTGGCATTTATCGGATCCATGAACGATGAGATCCTAATTCCGGATGAACTGGCCTGTGATCTGATCGGAGCCATCAAAGAACTTTATCCGAAGGCTTTGCAGGAACGCTACGAGGCAGATCCTGCGGGAAAGCCCATAGAGATACTGGAAGCAGTGGCAGAGAGCCGCAAATGCTATGCAAAGGGAGAACAACTGGATCTGGGGAAAGCCGCCGGCATCCTGATCGATGATTTCCGGAGCGGCAAGCTGGGACGAATAACACTGGAGAGGATATAGACAGATGAACAGAATCATGAGAGAATTATTAAACACAGCGATCTACCTGCTCTGTGTACTGGGAGCGGTATGGCTGGTGATCACCTTTGTAGGACAGCGTACGGAAGTGGAGGGAGCCTCCATGGAGAATACCCTGCACAACGGGGATAATCTGATCGTGGATAAGTTAAGCTATCGTTTTCATGATCCGGAACGCTTTGACATCATTGTCTTCCCGTTTCAATTCCAGGACAACACCTATTATATCAAGCGTATCATCGGACTGCCGGGAGAGACGGTACAGATCATGGATGATGGCAGTATCTACATCAACGGGGAAAAGCTGGAAGAGAACTACGGCATGGAAGTCATAAAACCGGAGACCATCGGCCGGGCGGCGGAACCCATTGAACTGGGGGATGATGAATATTTTGTCATGGGAGACAACCGCAACAATTCCAGCGACAGTCGTACGGATATGGTGGGTAACATAAAAAGAGAAAATATCATCGGAAAAGCCTGGCTCCGGATCTGGCCGGTTTCTGATTTCGGTGTATTACAACATCAATAACCATAAATGGGGATAAACAAATGGAAAGTGCAGCAAAGATCAAGGAAATATTACAGGCAGCTTCAATGGAAAAGCTGCCTGAATTTATAGCAGAATATGAGAATGATCCCAGAAGCGGTGTGCAGAAGCTGGTGTCTAGCGCACAGAAAAAGATAGATGCTCTGGAAAAGGAACGTCAGCGGATCGAGAATCTGAAAAAATACGAGAAAGAATACGCACAATATACCTATATCTGCGGAATTGACGAAGTGGGAAGAGGTCCTCTGGCGGGACCGGTAGTGGCAGGTGCTGTCATTCTGCCGAAGGATTGTGATATTTTATACATTAATGATTCCAAGCAGTTATCCGAAAAAAAGAGAGAAGAGCTGTACGATGTGATCACGAAGGAAGCGGTGGCCTGGGCAGTGGGCTATGCTTCTCCGGAGCGGATCGATGAGATCAATATTTTACAGGCAACCTATGAGGCCATGCGGGAGGCTGTCGGCAAACTGGATCCGGCACCGGATCTGTTGTTGAACGATGCTGTGACGATTCCCGGAGTGGAGATCCGACAGGTGCCGATCATCAAGGGCGATGCCAAGAGCATTTCTATCGGTGCGGCCAGTATTGTGGCCAAGGTGACCAGGGATCGTCTGATGGAGCAGTATGCCGATGTGTTTCCGGAGTATGATTTTGCATCCAACAAAGGGTACGGCAGTGCGGCACATATTGCGGCACTGAAGGAGTATGGACCGACTCCGATTCACAGACACAGCTTTATCAAAAATTTCGGATTTTAAGGCATTTTAGCGTGCCGGGAGAGAAAATATGAAGCTGACAGGATGGTTCTCACAGGATAAAATAGCGGATAACAGCAGAGTACAGACTCCAAATAATGCGAATACCGAACAGGTAAACCGGCAGATCCGTGCACTGGTTCCCGGGCAGACCCTCAGAGGAGAGGTGGTCTCCAGGGAGGGCAATAATGCGCAGATCCGTCTGCTGCAGGATGTCCTGGTGGATGCAAAAGTGGATGCGGACATCCGTCTGGAACTGGGGCAGAACATTACCTTTCAGGTAAAAAATAACGGGCAGACACTGAATCTGAGTCCTCTTTTTACCAATATGGCAACAGAAGGAACCGTACTGAAAGCGTTGGATATGGCATTGCTGCCGGTGAACGAGAATACGGTAGCCATGACAAAACAACTGATGGATGCGGGGCTTCCTATTGATAAGAATACGTTGCAGCAGATCTGGCATGAAAGTAATGCGTTCCCGGATGCGGAGATTCTGGATCTCGTGAATCTTCACAGACTGGAACTTCCGGTGACGGAGGAAAATATCACACAGATGGCATCCTATCGCAATCTGACACATCAGCTGACAGCAGGAATCGCAGAGACCGGAGAAAGTCTGACAAATATGCTGCAGGGGCTGGTAGAGAGCGGAGACATAGAGCAGGCCGCCACAATCTACAGTGAGGTTCTGGAACTGTTGGCTTTCGAAGATGCGGCCGGAGAGACGGTAACAGGACAACAACAGACCGGGGGATCTCTGCCGGAGTCTGGCGTGGATGTGACAGTGACCCCGGAAGAGGCAGAACAGATGCCAGTACAGCCTTCGGCAATAGCACCGGAAGCTGTGCCGGGGCAGAAGACCATCATAGAGGAACCGACGGAGACGGCACCGGGCAACGGTCAGACGATAAAAGAAAATCCCGGTGCAGAAAAAACACAGGAGGCACCACAGCTGCAGAATCTGCAGAAACTGTTAAAGCAGGGGCTGGAGACGAAAGATATTCCCTTGCTGCGCAGTATTCTCCATAATTCCAAAGTGGCAGAGCTTCCGGCAAAACTCCTGGCGGATCGGTGGAGCATAAAACCAGAGGATGTGGAATCTCCGGAGAAGGTGGAGGAACTTTACCAGAAGCTGGGAAAACAGTTGAAGGGGTTGAGTAATCTTTTGGAAGAAAACGGACAGCGTGGTTCAAGTGTTTATCAGAACGTGACGAATTTAAGCCAGAACGTGGATTTCCTGCAACAGATCAACCAGACCTATGTCTATATCCAGCTGCCGCTGCATTTACGACAGGGAGAGCATAAGACGGGGGAACTGTTTGTATATACCAACAAGAAAAATCTTGCCAGAAAGGACGGACAGGTCAGCGCACTGCTGCATCTGGATATGGAACATCTGGGACCGCTTGATGTGTATGTGGCTCTGAAGGATACCAAAGTCAGCACCAAATTTTATGTACAGAATGATGCAATCCTGGATTACCTGGAGGCTAATATGGATGTGCTGACAGAGCGGCTGCAAAAAAGAGGCTATGATTGTAAATGTGAGACAACACTGCGCACCGAATTACAGCAGACGGCGCAGGCCATGGCACCGCTTCTTAAGACAGAAGGAAGTGTTCCGGTAGCACAATATGCCTTTGATGTGAGAACATAGCTCATCCATAGGAAACAGACGTGACTGCTAGCAGGCAGCGGATGTTTCCTATGAGAGGAGCGGACAAACATGAGTATGCAGGACGATAGTCCGGAATACGAATGTTTGTTACGATTTCGAGAGTGCGTAGCACGGAGAAAACGTATATGTTTTGTAAGGTCAATGAAGAACAGACGTGACTGCTAGCAGGCAGCGGATGTTTCCTATGAGAGGAGCGGACAAACATGAGTATGCAGGACGATAGTCCGGAATACGAATGATTGTTACGATTTCGAGAGTGCGCAGCACGGAGAAAACGTATATGTTTTGTAAGGTCAATGAAGAACAGACGTGACTGCTAGCAGGCAGCGGATGTTTCCTATGAGAGGAGCGGACAAACATGAGTATGCAGGACGATAGTCCGGAATACGAATGATTGTTACGATTTCGAGAGTGCGCAGCACGGAGAAAACGTATATGTTTTGTAAGGTCAATGAAGAACAGACGTGACTGCTAGCAGGCAGCGGATGTTTCCTATGAGAGGAGCGGACAAACATGAGTATGCAGGACGATAGTCCGGAATACGAATGATTGTTACGATTTCGAGAGTGCGCAGCACGGAGAAAACGTATATGTTTTGTAAGGTCAATGAAGAACAGACGTGACTGCTAGCAGGCAGCGGATGTTTCCTATGAGAGGAGCGGACAAACATGAGTATGCAGGACGATAGTCCGGAATACGAATGATTGTTACGGTTTCGAGAGTGCGCAGCACGGAGAAAACGTATATGTTTTGTGCGGCTGAAACCATGTATGTTAAGAAGGCCATAGAGGAAACAGAATGAATGACGAGAAAAAGAAAGTAAAACAGGCCGTAGCACTGGAATACGATCCCTCGGATGAGGCACCCAGAGTCATAGCCAGCGGCAAGGGAATTCTGGCGGAGAAGATCATAGAGAAGGCCCAGGAGAGCAGTGTGCCGATCCATCGGGATGACAAGCTGGCGGATACACTGTCCCGGCTGGACATCGGCGAGATGATCCCGCCGGAGTTGTATGAAGTGGTGGCGGAGATTCTGGTATTTGTGGATGCTGTGGATCACCGCATGGTAAAGGAAAGTGTGGCAAACGGGGGAAAACATAAGGGTTGAATACCAGACAGACGGGGAATGTATATGAGCAGATGGCTGCGGACTATCTGGAGAAACAGGGAATGCGTATCCTGGAACGGAATTTCCGCAGAGGTAGGAACGGTGAGATCGACATTATCGGCAGAGACGGGAAATATCTTGTGTTTGTGGAAGTGAAATACCGTTCCGGTGATGAAAAGGGAAATGCGGCGGAGGCCGTGACAACGGCGAAACAGAGAACCATCTGCAGAGTGGCGGACTATTACCGTTATCTGCATCATTATGGGGAGGATACCTGGGTGCGCTATGATGTGGTGGCAATCCAGGGGGAGGCACTTCACTGGATTCCAAATGCTTTTCCACACCATTATAGTGCAAGGAGATAGAATAATGTATCCATTGATCAGAACAGACTGCAGAGACACAGACAGTATACAGCAGAGACAAAAAGGGGAACTAGAGTATCTGGTATTCCCGAAGCTGGAAGAGACCGGTGTGGTGGAACATCTGTTTACCACAAGGACCGGTGGTGTCAGCAACGGAATCTATTCCACTATGAACTTGAGTTTTTCCAGAGGAGATGACCTGGAATGCGTCAGAGAGAATTACAGACGGATTGGTGAAGTACTGGGAACAGACCCGGAACATATGGTGGCATCGAAACAGACCCATACCACGAATATTCATCTGGTGACGAAAGCAGATGCCGGAAATGGGATCACCAGACCATCGGTCTATGATGATATAGACGGTCTGGCTACGGATATCCCCGGAATCGCACTGGTGACTTTTTATGCAGACTGTGTTCCTCTGTATTTCGTTGATCCGGTACACAGGGCCATCGGACTGGCGCATTCCGGCTGGAGAGGAACGGTAGCGGGAATGGGAGCTTGTATGGTACGATATATGCAGGAACATTTTAACAGCCGCCCGGAGGAACTGGTGGCGGCCATCGGACCGTCCATCTGTGTGGATTGTTATGAAGTGAGTGAAGAAGTGGCGGAACAGTTCCGGGAAGGCTTTCCGGAGGATGTGTTGCAGCCGGGCAAAGCACCTGGTAAATATCAGCTTGACCTGTGGAAAGCCAATCAGAGCATTCTGTTAAGGGCGGGGATCTCGCCGGAACATATGGCGGTAACGAACGTCTGTACCTGCCACAATCCGGAGTATCTGTTTTCCCACCGGGCAAGTCACGGACAGAGGGGAAATCTGGCGGCATTTTTAATGCTGAAGGAGTCCTGAGTTCCTGAGTGCCTGACGGGAATTAAGAAAATTTAAGAAAAAACACGAAAATATTTAAAAATATTATGTTTAAATAGAAATAACGAAAATGATGGGGAACCGGGAAGTAACGGAGAAATGAGGGAAGTATGGCAAATATTCTTGTATGTGATGATGACAGAGAGATCGTGGATGCCATCGAGATCTATCTGAGTCAGGATGGCTATAAAATATATAAAGCGTATGATGGGGAACAGGCAATTCAGATCCTGGACAAGGAGGATATCCATCTGTTGATCATGGATATCATGATGCCCCGGCTGGATGGCATACGGGCTACATTGAAGATCCGGGAATACAGCAGCATTCCCATTATTATCCTGTCGGCCAAATCGGAAGACACGGACAAGATCCTGGGGCTGAATATCGGTGCGGATGATTATATCTGCAAGCCTTTTAATCCGTTGGAACTAGTGGCGAGAGTCAAATCCAACTTGCGCAGATATACCTCCCTGGGGAGCCTGACCGGTGAGAACAAAGCAATCTATCAGGTGGGTGGACTGATCCTCAATGATGATATCAAACAGGTGACAGTGGACGATGAACCGGTAAAAATGACACCTATCGAATATAATATTTTATTACTTTTGATGAAGAACCAGGGCAGGGTATTTTCCATCAATCAGATCTATGAAAGCATCTGGAATGAGGATGCCATCGGAGCGGACAATACCGTGGCGGTACACATCCGGCATATCCGTGAAAAAATCGAGATCAATCCCAAGGAACCCCGGTATCTGAAAGTGGTATGGGGAGTAGGCTATAAGATCGACAAGGAGCAGGCATGAGACGACCTACATTGAAACGGCTGATGCTGGGACTGGTGCAGCAGACGGCGGCTTTGCTTTTGCTGGTGGCAATCGCGGCGGTTTTGTTCAATTCCTATCTGGCGGTAGACACAGCGGATGGCACAAAAGTATATGAATTATCCCCTCTGGATGCGGAAACGCAATTTGAAGATTCCGTGATTTTCCATGATCTGTTCCAGAGCTCGGTATCGGATATTATCCAGCTTATGGTGATCAAAGGACAGATGGAGACCAATGGAAGCTTTGATCCGCATAAGCATGTTGATATCACGGAATTTGCTTCAGGAAAAACCGGCGGTGCAGATTGCCCTGTAACAGCAGTTTATGAGCTGGAAGATCTGATCAAATGGGGAAAATACGGTGCGGAATATACAGATCGTATTATGAGTATGTCGGACTTCGTGAATTATTTCGGACCGATAGACCTGGAGTCGAACTTCCGCGTGGATGCGGACGGACAGCTGGTGTTCGTGGCAGGCGGAGAGCAGACGGAGGAGCAGAAGGAAGCAGTCGCACAGGCAATCGAGGCAATTCCGGAGAGCCAGAGAACCGATCGGCTGGAAGATCTGGCTTTCACATACATTGTGAAAGAGAGTGTACAGGATATCCGGGTATCCAGAGAAGACGATGGTACGCTGACGGTATATTTCCCGATGCTGGTGAACCGTTATGCCACCGTAGACGGAGAGAAGCAGCTGACAGCCTGTGCGGACAACTGGATCGAATATATTGCGCTGCAGAGCAATCTGGAGATGACGATCCAGACGTTGTCAGCCAACTATGAGCAGTATCAGAACTGTAATGATCTGTATAAAGAAGATGCGGGCAATCTGAAATATGTGGTCCGTATGATGACAACAGATGGAGTTAGCAGAACCTATACGAATGTATCGGAGTTTGAGAACAGTTCCGATAATGATATTACGGATTATTTTTCGGAGTACAGACGGTATCTGATCTATTATCCGGACAGTCTGGAATTTACCGGCAACACAGGAATGACTGAGGGCCAGATCTATCAGTATCTGAAAGAGTATGGTTATGTGCATCCGGATATGACTCATATCTGGATCGCAGTGGATACCAATTATCCGGTGGAGGGAGATTCCTTTTACAATGCCAATGTGGTGTTCCAGAGAATCGTTCCGAATATCTGGTATCTGATCGGCGGAGGGATCCTGCTGGCAGTATTGTGGCTGCTGGTGGGTATTTATCTTACCGTAACGGCCGGCGTGGCTTACGATGAGGAGGATGAGCCGGTTCTGTACCTGAACGGTATCGATCATGTCTGGATCGAGTTCATGGCGCTTTTGCTGGTGGGATTTATCTATGGCGGAAGAATCGGATACGATTATCTGATGAATGTGGCCAATAAGGTATATCTCAGCCATTCCGAGATCCAGGGGCGGGAGATCACACGGCTGACAGCCTACGGTGTCTTTGCGCTGTATGGCTTCTGCGTAAGCATGGGAATCAATGTTTTCTGGTACAGCCTGATCCGCAGGATCAAATCCCACAATATGTGGAGTGACAGTTTCCTGCACTGGATCGTCACAAGCTTCGGTAAGGCGGTACATTTTGTGGTTTCCCACAGAAATTCCGCCATCAGCTCACTGATCCCGTATAATCTGTTTCTACTGGTGAATCTGGCAGGAATTTTCGGAGCTTATCTGCTACGGGGAAAAAGCGCTCTGTGGGTGCTTCCGGCACTGGGGGCTATTGTGTTGGACGGCATTGTGGGGGTACTAAGGTTCAAGCAAAAAGCGGAGCAGATCGATATCGTGGAAGGAATCCGAAGGATCCGTGATGGAGAAGTGGATTATAAGCTGGATGTGGAATCTCTTCATGGGGACAACCGTGAGATGGCGGATGCAGTCAATAACATCGGAGAGGGTATCCGCAAGGCGGTAAGCACCAGCATGAAGGATGAGCAGATGAAATCGGATCTGATCACCAATGTCTCCCATGATATTAAGACACCGCTGACTTCCATTATCAATTATGTGGATCTGTTGAAACGCCTAAAGATCACGGAAGAACCGGCCAGAAGCTATATTGAGGTGCTGGACAGCAAATCCCAGAGACTGAAACAGTTGACGGATGATCTGGTGGAGGCTTCGAAAATCTCCTCCGGTAACATTGTGCTGAATCTGGAACAGTTGAACCTGACGGAACTGCTGAATCAGGCAGTGGGAGAATTCTCCGACAGAATGGAAGAGAAAAAGCTGCAGGTGATCTTTGACGGAAATGATGTGGCCGGCATGATCTATGCCGACAGCCGCAGGATGTGGAGAATCATTGAAAATCTGTTTCAGAATATCTGCAAGTATGCCCTGGAGGGAACCAGAGTCTATCTGGAGATGCAGGTAAAGGACGGAAGAGTCATCGCTTCTCTGAAAAATATTTCCGACCGGCCCATGAATCTCAAGGGTGAGGAACTGTCAGAGAGATTTATCCGGGGAGATGCTTCCCGTACTACCGAGGGAAGTGGTCTGGGTCTGTATATTGCGAAAAATCTGACCAAGGCACAGCACGGAGAATTCCAGATTCAGCTGGATGGAGATCTGTTTAAGATTATATTGGATTTCCCGGAATACCATAAGCCGGAAGAACCCGCCACTGAGCAGCTGAAGGAGACCGTGTCGAAAGAGGTTTAGAAATGGCGAAATAAGAAATACTGAAATAAGCAATATAACTGAAAAACGCAGAAACCATAACGGCTTCTGCGTTTTTTTATGCGTTGTCAGATCTGTTGGAAATTAAAAATGAAATTCGCTCATTTCCGTACGATTGTTGTAGGCTTCTACAATACCGTGGATCTTTTCGGTGGTAGCCATGACATTGGACAGAGAAGCGTCATGGTTCATAAAGTCGATCAGGGAAGCAATGAACTTGCTCATATCGGCTTCCACGAAATAAGGTCTGGTGTAGATCTCAGGCGGCAGATAGGTAAGGTTCGTAGTAATGACCTTATCGAAATCACCATGCTCGTAAGCAGCGTCGAAATTCTTCAGACCGTCGGTGAACAAGCCGAAAGTACAGCAGATATATACGCGTCTGGCTTTCATGGCCTTTAACTGTTTTGCAGTATCCAGCATACTTCCACCGGAGGAGATCATGTCATCGATGATGATGATATCCTTACCTTCAATATTGTCACCTAAGAATTCGTGAGCAACGATAGGGTTCTTGCCGTTGACGATGGTGGAATAGTCACGTCTCTTGTAGAACATACCAGTATCGACACCCAGAACGCTGGCAAAATAAATGGCACGATCCAGAGCTCCTTCATCCGGGCTGATGACTAACAGATGATCCTTGTCCACGATCATATCGTCCTCGGAATTTAACAAGGACTTGATGAACTGGTAAGGGGTGGTAAAATTATCAAATCCATTCAGCGGAGTGGAGTTCTGTACTCTGGGATCATGGGCATCAAAAGTGATAAAGTTATCAATTCCCATATCCCGTAACTCTTCCAGTGCATAAGCACAGTCCAGGGATTCTCTGCCGCTGCGGCGATGCTGTCTGCCTTCATAGAGGAAAGGCATGATGACGTTGATACGTCTGGCCTTGCCGTTGCAAGCGGCGATAACACGCTTCAGATCCTGGTAGTGGTCATCAGGAGACATGTGGTTGGTATAGCCGTTCATGTTGTAAGTAATACTATGATTGCATACATCGGTGAGAATGAACAGATCCTTACCGCGGATGGTCTCGCTGATCTGCGCTTTGGCTTCACCGCTTCCGAAACGGGGCACATCCACGTCTACGAGATAGTTGCTCTCGATATAGCCGTGAAAGGCAGGATCGTTTTTCACTTTGTCATTATGGATACTCTTACGGAATTCTACCATGTAGTCATTGATGCGGCGTCCCATTTTTTCTGCGGAAGGCAGAGCGATGATCTTCAAAGGAGCCACGGGCATGGCATTTTCCAGTTCGTGTAAATTAGGCATGATGTCCCTCCCGGACGAGCTTTATTGTTCGTAAAAATATGCAGAGCTTCCTTCGCAAAAGCGCATCTTCGATGCTTAATTTTTGCGGAACTATTCTGAATATAACAATTAATTTATAACATTATGCTAGTGACACGTCAAGGAATTTCTTGTACAATGGGTAGGAGAAAGATGGTTAGGTGAATTAGAATGAAGAAAAAAGAACATATTGTAAAAACAGTAAAGCCGGGAAGCATTGCGGAGGAACTGGAGATTGCTCCCGGAGATAAAGTACTGGCCATAGATAATACAGAGATCGAAGATATTTTTGATTATCAGTTTCTGACACAGGATACTTATATTGAGATGCTGGTAGAGAAGCCGGACGGAGAGCAGTGGCTCTTAGAGATCGACAAGGAATTTGATGAGGATATGGGCATCGAATTTGAGAACGGTCTGATGGACGAATACCGCCATTGCCATAACAAATGCATTTTCTGCTTTATCGATCAGATGCCGAAGGGCATGCGTGATACTCTTTATTTTAAGGATGATGATTCCCGATTATCCTTTTTGCAGGGAAATTATGTGACGCTGACCAATATGTCGGATCATGATATTGACCGGATCTGCAGATACCATTTATCTCCGATCAATATCTCCTTCCAGACCATGAATCCGGAACTGCGCTGCAAAATGCTGAACAACCGTTTTGCGGGGGATGCCCTGAAAAAGGTGGACATCCTCAATGCCGCCGGAATCCGTATGAATGGACAAATCGTGCTCTGCAAGGGCGTAAACGATGGCAAGGAACTGGAATACAGCATCCGGAAGCTGATGGAATATCTGCCAAATGTGGAAAGTGTCTCGGTGGTGCCGGTAGGATTATCCAGGTACCGGGAGGGATTATATCCGTTAGAGCCGTTTAATGCGCAGGATGCCGGTGAGATCATTGATCTGATCGAGAAATACCAGAAGATCTGCATGGAAAAATATGGGACACACTTTATCCAGGCCAGTGATGAATGGTACATTCTGGCGGGCAGAGAGGTGCCGGAAGAGGAACGTTACGACGGATATCTGCAGTTGGAGAACGGTGTTGGAATGATCCGCCTGCTATTGGATGAATTCCACGACGGACTGAAGAGGCGTACCGCAGAAAAGGAAGCGGGAAAAAAGCCATCCTGGGAAGGCACCAGAGAGATCTCTCTGGCTACGGGAAGACTGGCGTTTCCTTATTTAAAGAAGATGTCGGAAGAAATGATGTCGGAATACCCCGGCCTGCAGATACATGTCTATGAGGTCATCAATGAATTTTTCGGAGAGCTGATCACGGTGTCCGGACTTCTGACGGGACAGGATATCGTAAAGCAGTTAAAGGACAAAAATCTGGGAGAAGCATTGTATCTTCCCCGGAATGTACTCAGAAGCGGAGCGGATCTGTTCCTGGATGATTATACGCTGGCAGACGTGGAGGGGGCTTTACAAGTGCCCGTGAATATTGTAAAATCAAGCGGATATGATCTTGTGGATGCCCTGCTTGGAGAAGATACATCTGAATAGATTTTAAGATGGTAAATAAGAAACGGAGGAAATTATGGCAAAGAGAAAAACCAAGCCCATCGTTGCGGTGGTGGGACGCCCGAATGTCGGTAAGTCCACCCTGTTCAATGCACTGGCTGGCGAAAATATATCTATTGTGAAAGATACACCCGGTATTACCAGAGACCGTATCTATGCGGATATCCACTGGCTGGATATGACATTTACCCTGATCGACACAGGAGGTATCGAGCCGGACAGCAAGGACGTGATCCTGTCCCAGATGCGGGAACAGGCAGAGATCGCTATGGAGACTGCAGACGTGATCATTTTCCTGGTGGATGTAAAGCAGGGACTGGTGGATGCGGATTCCAAGGTGGCAGACATGCTGCGCCGTTCCCACAAGCCCGTGGTACTGGTGGTCAATAAGGTGGACAGCTTCCAGAAGTATATGGCGGATGTCTACGAATTCTACAATCTGGGTATTGGCGATCCCCATCCGATCTCTGCGGTGAATCGTCTGGGAATCGGTGACATGCTGGAGGCCGTAACGGAATATTTTGATAAGGAACAGGCAGAGGAAGAAGAGGATGACCGCACCCGTGTGGCCATCGTCGGAAAGCCCAATGTCGGCAAGTCTTCCCTGATCAACAAACTGCTGGGTGAGAACCGTCTGATCGTTTCTGATATCGCGGGTACCACCAGAGATGCGGTGGATACCGAGATCACTTATAACGGCAAAGAATATGTCTTCATTGATACTGCCGGTCTTCGCCGGAAGAACAAGATCAAGGAAGAACTGGAGCGTTATATGATCGTCCGTACCGTCAGTGCCGTAGAGCGTGCCGAGGTGGTGGTACTGATGATCGATGCAGAGGAAGGTGTTACGGAGCAGGATGCGAAGATCGCCGGAATCGCCCATGAGAGAGGAAAGGCTACGATCATCGTGGTGAACAAATGGGATGCTATCGAAAAGGATGACAAGACCATTTATAAATTTACCGAAAAGGTGCGTAATACCTTATCCTTCATGCCCTATGCAGAGCTTCTGTTCGTCTCTGCGAAAACAGGACAGAGACTGCCCAAGCTGTTCGAGACCATCGATATCGTCAGTGAGAATCACGCCATGCGTGTGGCTACCGGTGTGCTGAATGAGATCATGGCAGAGGCCGTGGCCATGCAGCAGCCACCTTCCGACAAGGGTAAGAGACTGAGATTGTATTACATTACCCAGGTAGCGGTAAAGCCCCCTACCTTTGTAATCTTTGTCAATGATAAGGAGCTGATGCATTTCTCCTATACCAGATATATTGAGAATCAGATCCGGGAGACCTTTGGCTTCAAGGGAACCCCCCTCCGGTTTATTATCAGAGAACGAAAGGAAAAAGATCAATAATGGAACGTGTTATCTGTTTACTCATCGGTTATGTGTTCGGCCTGTTTCAGACCGCATACTTTTACGGGAAGGCAAAAGGAATCGATATCCGTAAGTACGGAAGCGGCAATGCCGGTACCACCAATGCCCTGAGAGTGCTGGGAACCAAGGCAGGACTGATCGTACTGGCGGGAGACTGCTTAAAGTGTATTATTGCCGTGTGCATCACCAGAGCCTTATTCAGTACCGGACATCCGGAGAATATTTATCTGCTGTGCCTGTACACCGGTGCAGGAGCTGTCATCGGACATAACTTCCCATTTTACATGGGATTTAAGGGAGGAAAAGGAATCGCTGCCACTGCAGGTCTGATTCTTTCGTTCCATCCTTATTTTATCGTGATGGGTGTGGTATTGTTTTTCGGCACTTTCCTGACCACACATTATGTTTCGCTGGGATCATTGCTTGTATATGCCGGATTTATGATCCAGATGGTAGTCTGCGGACAGATGGGACTGTTCGGTGCCATGCCACAGTCACAGCTGTATGAAATGTATGCCATCACTGCATTTCTTACGGTTATGGCTTACTGGAAGCACAGACAGAACATTGTGCGTCTGATCCACGGGAACGAGAGGAAGACTTATCTGTTCAAGAATAAGAAATCAGCCGAAGCGCAGACGGAAATCTCAGGGGAGGACAAATAATTATGGCAAAAGTATGTATCTTGGGTGGTGGAAGCTGGGGCATCGGCCTGTCAGTGGTATTACATAAGAACGGACATGAGGTGACGGTATGGTCTGCGGTTCCCGCAGAGATTCAGATGCTTCAGGAGAAGCATGAGCACAAGATGCTGCCGGGAGTAAAGCTTCCGGAGGATATGATCTTTACGACGGATGATAAACAGGCCATCGAGGGCAAGGACCTGTTGGTCATGGCAGTGGCAAGCTCCTATACCAGAAGCACAGCACATCGCATCAGCCCGCTGGTGGCACAGGGACAGAAAATTGTCAGTGTCTCCAAGGGAATCGAGGAGCATACCCTGATGACCCAGGCGCAGATCATCGAAGATGAGATTCCGCAGGCACAGGTAGCGGTGCTGTCCGGACCTACCCACGCGGAGGAAGTCAGCCGCGGGATTCCTACAACGATCGTAGCGGGTTCTAAGAGCAAAAGCTGCGCGGAATATGTGCAGAATCTGTTCATGAACGAAGTGTTCCGTGTCTATACCAGCCCGGATGTACTGGGCATTGAACTGGGCGGTGCACTGAAAAATGTAGTGGCACTGGCTGCCGGTATCGCAGACGGACTGGGCTACGGAGATAATACGAAGGCTGCGCTGATCACCAGAGGCATTACCGAAATCGCAAGACTTGGTACTGCCATGGGTGGTAATTTTGAGACCTTCTGCGGTCTGACCGGTATCGGAGATCTGATCGTGACCTGCGCCAGCATGCATTCCCGCAACCGTCGTGCCGGTATCCTCATCGGACAGGGCAAGACCTACGAGGAAGCCATGAAGGAAGTACAGATGGTGGTAGAGGGCGTGTATTCCGCCAAGGCTGCCATGGAACTGTCGAAAAAATATGATGTTCAGCTGCCTATTATCGAGCAGGTAAATGAAGTGCTCTTTGATGGTAAGCCCGCGGATCAGGCGGTAAAAGAATTGATGCTTCGTGACAAGAAGCTGGAAGTATCCCACCTGCCCTGGCCGGAAGAATAAATCGTATTTTTGGTGTTGACAGAAAAATGCAAACTGGCTATAATAAGCTCATGTTTAGCGCAAACATAGGATAAGAAGAATGCGATGAAGGGAAGAAGTACTGTTCCTCCACTTCTGACAGAGAGCAGCCGGTCGGTGAGAGGCGCACAGAAGCAGAGCAGGAATACATCCCGGAGCAGCCGGTGGAAAGAGAAGGATCAGTAGATTTTATCAGAGGATCCCGAACGAGTAGATCAGGACGGCAGGCACCGATATCGGCCGAAAGTATTGATAGATACTTACTGAGCTGTCAGATGTGAGTCTGGCGGGAACATTAGGTGGTAACACGAGTGATCAAGCTCGTCCTTTTGAAAAAGGGGCGGGCTTTTTTTGTGCCTTTTAAGCCGAATCCCCCAAAATGTAAAAAGGTATACAGGGTAAAAAACACAAAAAGGAGAAGAGAAAATGACAGTATTTGATGAATTAAAAGCAAGAGGACTATTGGCACAGCTGACAGATGAAGAGGAGATCAAGGAACTGATCAATAACGGAAAGGCTACCTTCTACATCGGTTTTGATCCTACCGCAGACAGCCTTCATGTGGGACATTTCATGGCACTGTGCCTGATGAAGAGAATGCAGATGGCAGGTAACAAGCCGATCGCTCTGATCGGTGGAGGAACTGCGATGATCGGTGATCCCTCCGGCAGAAGCGATATGCGTACCATGATGACCAAGGAGACCATTCAGCATAATGTAGACTGTTTCAAGAAACAGATGAGCCGTTTTATTGATTTCAGCGATGGTAAGGCACTGATGGTCAATAATGCGGACTGGCTGCTGAACCTGAATTACGTGGAACTGTTAAGAGATGTGGGAGCACATTTCAGTGTTAACCGTATGTTGACTGCAGAGTGTTACAAGCAGAGAATGGAGAAGGGCTTAAGCTTTCTGGAATTCAACTACATGATCATGCAGAGCTTTGACTTCCTGACCTTATATCAGAAATACGGTTGTAACATGCAGTTCGGCGGTGACGACCAGTGGAGCAACATGCTGGGTGGTACGGAACTGATCCGCAGAAAGCTGGGCAAGGATGCTTACGCCATGACCATCACCCTGCTGTTGAATTCCGAGGGCAAGAAGATGGGTAAGACCCAGAAGGGTGCCGTATGGCTGGATCCCAACAAGACTACACCTTTCGAGTTCTACCAGTACTGGAGAAATGTATCGGACGCTGATGTCCTGAAGTGCCTGCGCATGCTGACCTTCCTGCCTCTGGAGCAGATCGATGAGATGGACAAATGGGAAGGAAGCCAGTTAAATCAGGCGAAGGAAATTCTGGCATACGAACTGACCAATCTGGTACATGGCGAGGAAGAGGCTAAGAAGGCACAGGAGAGTGCAAGAGCACTGTTTACCGGCGGCAACGCCGCAGAAATGCCTACCAGTGAGCTGACAGAGGCAGACTTTACCGATGGTAAGATTGATATTCTCGGTGTTCTGGTGAAATCCGGACTGTCCGCATCCCGCAGTGAAGCAAGACGTGCCGTAGAACAGGGCGGTGTTGTCGTAGCGGATGAAAAGGTTACAGATGTGAAGACCGCTTACGATCCCGAGCAGTTTGACGGAGAGGGTCTGGTAGTCCGCAGAGGTAAGAAGAACTTTAAGAGAGTCGTTATGAGCAAATAAATACAGGATTCTTCAGACAGGATCTTCCGTGAAATACGGAGGGTCCTGTTTTTATTTTACAAGCAAATCTCCTTTGGAGAACCGTAGAATTGATACATGCCTATTTTATTCTGGACGAAACTGAGACTTGAACGGATATAGTTGATCATTTTCTGCAAAAAACAGTTACTTTCTGCAAAAGATATTGTTTGTAATGAAAAAAAATATTACTATTTAGATAAAGTACAGTTTACAAGGGACTACACAGGGTAGGTATCTGACAGGAGGTGTGCCGCCCGTCAGATTTTCCATGTGATGTTCAAGCTGTCGCTTGTAGCGGCAACGGTGGTAATCATCAAATCCACCACCCGCCGCTTGTCGTCAAAGGATACATTGTCCCATGTGTCGAGGTAGCCGGAAATCTGATTGACCTGCTCCGGGCTGATGGCTTCCACCGTCAACTCGGCTATCTGCTTCACAAGTTCCTGTTTGCGCCCGTCCAGTTCCGCTATCTTCACATTCACATAGGAGAGCAGAACATTGTTTGCACCCGTCAGACTGTCCACCAGCTTTTCAATTTCGCTGTCCACATGGAGAAGTTCCACTTGCAGGGCGGCAATTTTCGGGTTTGCCTTTGCCGCTTTCTTCCTGCCCGTCAGCGTCTTGTGCTTTTCCAGCTTTTTCACCATCTGCTGATAAACAACCGCTTCCAGTTCCGAAGTGATGATTTTCCCGCACCCGGCACAGCTTTTATTGTCCAGCCGTTTTGTGCAGCGGAGATATTGCTTTCCCACAGGATTGTTAATGCTCATAAGAGCATACCCGCAATTCCCGCATTTGATTTTTCCCGCCAGCCATGTATGGGTGGCTTTCCGGGCGGACTGGATTTTCATGTTGTTCATCAGCTTCTTGCGGCAGGCCAGCCATATATCCGCCGGGACAATGCCCTCATGGGGAGCCAGCACCAGCATTTGGTCTTTCAAGTCGTTTTTCTTGCTGGGCTTCACATCCCGTCCCTGATACAGATAACAGCCGTTTGTCCCCGTAAAGTCGGCAGCGTCATTGACAATGATTGTCCCTTGACTTTTGAAAAATTCGTACACATCAAGGTCTGCCTGCACATAGACAGGATTGCGTAACATCTGCGCCAGCGTGGGGCGTATTAGTTCCTTGCCGTTGAATAAAATTCCCTGTTCGGCAAAGTACCGGGTAATGTCCCCGTAGGAGGTTGTGGGCTGGGCGTACATCTCAAACATCAGCCGGATATTTGCCGCTTCCTCCGGGTTTACCACCAGCTTCTTTGTGTTGATACCGTCCATCTTAATCGGCTCTGTATGGAAGCCGTAAGGGGCTTTCCCACCCATCTTGAAGCCTCGCTGGCTGCGGGAATAATAAGCGTCCGTCACCCGCTTCTGTATCGTTTCCCGTTCAAGCTGGGCGAACACGATACAGATATTCAGCATCGCCCGCCCCATCGGGGTGGAGGTATCAAACTTTTCCGTAGAGGACACAAACTCTACATTGTACTGTTGGAACAGCTCCATCATATTGGCAAAGTCCAGAATGGAACGGCTGATACGGTCGAGCTTGTAAACCACGACCTTTGCAATCAAGCCCCGCTTGATGTCCCGCACCAGTTCTTGAAACTTCGGACGGTCTGTGTTCTTGCCGCTGTACCCCTTGTCTGTGTATTCCTTGCAGTTACCGCCTTTCAACTCGTATTTGCAAAATTCAATCTGGCTTTCAATGGAAATGCTGTCCTTTTTGTCCACCGATTGTCTTGCATAGATTGCGTCTATTCGATTATTCATATTGTCGCTCCTTTTCTTAAAAAAGAAACGGAGCTGCTGACAGCTTTATTATACCGCCAGCAGCCCCGCAAATCAACGATGGCTTCGGAAAACCTTATGCCCCGGCTTCCTCACTCTGCCGTTTGTCGGCATACTTGCGGAACACCTCATAAAGCTGCTGTTCCAGCTCCCGGCGTTTTGCCGCTTCCTGCTCCGGCGTGAACACCGGAGAGAGATTTTCCAGCGTGATTTCCTTTCCCTGAAAAGTCACGACTTCGGTTTCTTTCTTGTATCTGATATGCTCCATAGTACCTCCGTATTTAATTTTCAAAGTGCAGTGCCGCCATGCTGCGGCGTGAAATGTTTTCTGCCATCAATCACCGTTCCCTTGTGTGCCGCTGTTGCCGTTTCAGTTCTGCCAGCACCTCCGGCGGGATACGGTCAACCAGCCGCTGTAAATTGTCCAGTTCGCTTTTCAGCTTTGCCCGTTCCATCGTATCTTTCATCTTGCCTTTTTCACTGGCTTTTGCCCTTGCTTCCAGCTTTTCATTTTCCGCTAACAGGTCATTGATTGTGACCTTGTATTTTTTCAACTGCCCGGAGAAATTCCCCATCTGTGGGAACCACTTTTTCAGCATGGAGAGGGCTTCCTCTTTTTTCTTTCCGGCATTCAGCGGGTTAATGCCGTCCAGCGTGGCTTCAATGGCTCTTGCCTGTTTGGATAGATTGACCGCCTGCTTGAACAGACGGGTGGGGATATGCTTCCTGCCTGTCTTGCTGGCACTTTCCCCACGCTCCAAGTCAGGATATTTCTCCACCATATAGGCGTGAAAATCGTCCTGCCACTTTGTCAGGTTTGCCCGGTTGCCGATAATCTCCTTTGCACACAGGCGGTTGTCCTCTGTCAGCGGGACAAAGACCAAATGCAGATGGGGTGTTTTCTCGTCCATGTGTACCACTGCCGACACGATATTTTCCCGGCCTACCCGCCCGATTAAGAAATCAGCCGCCCTCTGGAAAAATTCCTGTTCCTCCTTTGGGGACTTACCCTTGAAAAACTCCGGGCTGGCGGTAATCAGCGTATCCACAAACCGTGTGCTGTCCTTGCGGGTGCGGCAGCCAGCCTGTTCAATGCGGTTTTGGATAAAGTGGTAATAGCGTCCCTCTGGCTTGACGATATGGAAGTTGTACTTGCTCCGGCTGGTGTCAATGTTGGGGTTGCTGGCGTATTGCTCTTTCTGTCGTTCGTGATGGGCTTCCAGCGGTCTTGCCGGGTTGCCCTTGTGCTTTTCAAATCGCAAAATTGCGTGTTGTGCCATTCTGCTCCTTTCCCCATCCCTTTCCTATCCGGGGTTTTCCACAGGGAAAATCTCACAGGAATTAGCTCGGATAGGATTGGACTGGATAGAATATAAATCAATCTTTTTATCTTTGTATTTCTATATACCGTCCGGTTTTCGTACTTCCGGGGAGTGATTTCCATACTTCATGAGTGCGGTTTTCAGTCCTCCGGCGTTCCATAACCGGATTTCTTGAAGTCGGTGTTTGGAGCCGCTTCATAGGATTTTGGGTAAATACAGTTGGGTTTTCCACAGCCCTGCTTCTTAATCTCAATCAACTCCGCATACTGCAATTCCCGCAGGGTGTTGACGGCTTTCTGCCGCCCACAGTGGAGCAGGGCGACTACCTCACAGATTGGATAGTACAGGTAAATGCGCCCGTATTCGTCCGCCCAGCCGTTCTTGCGGGATAGCTCCGTCCGGCGCAGGATAAAGGCGTACAGAACCTTTGCTTCGTTGGACAGGGGTGTGAATGTGGGGGCTTCAAAAAGGAAATTGGGAAGCCGGGTAAAGCTGACCGCCTTTTCCGGCTGATGAATATAAATGGTGTTTGTCATGGTGTGTTTTGTGGACGGTTAGAAGCCTGTTTCCGGGGGCAGACGGTAGTTTCTATTGCCTGCCCCTGTTCTGTGCTTGCAAAGCCTTGAAAATCAAGGACTTTTCAGCCCCTAACTGTCCACAGTAGACCTCCTTTTCCGTTCACTTTCTGTTTTCTGCCGCCTGTGAACTCTGGCGGCGCAGTCGGGACAGTATTTCGCCCGGTTGGATTTAGGGACGAACACTCTGCCGCAGACCGCACAGCGTTTCAAGTCCTTATCCCGGAAAATCTCTGCTTCCAGCGTCCCGATTTGCGGTAAGACCGACCAGCGGAACCACTTACAGCAGACCGAGAAAGAAATGGTCTGGGGGCAGGTGTGGGTATCCCCATCGTCAAGGAGCATACAGTTCCCGTCCTCGCAGTTGCAGCACTCCCGGCGGATCAGGGCGTTTGCCTGTTTCCTCTGTGCCGGTGTCATGCGGTAAAGGGAACCGTCCTGCTTGCGCTCTATGGGCGGCAGTCGTTTATATGGGTTCTCTCTCATGTGTTTCCTCCATTTTGCTTTCCGTTGCCGTTCTCCCCGAAAAGGCTTCCTGCCCCATTCCTGCGGCGTGTTCCGGCGTTGGCACGCTCCCCACAGCTTCGGGACAAGTTGTCCCGAAGTGACCTCTGGACAAAGTGTCCAGAAGTTGGCTCCTTGCGGTGCTTCCCCTGCCGGGGTATTCCTTTTCGGACGGTCATTCATTTTTCAAGGTGCAGCTCATCGATGAACTACCACAAGTCTACACTTTTTCGACCGCCTGTGCCGTATATCCGAAAGGTAGGAAATCAGCCCGGAAAACTCCCTATTTCCACGCTCTCGGAATTGTGATATAATAAAAAAACAGAACGACAAAGCGGAAGTGATAAGGAGGAGATAAATGTATATTAAAAAATATTGGTATAACTATATCGGTGGCACAGACGATAGCCTGACCTTGGTGGACTACCTCTATGACAAAGGCAAAACTGAAATACCTCTGAGTGAGATATTCAATGATACTGGCCTTAGCAAACTAAACTGGAATTTCCATATCTCACCCAATTTAGAATACATTGATTCGGAGGGCCAATGTCACGAATTTTATTATGCTATTGATTTGGCAACTGATTTGGCAGCACTTATTCTTGAGAGTAAGAAAAGTGGTGGGTTCAATATAAAAAATCTGTTTGATGGGGAAAAACGAGATAGGTTTGTAAAAATCATAACTACGCCAGAGGAGGATCAAGCAATGAATCGGGCTTTAGCAGAGTTCTGTGCTTCTCCGCTCGAATATGATCTTCATGAAATGGTAGATGATGAAGATATGCTGGAAATGGCGAAAGACTGCGAAAATATCCGTAAGGAATTGTGCGAATAACTTCCAAATTATCAAGCAGACAAGGAGGGAGTGCATGGAACTATCCATACAAGAACGATTGAAAGACCTGCGTGTGGAACGAGGGCTGACGCTGGAACAGCTTGCGGAGGAAACTCACCTTTCCAAATCTGCTTTAGGCAGTTATGAGGGAGACAATCTCAAAGACATCAGCCACCATGCCCTTATCCAGCTGGCAAAGGTTTATGAAGTGACCGTTGATTACCTGCTGGGACGCTCTAAAACAAAAAATCACCCAAACGCCGATCTTGCAGACCTGTGTTTGAGTGATGATATGATTGAACTATTGAAAAGTGGGCGGGTGAATAATTCCCTCTTGTGTGAGCTGGCGGCGCACCCTGATTTTCCCCGGCTCATGGCTGACCTTGAAATCTATGTGAACGGAACGGCAGTCAGGCAGGTACAGAGCGCAAATGCCATTGTGGATATTATGAGCGCAACCATTATGAAGCAGCACAATCCCGGCTTGTCCGACCCGCAGTTAAGGCAGCTTGTCGCCGCCCATATTGACGATGACAGCTTTTGCCGCTATGTGATACAGCAAGACATAAACAAGATAGCCCTTGACCTGCGGGAAGCCCATAAGGATGATTTTTTCAGCGTTCCGGAGGACAATCCGCTGGAAGATTTCTTGCAGACCGCCGAGGAAACTGCCAGTCCAGACAGCGACCCGGAGCAAGCGGCTTTGGCGTTTATCTGTAAGCGGCTCAAGCTGAATTTGAAAAAGCTGTCCGAGGAAGAAAAGAAGTGGCTGAAAAAGATTGCACAGAAGTCGGACTTGCTGAAAAATCCAAACCCGCAGCGGGGGAGAAAATAGAGAACGAGAAATTGGAGGGAGTAAAGGTGCAGGAGGTAATTATAAAATTGAAACTTCTCGGTCAAATGCCAGACGCAGTGAAAGATGACCCTACAGTAGAAACCATCAACATGTATGACGAATTGCTCTCCAATGTAAAAACGCCATTGACAAGAGAAGAAGTAGGCGTATTGATTGACATTTTCCCCGAAGGTGGAATGTATGGAGTAGAGTGGGATTTGCTAAAATTGGTAGAGTCTTATTTGATAGAAGCACCATCAAGTGAAGAGTATCGAAAATTGATTACTGCTTGTCCAAGTGAAGAATGGCGAGAAACTATGCAAGCCCGTTTAGATAATTGGGAAAACAACAAACAATAACTTGTTGGGGAGATAGCAAAGCCAGTCGAGCCAGTCAACGGTCAAGATGAACGGCGCATTTCATGCGCCGCCGTTGACAGCCCCGCCCGTCTTTGCTAATGGGCAATCAAGGCGGGAAAGCCCTAAAATGGCTTCCCGCCCATTTCCATTTTGAGAGAAAAAGCCGTCTGCTTTTTCGTAAGTGTGGCTATCCGTCTGGGACACTTTGTCCCATAGTTCGGCGTAGGACGAGGGACGGGGGCATTCATATACGCCCTGTCTGCTGATGAAACCAGTCCTGCGCTTGCGGCTCCACGCCGCGCAATCACAGCCCTGCTTTCCTGCCGCTTCAAATGCCCTTGCCCTCCCCGGTGGCAACCGCATTTTCGCAGCAACGCCGACAGAGCGTATAACACACTACACTTTGCGAGCAAAGTCGTGTGCCAAGGGGCAAGCCCCTTTGGAAACCCCTGACAACAAAACAGGCTGAATATCTCGCACTTTCCCGGTGCTTGATATCAGCCTTTATTTGTTGTCAGCAGCCCCCGTTTCGTGGTCTGCGTGTAGTTCCTTGTAAACTGACCTAAAGAGATATATAAATATTAAAGTGTTTTGCAAAAAGTCATGAGTAGGCGGATGTGTTGCAGAGTTTATTTATGCAGAGGGAAATATTGATGAAATTGATATTTATAAGTATACGCCATACACATGTGCCAGTAATGAAAGCACTCATTCAGCCAATGTTCTATTTTTAGAAATTTATAATGGAAAAATGTTATCGAATTTTCCGTTATAGTTAGTAATAATGACAGGAGACAAAAATGTCTAAAAAATATTTGCTGATCAGCATTGGAATTATTGTAATAGTTATTTTTAGTATATGCATAAAGTGTGGGAAAAATGATTTGCCAACGAGCTCTATGATGGACGCCGAAAGAATTTTGCAAGAGTACTTGAAAAGTGCTAATCAATGGGAAGAAGAGTATAGTCTTGAACCAACCGATCCGGTTGTTGGTGAAATTGATAATAATGAAGTGTATAGATTCGAAGTAAGATATAAAGAAAATGTTGAGGAGGTTGGAAGCAGACTGATTAATAACTATGCAATAACGATGGATGGAAAGACTATTTTTTTGTATGATCCCGCAAACGATCAGTGGATTATTCAAAAATGAATATAAGCAGATAATAATGAAGACTGAAAACATATCTATGGTTTTCAGCCTTCATTTTATTATCAAAAATTAATATAATGTAATTTTCAACTTCCTGTGATAAATATTTGAGTTCTTCCAAGCTATTGATTTTGAATTTCAGTCGTACTAATATGACATTACAGAGTGCAAAAATGATATATCAAGCTTGCTATTCTGACTTATATCAAATAATTGGAAAGTATAGATAGTCTTATTCTAAAGAATTTCTTATTTGTTTTCAAAATAATTATTGCAGCATAAACGAAAAACAGACGATATTGCCACCCATATAGTAAAAAAGTAAGGGAAAGGGGAAATTATGTTACGAATAGCAATATGTGATGATGAAAAGTTGTTTAGAGAAAATATTAAAAAATATGTATTAAAATATTTATCCGAAAAGGATATTTCATCCGAAATTGATATGTTTAATTCGGGGAAAGAATTACTTGGCTTGGGGACAGATTTACTTGGCTATAATATTATTTTTCTCGACATTAATATGGATGAGATAGATGGAATTATGACTGCACACAAAATTAGAGAGTATAGTATGGATATATATATTGTATTTGTAACTGCTTACGTAAATTATTCATTAGAAGGTTATAAGGTAGATGCGACAAGATATTTATTGAAGAATACTATTAATTTTGATGAGTCTATATATGAGTGTATGGACACAATTTTACATAAAATGAATTACATTGTATTAAAAAAGTATTTTAAATTTAACGAATGTGAAAAAAATGTACAGGTTGATAGGATACTATATATAGAAAGCAGATTGCATAAACTTGAGTTTCATATTATGGAAGATAAGGTTTTGATATATACATTGTATGCAACATTAAATGATATGGAAAGGGAAATGATGGAATATAAATTTATAAGGATTCATCAGAGTTTTCTGGTAAATCTAAAACATATAAAGAGTATTACAGGCTATAGTGTAATACTGAATAACAATCAGAAACTTGTTGTACCAAGAGCAAGGTATAAGGATGTTAAAAGTGCATTTATTGCATATAAAGGAGAAGTGTAATTTATGTTTACATATTTTTTTAGTTTAGCAATAATTGCATTTGAAGTTATTTGCTGCAAAATATTTTTTGAAAATTTTTGCGATAGCTCTGGGGAAAATAGAAAGTATAAAAGAACAATATTATTAGTTTTGTTGATTGCAATTTATTATATATGCGGGTTTACATTATCAAAATGGATTGTCCTTAAGCAACTATGTGCAATAATGTCAACTGCTATTATCATGCGATTCTATTTTGAAATAAGCTTAGTAAAGTCTGCGGTGCTTGCAATATTATATCAAGGATTATTGATGTTAGTGGATTATTTAGTTTATGCAGGAAATAGTGCAATCGTATCCAGAGAGGGAATAGTAACTCAAGAATATGCACTTGAGGGGAATTTAATTATTATTTTTAGTAAAGTTATTTCTTTTCTTTGCATCATACTAATAAAAAAACAATTTGGCAAAAAGTCAACAGAAGTACTGACAGACGCCGAATGGACAAAGTTCCTTTTTTTCCCTGTATTTACTATTATTACAATAATTACATTACTAATGGAATTTCAATATACTGAAAATGAAATGCAAGCAAATGCTTTATATTCTATTTCGTTTGGAATGGTGGTAATGAATGTATTTGTATATTATTTAATTAATGATATAGTCATTCGAGATGCAAAGCTGCATGAAAAGGAAATGCTTGAATTGCAGGTTAAAAATCAGATTCAGATGTATCGATCTGTTTCGGAAAACTTTGACATACAAAAAAGAAAATCGCACGAATTTAAAAATCAAATATTGTGTATAGAAGCGTTGCTCAAAGACAAAGAATATGATCGGGCAGTAGATTATGTTAGTAAAATCAGTAAGGGCTTTTTCAAAGAGCGAAATGCAATAAACACGAATCAAGTAGTAGTAAATGCAATTTTAAATACAAAATATGAAGAAGCTATTAACAAGCATATAGTCTTTGTCTTTAAAGTTAATGATTTATCTAACATAAAAATGGAAGATGAAGATTTGGTTGTGATTTTGGCTAATCTGTTAAACAATGCAATTGAAGCCTGCGAAAATTGCATTGGTAAAAAAGTAATTAAGTTCAAGTTTATGATGGAAGAACAGATGATAATTTTATCAGTAAAAAATACATGTAATCAAATGATTATATATCATAATAATGAAATCGCTACTACTAAAATGATAAATCAGGATGAGCATGGTGTAGGAATAAAAAACATTATAAGAATTGTGGAAAAATATAATGGGGAATATGTAATTCAAAATGATGAAGATCAATTTTACTTTTCTATTATTATACCTTTATGAAGAAAAAACATTAGGTAATCAAAGGGATATTATTGAGTCCTATTAATTAGAAGGTGATTCAAGGAGGAGATTTGTTGTCAATTTCTGCAATAAATGTTCACTTTTTGCAGAAATGATTGAACAGGCAAAAAAAATTCTTCATCAGCCTAAAAGACCTAAAAAATAAAAAGGCATTAAATAACAATTTATTAAGACAATTATTTTGAATAGATATTTAAGTGATTGTCCATACATAAGGTTTTAAATGCCTTTATATGAACACTTAAAGTGCAGAAAAACAAGCAATTTCATAAATGTTATTATTTTGAGCGCAAATGTAAAGCAATGTTGATAGAAAAAATTGTTTATTTTATTTAAAATTGCTCTTAAAGGAGGACACAAAATGGAAATTGGAAATAAAATCAACCAATTAAGGAAACTTTCGGGAATGACACAAGAACAATTAGCAGAAAAACTTAACGTATCCAGACAGACTATTTCCAAATGGGAGTCAGATAGCACTTCCCCTGATTTAGAAAGTATCGTTAAAATAAGCAGAATTTTTCATGTGTCATTAGATGATTTGCTAAAGGAAGGAGAAGCAGGTGTGGCAAACAAAACTGATGAGCAAATAACTTTAGAAGATTTGATGAAAATAAATCTTCATAACAGAAAAATGACGCTGTTGCTAATTAGTGGTCTGATTTTTATTATGGTTAGCATATTAAATTTCGCCTATGTAATTGCGCTACAAAGCACAACACTTAGTACCCAGTATATGCTATACCGATATATCGTTACAGGACAATACGAAAATGCCCCTATTGATTATATGCGGTTAATGATACCGTCTATTATTGCGGCAGCAATCGGAGTGATATTGTTCATAAGTTATACCATTGAAAGAAGAAAAAAAGGAGACTGAAAATATGTATAAGGCAAAGAAGTTTATTTCATATATGGCTTTATGTGTGTTAATCTTTTCTTTATGTGCATGTGGAGAAAAAGGTAGTGAAAACGCTGCTATTTATGGAGAAACCGTCGGAGGATTGGAAGATAATGAGCTTTTTGCAATTATTGATACAAATTCTTCTTTACCTGTTTTACTTGTTACCTCACAAGTATATAATGACGGTTTGGGAAATCAGGCAGCACTTAATTGTGATGTATATTATTTGATAGATAAAGAAGTTAAAAACATAGGAACAATAGAAAGTATGGGAACAGCATATCCTATCGCCTATGATGAAACAGGTATTTATGCTGCTTCCGGTCACGATATGCAGCGTTTTGAAATTGAAAAATCCGGTTCGCTCAGACTGGCAGAGGGGATTTATGAGCAATTTGACGAAAGTGGAAATGCTGCTTATACCATGAAAAAAGGAGAGGAAACAGATGTAATTACAGAAGAAGAATACTATGCAGCTTTTGAAAAATACAGCAATGCTACCATAGTAAATTTCTCTTATGGTGCATCGGACGCTGGCAAGGCAGAAGTGGTAACTAACAATGAGCTGGAACCCCGTCAAGGAAATATAGCAGAAGATGTCAATGTACTAGAAATTGTACAAGAGACAGCCTCGGAATTTGCAGTCAAAAAAATGGAAACTTCTTATTTTTGAAAGGCAGGACAATGAAATTTTTTATGCCGCTACTTTGGTAGAAAATGATTGTGCGCCGGAGATGATATTTTTACAAACGACTTACAGACAACACTTAAAGAATAGCAAACCCAGTCGAGCCAGTCAACGGCAAGATGAACGGCTCTTGCAGAGCCGCCGTTGACAGCCCCGCCCGGTTTTGCAGTTAGGCAGTCAAGGAGCGACAGCCTAAAGTGCTGCCGCCCCTTACTTTTATGATACAGCATCAACTTTGGAAGTATATCCTGATGCTGTATCAGAGGAACACAGTACACAAGTGAGTTATATCGTAAAGCAATCAGCAAATATGGCATTCTCCAAAGCATGAACAGTGCTGGCGGCAGATGCCACGACAATGCCAGATGCGAAAGCATGTGGGCAAGATTCAAAGAAGAATTACTTTATGGACGTTATGATACCACTTCAATGACAGTAGAACAGTTAAAAACACTCATCTGGAGATATTTCATCAGCTATTGGAATAACCGAAGAATCTGCTCTGCTAATGGTGGCTTACCTCCGATGATTAAGCGTCAACAATACTACGATTCATTACAGGAGGCAGCATAGGTCGAACATCCTTGAGAAAAAAGTGTAAACCAATATTGACAATATCAGGTTGGTACTATTTAATGAAAAAGATATCTATATTGTGCTGAATGAGCACAATATAGATATTTTTTTATAGATATTTTTCTTGCTTTTACGGAGCCGGTATGGTTTAATATGGTTAGTGTGTTAAAAAAATATCAAAAGGCGGTAATGTGATATGAGCAGCATGAGAGGGATCGATACTCCGGTAAGACAGCGGAGAAGAAGAGTATTTAAGGAAGTGGCTAATCTGGCGTATAATTCCACGAATCTGAAGGATGATATGGAGGCGCTGCCTTATAAGATCGTAGACTATGAAGAGTCGGAGTTCTGGGAGAGCGTCTATCGTGACAGAGCAATCATCCGTGAGCGCATCCGTCTGGCCATGGGTATGAGCTTACGCCCGGAGAACCGTGAGCATCCCGGACATCTGACACAGGGACTGGAAGAGAGTAATATTGATGAAAAATATTACGAGCCCCCTCTGATGCAGGTCATTCCGTCGGCTTGTAATGCCTGCCCGGAGAACCGTTATGAGGTGACCAGCTCCTGCATGGGGTGCCTGGCACATCCCTGCCAGAGTGTTTGTCCCAAGGGTGCGATCTCTATGAAAAACGGCAAGTCTGTTATTGATCAGGAAAAATGCATCAAGTGCGGAAAGTGTCGTGAAATCTGCCCTTATGATGCGATCTGTCACAAAGAGCGTCCCTGTAAGGCTGCCTGCGGTATTGGAGCTATTACATCAGACCATGTGGGAAGAGCCGTGATCGACAATGAGAAATGTGTATCCTGCGGTCAGTGTATGGTAAGCTGTCCTTTTGGAGCGATTGCTGACAAGTCTCAGATCTTCCAGCTGATCCGTGCCATGCAGTCCGGGCGGAAGATCATAGCCCAGGTAGCACCTGCATTTGCCGGACAGTTCGGCCCGAAGGTGACACCTGAGATGTTCAAGACAGCGTTGAAGGAATTGGGGTTTGCGGATGTCTATGAGACAGCGTTGGGCGCTGACATGGGATGTATGGCGGAAGCGGAGCACTACGTGAAGGAGGTTGCTACCGGTAAGCAGCAGTTTGCCCTGACCTCCTGTTGTCCTTCCTGGTCTGTAATGGCGAAGAATCTGTTCCCTGAGACCATTGATAAGATCAGTAATGAATTAACCCCTATGGTTGCAACGGCCCGTCTGATCAAACAGGAACATCCGGATGCATCCGTAGTATTCATTGGCCCTTGCGCTTCCAAGAAGCTGGAAGCCAGCAGACGTACCGTTCGTTCCGATGTAGACTTTGTTATCACTTTTGAGGAATTGACCGGTATGTTCGAAGCTAAGGGAATCTTGTTGGATGAGATCAAGGCCATGGATGAGATGAAGGATGCTACCGCAGCCGGAAGAGGTTACGGCGTGGCAGGCGGCGTTGCCAATGCTATCAAGGAGTGTATCGAAAAGTATTATCCGGGAACACCGGTGAACATTCAGCATGCGGAAAGTCTGGCAGAATGTAAGAAAGCCCTGCTCCTTGCCAAGGCCGGCAAGATGAACGGCTGCCTGATCGAGGGCATGGCCTGCCCCGGAGGCTGTATCGCCGGAGCCGGCACCAACATCGCCATCCCCGTAGCTGCCAGAGCCGTGGACAAGTTCAAGAACGAAGCTGAGAAGAAAGTGCCTGATGAAAGTGTGGATCAGGAAATGGTGGAACTGGAAAAAGAATAAACACTGCAACAGAACAGATATATCCCGAAAACGAAACCGTCACATTACCGTGGCGGTTTTGTTGCGCGCATAGAGATAAAATTAGAGAAACTATTCAGAATAGTTACAAATGGCATATTGTTATTTCGGGAAAGATACTATAAAATAGCGTGGAGAACTTTTAGGAGAAACTATTTTATGAACATTCAGGACAGTATTATATTTTTCATGGAAATCTTAGGAACCATCGCTTTTGCAGCATCAGGTGCCATGGTGGGGATCCGGAAACGGATGGATATTTTCGGCATCTGTGTGCTGGGCGTGGTGACGGCTGTAGGCGGTGGTATGACCAGAGACGTGATCCTTGGGAAATTACCTTCGGCACTGGAGAAACCGGTATATGTCGGTGTCTCGGTGGCTACAGCACTGGCTATTTTTATACTGCTTTATATCAAACAGGATCTTTTGAGCGGCAGACTGGGAACCTTTTATGACAAAGCGATGTTAGGCATGGACTCTGTAGGACTGGGAATTTTTACTTCCCTGGGTGTGATGTCTGGCATCGACAACGGCTATCCGGATAATACCTTTTTGCTGGTATTTATCGGCATGCTCACCGGCGTGGGCGGCGGTCTGATGCGTGACATGATGGCGGGAGAGGAACCGTATATTTTCGTAAAGCATATTTACGCCTGTGCCTCTCTGGTAGGCGGTATCTGCTGCGTCTGGCTGTACCGTAGTATCGGCAGACTTCCCGCGGTATTTATCGCTGCCTTTGTGGTCATGGCGATCCGGTTTCTGGCGGCACACTTTCGGTGGAATCTGCCCCATCCGAAAACCTTGTCTTAACTGTTGCAGTTTTTGAAAAAAGGCGGTAGAATAAGGAAGTAGTTCTGCCTTCTGAGAGAGGGCGGACAGGAATATATAAGCAGGGAAGAGTAGGCCGGAAGGTACAGAACGGATACGGATCGCCTGCGGAAATGAGGAGAAAATGACAAAGATCAGAACAAGATACGCACCCAGCCCTACCGGTAAAATGCATGTAGGTAATCTGCGGTCCGCATTATATGAATTTTTGATTGCAAAGCATGCCGGCGGAGATTTTATGCTCCGCATCGAGGATACAGATCAGGAACGTTATGTGGAAGGTGCTACCGAGATCATCTATCGTACCCTGGAGAAGACCGGACTGGTACATGACGAAGGCCCGGATAAGGACGGCGGTTATGGTCCTTACGTGCAGAGTGAACGTATGAAAACCGGTATTTATATGAAATATGCCAAGGAACTGATCGATAAGGGAGAAGCTTATTACTGTTTCTGTGACAAGGAGAGACTGGCTTCCCTGAAGACCGAAGTTGTGGATGGTAAGGAGATCACCGTATATGACAAGCACTGCCTGTCCCTGTCCAAAGAAGAGATTGAGGCAAATCTTGCCGCAGGCAAGCCTTTTGTCATTCGCCAGAACAACCCCAAGGAAGGCACCACGACTTTCCATGACGAGTTATACGGAGACATTACAGTAGATAACTCCCAGCTGGATGATATGATCCTGATCAAATCCGACGGTTACCCTACCTATAACTTTGCAAACGTGGTAGATGACCATACCATGAATATCACCCATGTGGTACGAGGCAACGAATATCTGTCCTCCTCCCCAAAATATGTACGTCTGTACGAAGCTTTCGGATGGCAGGTACCGGTATATATCCATCTGCCGCTGATCACCGATGAGAACCACAAGAAGCTGTCCAAGAGAAGCGGACATGCTTCCTTCGAGGATCTGATCGATCAGGGATTCATTACCGAAGCCATCGTGAACTATGTGGCACTGCTTGGATGGAGCCCGGAGGATAACCGCGAGATTTTCTCTCTGGATGAATTGATCAAGGAGTTCGATTACCATCGCATCAGCAAGTCCCCGGCAGTCTTCGATATCGTGAAATTGCGTTGGATGAATGGTGAATATCTGAAGGCTATGGATTTCGACAAGTTCTATGAGATGGCAGAGCCTTACCTGAAGGCAGCGATTAGCAAGCCTCTGGATCTGAAGAAGATCGCAGCCATGGTAAAGACCCGAATCGAAGTATTCCCGGATATTGCCGGACTGGTAGATTTCTTCGAGGAGCTTCCGGAATATGACGTGGCAATGTATACACACAAGAAGATGAAGACTACCGCAGAGACTTCTCTGGAGGTATTGAAAGATCTGCTTCCGATCCTGGAGGCACAGGAGGATTACAGCAATGACGGGCTGTATCAGACTCTTGTAAAATATGTGGAGGAAAAAGGCTGTAAGAACGGCTATGTGATGTGGCCGATCCGTACCGCCGTATCCGGCAAGCAGATGACACCTGCCGGTGCTACGGAGATTATGGAAGTCCTGGGCAAAGAGGAATCTCTGGCAAGAATCCGCAAAGGAATCGAGTTATTACAGGCAAATGTCTGATCTGACATGCTTAAGTGCCTCCCAGCGGGAGGCTGTCACGTTCGGAGAGGGACCGCTGTTATTACTGGCGGGCCCCGGCTCCGGCAAGACATTTACCATCACCCAGAGGATCCTGTATCTGATCCGGGAACGCCGGATCACCCCGGAGAAGCTTCTGGTGATCACCTTTACCAGAGAAGCGGCTCTATCCATGAGGCAGCGCTTTGCGCAGATATCTCCACAGGAAGTGCATACCGTCAATTTTGGAACATTTCATTCTGTTTTCTATCAAATCCTGCTCCAGTCGGGCAGAATTTCATCAGGCAATATTTTAAACGACAGACAAAAAAAAGATCTTATCCTTCCCATTTTGAAGAAAATAACAGACTGTAAAAAAAGATCCGCAGCGGAAGTAACGGAGCTTGCCGGGAACTATCTTGCTGCCATCGGTTATTACAAAAATACCGGCGATATTGAGAACAGCAGAAAGAAGCTTCCGGAAGAAGAAAAACAACATTTTTCCAGGATCTATGAAGCTTATGAGGAGGCGAGAAAAAATACCGGAGGCCTTGATTTTGAGGATATGTTAAAGGAATGCGAGGAGTTTCTGCAAAGGGATCCGGTGCAGCGTACATACTGGCAGAACCGGTTTGAATATATACTGATCGATGAATTTCAGGATATCAATTACAGACAGTACAGTATCGTGAAAATTCTGGCGGAAAAACATAGAAATATTTTTGCAGTGGGGGATGATGATCAGGCCATTTACGGATTCCGCGGAGCCAGACCAGCCTGCATGAGACAGTTTGTAGAGGAATTTGGTGCAAAGCAGATCCTTCTTCGGACGAATTATCGCAGTCATCCGGATATCGTGGAGGCATCCCTGGCGGTGATAGATGAGAATAAAGACCGTTTTCATAAGGATCTGGAGCCTTGCGAGGCGCATAGACGGCAGGCAGGGGATCATAAGACTGACGCCGGATACCGGAAGGAATATCGGGTAAAAATCAGGGAATTCAGTGAGGCTTCGGAACAAATGAGGTATCTGGTACAAAGCTTGAAAAATCGGATAAATGGGGGGACCTGTGCTGTATTGTTCCGGACAAATCTGGCCATGCAGGGCGTGGCGGCGAGACTTACCGGGGAGGGGATCCCTTTTTCCATGAAAGAGAAGGGGAGAAACATTTACGACCATTTTATCGCACAGGATCTCCTGTCCTATCTGCGGATCGCGCAGGGGTGTGCTACAAGAGCGGATTACCTGAGGGTGAGCAACAGACCATATCGGAATATTTCCAGAGAGGCTTTTGGTGCCGAAGCATCTTTACCGGCTTTGAAGAAATATTATGAAGATCTGACTGCGGGAAGTCTGGACGCGGGGCAGCAAAAGGCGCAGAAAGCGGTCGGAGTATGGATGCGACAGATGGAATTTGTAAAAAATACGGAACTGAAGCTTGCAATGGCATTTTTGCGTAAGGCGTGCGGCTATGAGAGATACCTGCGGGTGAGAGCTGCACAGGAGGGAAAAACAGATCTGACGGAATGGCAGGAAGTGCTGGATTTTATCACGGAGGATGCGGGACGATACCGAAGCCTTGAAGAATGGCAGGAAGCACAGGAGCTTTACCGGGAACAACTGCAATGCAGGGAAACTGTAAGGAGTGGCATGCAGAAGAAGCAGGAAAAACAGGAAAACAGCGGGATCACTCTGCTGACGGTACATGCGGCAAAGGGACTGGAATTCGACCATGTGTGGATCCCGGACTGTAATGAGAAGACCTTTCCCCACGGAAGCTCCCGGGAGCCGGAGCATTGTGAAGAGGAACGACGGATCTTCTATGTGGCGATGACACGGGCAAAAAAAGACCTGGAACTTCTCTGCCTTACAGGCACGAGAGAGCGTCCCAGGTTCCCTTCCAGATTCCTTATTCCTCTGAATCGTTATCATCGATGATCTCGTCAAATTCACAGCTGTCGAGATACTCATCAAAAGCATCGGCAACCTTTTCGTAGACATCATCATCTTCAATGTATGCGAGAATGGGTTCTTCATTCGGGTCATCCGGATTCTCGGAATATCCGTAGAACCATACTTCTCCGTCTTCGTTTTCGCCGTCCTCGTCCAGAGGCAACAGTACGATATAGTCCTTGGCCTCTACGGTGAGAATGGTAATGATGGCACAGTTGACAACAGTGCCGTCTTCCAGCTCCAGCTCAACGGTCATTTCTTCATCTTCATAGCTTTCTTTTTTACCCATGGGAATCCTCCTGATATGTTTATTGGGTGTAACAGTACTTTGTTCCTTTATTATAACCGCTTACGGATATTCTTGCAATGCTTGTTTTTCTTACACTTACAGACTATAATAAAAATGGACAAAGAGACTTTAAGTGATAGAAAACTGGAAGATGGGGTATGACAATGACAGAAAAAAAGCATGCAATAAAGCCTTACCCTCTGGGGGTGCATGTGGAGGACGGAGCCATCCGTTTTGCCTATGCGTCCGGGAAAAAGGATTGCGGCATTCTCATATATGACAGAAAGAGTGGAAAAAAAACGCACAGGGTTCCGTTTCGACAGGAGGAACGGATGGGAAATGTGTACTGTAAATATCTGGAACTGGAGCCGGAAAATATCGGGTATCAGTTCTATGAAGGGGAGCGTACTGTGCCGGATCTGCATGCACAGGGGTTCCTGCGTAAGCCTGCGTATGGGAAAATACGTAAGCCTTCGGATCGCATTGCAGTATTTACCAACGAAGATTTCGACTGGGAACAGGATATGCACCCTATGCTTCCCTATGAAGACAGCACCTGCTATTGCCTTCATGTGCGTGGCTTTACCATGCATGCCTCATCTCAGGTAACACATCGAGGTACCTTTGCAGGGGTTGTGGAGAAGCTGGACTATCTGCAGGAAATCGGTGTGACAACCGTGGAATTCCAACCGGTCTATGAATTCGATGAGACACCGGAGAAGACGGTGCCGAAGACCTCCGGAGAGCTTGTGGCCGTGGCGGGGGAAAAGAACGGAGAAGGTAAATTGCCCGGCTACCGGGTGCTGAACTATTGGGGCTATCGGGAAGGCTTCTATTATGCGCCTAAGGCAGCCTATGCGGCAGGGGAAGACCCGGCGGAAGAGTTTCGTCTTATGGTAAAAGAATTCCATAAGCGAAAAATGGAAGTGATCCTGCAGTTCTATTTCCCCCGGGGAATGGATGCGGCAGAGATCGGGAATATTTTAAGATTCTGGGTATTATCCTATCATGTGGATGGTTTTCATCTGATGGGGGAGGGAGTACCGGCTCAGATGCTGGCTGGAGATCCGGCATTGTCCGGGACAAAACTGTGGCATTATTCCTTTGATACGGAGCAACTCTATGATCCGGCAGTGAAGCCGGAATACCGGAATCTGGCGGAATACCGGGACGATTATCTGTATACCATGCGTCGTTTTCTTAAGGGAGATGACAATATGCTATCGGGCGTATTGTATGAGATGCGTCATATCCCCGCCAATATGGGAAGAATCCATTATCTGTCCAATTATTACGGCCTTACGCTGATGGATATGGTGTCCTATGATCACAAGCATAATGAAGCCAACGGAGAAGGTAACCGGGATGGCAATGACTATAACTGCAGCTGGAACTGTGGGGAGGAAGGACCGTCCAGACGGAAAAAAGTGCAGGCACTTCGGAAAAAACAGTTACAGAATGCATGTTGTATGTTGCTGCTGACACAGTCCACCCCGTTGATTTTCATGGGGGATGAGTTTGGCAATTCCCAGCAGGGCAACAATAATCCCTATTGCCAGGACAATAAAATCACATGGCTGAACTGGCAGGACAGGGAGAAAAATGCGGAATTATTGAATTTCTGGAAACAGATGATCGCTTTCCGGAAAGCTCACCCGATCCTGCACCCTGTCGAAGAACTGCGAATCCTGGACAGCCTGTCCTGTGGTTATCCGGATCTGTCCTATCACGGACAGAATGCCTGGAGGCCCCAGACAGAGAGCTATAACCGGCATGTAGGCATTATGTACTGCGGAAAGTATGCAAAGACACCACAGGGTGGGGAGGATTCTTTCCTCTATGTTGCCATGAATATGCACTGGGAGCCGCAGAAACTGGCATTTCCAAAGCTGCCGAAGGGTATGGAATGGAATCTTGTGCTGGCAACGGAGAAGGCGGAAGATACTCTGACAGTGCAGGAGAAAGAAGAACAGTCCAGAGAGCAGACGGGGATCATTGCCCCCAGAAGTATTGCAGTATATGAAGGCGTTGTGATGGCAGCATCACAGGACAAGGAGAAAAAAGTTTCGGCAAGATCTTTAAAAAAGAAAACAGATGCTGCCGGAGAAAGATGATAGAACGAAATGAATATCTGGAAACATTTTAAAACGATCACACATCATAAGATCCTTGTGGCAAAGGGCTGCTTTAAGGTAAGTCTGTATAAACAGGGATTGTTGCATGATATGTCCAAGTATAGTCCCACAGAGTTCTGGGTAGGGGCAAAATACTATCAGGGGACACGCAGCCCAAACAATGCGGAACGAGAAGACATCGGTTATTCCAGCGCCTGGCTGCACCATAAGGGCCGGAATAAACATCATTACGAATACTGGATCGATTACAGCATGCAGGCACTGCCCGGTGGAATGGCTCCGGTGCCGATGCCGGATAAGTATATTGCGGAAATGATCATGGATCGGATCGCTGCCAGCAAGGTCTATATGGGAGGCGAATACACGGACAGGTCTCCTCTTGATTACTATTATCAGGGGACAGATAGGGCACCCATTCATCCGGAGACGAAGACAAAATTGCTATATGTGCTGGAAATGCTGGCAGAGGAGGGAGAGGAGAAGACCTTCCGGTTTATCAAAGAGGAACTGGTGCAGCATAAACGGTGTATGGACTGGCACCAGCTGGAGAAAGCGGAATAGAATAGTAAAAAACAGTGGTAAGTAGAGGATCCTATGAACTGTATCATTCTGTTATTGTTACTATTTTGTGGTGGAAATTCCTGTAGCAACGGCTGTAGCTGTATAGGAAACAGCAATCGCAGCTCCTGCGGAAACAACAATTCCTGTGGGAATTCCAATAACTCCTGCGGAAGCAGTAGTTCCTGTGGCAGCTCGAATGCCTGCGGCGCACGTTGTCTGGAAGACGAGGGACGCGGTGGAGACAGAGACCGCAGACCGCCCAGACCGGATTTCCCGAATTTCACACCGGTGGATGATCCGGCATTTTCCAGGAGAAATGACGGAAGATGCGAGACCTGTGGATGTGAGCAGAATTCCTGAAAATATGGGTAACAGGAAAGCCCCGGAACTGTCTTGGCAGTTCAGGGGCTTGTTTTGTCTGAAAGACTAGTTGGACATAACTTCTTTCCAGTATTTGTTGTAGAGTTCTTCGCCGTCCTCTCCGAGGTACAGGAAGGTCTCCAGATTGTTATACTGCGTCAGATCCGGGAAAGCAATGGGAGAATTCTTCAGATCTTCATCCTCGATCAGCTCTCTGGCGGCGGTATTAGGAGTACCGTAGGTGATGTACTCGAAATTCTTCAGTGCTACATCCGGATGACACATGAAATCGATGAATTTCTCCGCATTTTCCTTGTTGGGAGCATTCTTCGGGATTACCCAGCCATCGATCCAGACATTGGTGCCTTCCTCGGGAATTACGAAATCCAGATCCTCATTTTCGCTCATAACATAAAGAGCATCGCCGGAGAACATAACACCCATGGCAGCCTCGCCACCGATCATTTTATCACGTACCTGATCTACTACATAGGCCTGTACCAGAGGCTTCTGGGCAATCAGATCCTCTGTGGCAATCTGCAGTTCGGATTCGTCCAGACTGTTGGAAGAGAAGCCGTTCTTTTTCAGTGCCACCATGAAGCAGTCCTTGATGGAATCCATCATCAGGATTTCATCGGAATACTTTTCATCCCAGAGATCAGCCCATTTGGTGGGAGGGGTATCTACCAGAGTCTTATTATAGATGATTCCTACAGTTCCCCAGCAGTAGGGAACACAGTACTTGTTGCCGGGATCGTAAGCGGCAGCCTGCTCATAATACTCGGCACCGATGTTTTCCTTGGCATTGGGGATCTTGTCATAATCCAGTTCCTGGATCAGGTCGTTTTCAATCATTTTCTGTACCATGTAATCGGAAGGACATACCACATCATAAGCGGAAGAACCAGCTTCTACCTTGGGATACATGATCTCGTTGGTCTCGAACTCATCGTAGACCACTTTGATTCCGGTCTCTTTTTCGAACATGGTGATCGTATCGGGATCGATATATTCACCCCAGTTGTAGACGATGACTTCACCGTTTTCACCACCGGCGGAAGAGGACCCGCAGCCGGTCAGAGCAGTTGCGGTAAGGATACCGCACAGAAGCAGTGCAATAAATTTTTTCATTTCTTTTCCTCCTGAATCTATTTTCAAAGAATTATTTCTTCTTCTTTGCCATGGGCATGTAGTTCACCAGTAAAAGCAGAACCAGTACCGTCACAAAAATGATGGTGGACAATGCATACATTTCCGGCTTGATGCCCTTCTTTACCTCAGTGTAGATTTTGGTGGACAGTGTGTCGACACCGGGACCTTTGGTAAAGTGGGTAATGATAAAATCATCCAGTGACATGGTAAATGCCATCAGGAAACCGGAAAGGATACCCGGCAGGATATCCGGAAATACCACCTTGAAAAAGGCGTAGGTCTGGGAAGCACCCAGGTCAAGGGCGGCCTCATACGTGCTGGGGTTCAACTGCTTCATACGGGGCATTACGCTTAAGATCACATAAGGAATATTAAACGTAATGTGTGACAGCAGAATCGTACCAAAACCAAATTTGGCTCCAAGGCTTAAGAACAGAAGCATCAGGGAGATACCGGTAACAATCTCTGCGTTCAGCATGGGAATATTTGTGATTCCCATAAGGATCGTACGGCTGGTACGCTTCATGGATTGCATGGCAATACAGGCAATCGTACCAATGAAGGTGGCAATCAGTGCAGACAACACAGCCAGCGCCAGTGTATTCCACAGAGCCTGCATGATCTGTTCGTTCTGGAACAGGGCAGCATACCATTTGGTCGTAAAACCTCCCCATTTTGCACGGGTCTTGCTGGCGTTGAAGGAGAGTACGATCAGGGTAACGATGGGGGCATACAAAAAGATAAAGATCAGCCCCAGATATATTTTCTGTGCCGTTGTTTTGATCATAATGTGTTCGCCTCCCCCTCTTTATCCGTGATTACGGAGATCACCATATTGAAGATAATGAACAGCATCAGTACGATGGAAAGTCCGCTTCCCAGATTCCAGTTGCCGGTCTGGGTAAATTCCTGTTCGATGACATTACCAATGAGCAGGATTTTGCTGCCGCCTAAGATCTTACTGATCACGAAAGTGGTCAGGGCGGGGACAAATACCATAGTGATACCGCTGAACATGCCGGGCAGACTTAAGGGGAAGATGATCCGTACAAAGGTCTGCACACCGTTGGCACCAAGATCATAAGCGGCGTTGATTACGCTCTTGTCGATCTTGACCAGTACATTATAAAGAGGCAGTACCATAAAAGGCAAAAAGTTGTATACCATACCCAGTACGATGGCAGAGGGTGTATTGATAATATTTAACGCCGGCAGATGCAGGGTGGAGAGGATGCTGTTGATGACACCTGTCTTCTCAAGCAGTGTCTGCCATGCCAGGGTACGAAGCAGGAAGTTCATCCACATGGGCAGGATAAAGATCAATACCAGAAACGAGTTCTGGTTGACATTCATGTTACACAGGATCATGGCAAGGGGATATGCCAGAAGCAGGCAGATCACAGTGCTGATCACGGATAACTTCAGCGCTTCCCACAGAGCCTTGGAATGCTCGGCGGTTGCGATCGCCAGAATATTATCCAGCGTAAAAGCACCGCTCTTATCGGTCAGACCATAGTAGAAGACCATGCACAGGGGCACGATGACAAACATGGCTGACCAGAAGATAAAAGGGAGCGATAATAATTTTTTATTCATTGACACCAATCGCCTCCTCATCCTCGGATTCCGGCTTCTTCATGATCTGGATGTTGAACGGATCCACTTTGATGCCGACTTTGGTCCCCACAGGAACCATTTTCGTGGACTGTACCAGCCACTCGAAACCGTTGGCCATAACTTCCATTTCGTAATGGACACCTTTGAAAATGGAATGGGTCAGTGTACCATGGATAATACCTTCTTCCGGTGCTACCAGCTCCACGTCCTCGGGACGGATGACTACGTCGACGGGCTTGTTTTCTCCGAAACCGGTATCCACACAGTCAAAGCGGGCACCAAGGATCTCTACCAGACGATCTCTGATCATGGTTGCACCGATAATGTTACTGTCACCGATGAAGTCGGCAACGAAAGCGTTCTCCGGCTCGTTGTAGATACTTTCGGGAGTGCCGATCTGCTGGATATAGCCCTGGTTCATGACCACGATGGTATCGGACATGGTCAGAGCCTCCTCCTGGTCGTGGGTGACATAGATAAAGGTAATTCCCAACTCATTTTTCAGACGGATCAGTTCGTACTGCATGTCCTGACGCAGTTTCAGATCCAGTGCACCCAGAGGCTCATCCAACAGCAGAAGCTTGGGCTCATTTACGATAGCACGGGCAATGGCGATACGCTGCTGCTGACCGCCGCTTAAGGAATCCGGCATACGGTTCTCGAAACCGTCCAGATTGACTAACTTCAGGGCATATTTAATTTTATCATTAATATAAGATTTACTTTTACCGCTGATCTTTAATCCGAAAGCAATGTTCTCCGCAATGGTCATATGAGGGAAAAGAGCATACTTCTGGAATACGGTATTTAAATTGCGCTTATTGGGTGGAAGGTTAGTGATATCCCGGCCTTCGAAAATGACCTGACCTTTATCAGGGGTCTCGAAACCGCCCAAGATACGGAGGGTTGTAGTCTTTCCGCAGCCACTGGGGCCCAACAGAGTCAGAAACTCGTTCTCGCGGATGTACAGATTGAGATCATCCAGAACCATCTGATTGTCAAATGATTTTGAGATGTTCACTAAATTGACTAAAGCATTTTTCATCAATTTTTTCCTTCCTGATGTAAAAAATCCTGCAAAAAATCTTCGAAAAACCTAAATGAAAATTTTTTGCAAGTCGAATTAATATTATACGTAAATACACGGAAAGTCAATGTGAAGTTTTGCAATTTCTGGCCTAATTTACATAAACTTTACCCTGTGGAAAAAACAGGAGTATTTTTCGGGAATTTTGCAGAAAAAATGTTTCACAATTTTCAGAATTGTGCTATATTTATAAACATAAAAAAAGACATAGAACGCTAAGGAGGATCCGGTCATGAGCAAGGAAAAATATGTTGCCTACATTTCCAGTTACACACAGGGGGACAGTCATGGCATCAGAATATATGATGTGGATATGAAAAACGGCCGTTTTAAGGAGAAAGATAAGGTAGAGATCACGAACTCTTCCTATCTGACCATTTCCCACAACGGAAAGTTTCTTTATTCTATAACGGATTTTGGTGTGGAGGCTTATACCATCCAGCCGGACGGAGATCTGGAGCTGATCAACTTTGCACCAATCAATGGTATGAGAGGCTGCTATGTTTCTACGGATTATACGGATCGGTATCTGTTTGTAGCCGGTTATCATGACGGTAAGCTGACAGTACTCAGACTGAAAGAGGACGGTTCCATCGGCGAAATCACTGATGAAATCTACCACAAGGGTCTGGGCAGTATGGCAGAGCGGAATTTCCGTCCCCATATCAACTGTGCCCGCATGACACATGATAATAAGTATCTTCTGGTGGCAGATCAGGGTATGGATCATGTCAATGTATATCGTTTTGATGTGGAGAAGGGCAAGGTAAAGCTGGAGGATATCATCCGCAGTGAGATGGAATCCGCACCCCGTCATATCAAGATTTCCGAGGATGGCAAGTATATTTACATTCTCCATGAATTAAAGTGTTATATTGATGTATACGAATATGCGGACAATAATAACGACCCTACCTTTGAGAAGATCCAGACGGTAGAGCTGATCAAGCTGACCAGAGGCAACACCAACAGTGCCAGCGCCTTCAGTTTTTCATTGGATTACAATTATCTGCTCAGTTCCATTGCAGGGGATAATTCTGTTATCGTATTTGATGTAGACAAGAAGACAGGACTTTTGAAGAAGAACTTCCTGCTGCCGATCAGCGGTGAGTATCCCAAGGATGCAGAGTTCTTCCCGAACAATAAGTTTCTGGTGTCTTTGAATCATGAAAGTAATACGATGACCTTCTTCCATATTGATCTGGAGCATGGAACGATGATCATGAATGGACCGGCAATGAAGGTCAATATGCCCAACTGTATTTTGTTCCATAAGTTGGGGTAGGTATTATTTTAGTAATAACCCCCCGCAGCCTCGGCTGGGGTAAGAAACGCGGCACGCTTTCGCTCTGTCGCAGAGCGTAACGGCACATAAGCGGTCAGAATACGCCCGCTAAGTGCTGACGTCTGCTTACGGCCTGCTTATTCTTACACCCATCCGGGGCTGCTTGCTTATTTTAATAACCTTGTGATATGAGATGGGATTTGGTAAAATAAGAACATATAGAAATTGGGAGGTAGGAGTATGGCACAGATCAGACCATTTAGGGCATATCGTCCCTGTCAGGGGATGGAGAAAAGGATTGCGGCGCTTCCTTATGATGTATATAACAGGGAGGAAGCGTGTGAAGTGGTGAAGAAGAATCCGGACTCTTTTCTGGTGGTTGATCGGGCGGAGACGCAGTTTGGCGAGGAAGTAGACACATATGCGGACTGTGTGTATGAGAAAGCGGATCAGCTGCTTCGGGAGAAAATTCAGGAAGGAAAATTTGTACAGGATCCGACGCCATGTTTCTATCTGTATGAACTGACCATGGACGGGAACAGCCAGACCGGTGTAGTGGCTTGTGCCTCTATTGACGATTACCGGAACAATGTGATCAAAAAGCATGAAAATACCAGAGCGGATAAGGAGGAAGACCGTATCCGCCATGTAGATACCTGCAGTATGCAGACGGGGCCCATTTTCCTGGCATATCGGGCGAAAGAGGAACTGCAGAACAAGATCGGAGAGATCAAAACACAGACACCGGTATACGATTTTGTCAGTGAGGACGGCATCGAACATCGTGTGTGGGTGATTTCGGAGGCTGCGGATGTGGCAATGATTGAAGAGGCATTTGCAAAGATCCCGGCTATTTATATTGCGGACGGTCATCATCGTTGTGCCTCAGCGGTAAAGGTGGGATTAAAGCGCAGAGAGCAGCATCCGGATTATACGGGAGAAGAGGAATTCAATTATTTCCTGTCGGTGATTTTCCCAGATGAAGAACTGCAGATCCTGGATTATAACCGGGTGGTGAAGGATTTAAACGGTATGGATGTCGATGCGTTCCTGGCAGCCATCGAAGAACATTTTATGATAGAGAAAAAAGGACGTATTCCTTACCGGCCGGAGAAAAAAGGAGCTTTCGGTATGTTCCTGGAAGATGAGTGGTACTGTCTTACAGCGAAGAAGGAGATTCGGAGCGAAGATGCTGTGGAAGGACTGGATGTATCTCTTTTACAAAATTACCTGTTGAATCCTGTTCTGGGAATCGAAGATCCAAAGACCGATAAGCGGATCGATTTTGTGGGAGGTATCCGGGGACTTGCGGAACTGGAGCGGAGAGTACATACCGATATGAAGGTGGCATTTTCCATGTATCCTACTTCCATCGGGGAACTTTTTGCAGTGGCGGATGCGGGACGTCTGATGCCTCCGAAGTCCACCTGGTTCGAGCCGAAGCTGCGCAGCGGTCTGTTTCTGCATGAGATAGAGCGGTAATACCTACGACCGGATAAGCAAAATAGTGACAGAATAGAATGCAGCAGACTACACGCCGCAGAAAAGAGGGAATATGACAAACAAACTTTATAAACTGATGAACTGGGCAAAGATAGAAGAAATCACTTATTCTGAATGTGATAATCCCCATGAACTGTTAGGACCTCATAAGCAGGGAAGTAAAATGCTGGTACAGGCATTCTTCCCGGGAGCAGAAAAGGTGACGATCCACTGGAAGAAGACAGGACAGGTAGGCGAAGCTTTTCTGGCAGATGTCCCTATGGAACTGGCAGACGAAGAAGGTTATTTCGCAGCCCTGATAAATGCCGGGAAGATGGCACCTTATGAATATTTGGTGGAATATGGAAAGACAGAAGAGCGTGAAGCCCACAGAATGATCTGCGGCGATGCTTACCGGCATGTTCCCCAGATCACGAAGGAAGATATGGATCGTTTTGCAGTCGGTGTTCATTACACCATTTATGAAAAACTGGGCGCACATCCCATGGAACTGGATGGGGATAACGGCACGTATTTTGCTGTGTGGGCGCCGAATGCCATGCGTGTCAGCGTAGTAGGTGATTTCAATGAATGGGACGGGCGGATCCATCAGATGAGACGCCTGGGAGATTCCGGTATTTTCGAATTGTTCATTCCCGGCGCAGAAGCAGGAGACTGCTATAAATATGAATTGAAGATCAAAGGTGGACTGACTTATCTGAAAGCAGACCCTTACGGCAACGCCGCGCAGAAGAGACCGGAGACAGCTTCCGTCATCGCTGACCTGCGAGATTTTTCGTGGGATGACAGCGAATTCTTGAAAAAAGGGAAAGCTACCAGTGCGGAAATGCTCCGGTCAGTGTGTATGAAATGTATCTGGGAAGCTTTGTGACGCCGGACGAGGGACAGGATTATGCGAACTATCGTGAGATCGCTCCGAAGGTCATTGACTATGTAAAAAAAATGGGATACACCCATGTGGAACTGATGCCGGTTATGGAACATCCTCTGGATGCTTCCTGGGGCTATCAGGTGATCGGTTATTATGCCCCTACCGCCAGATACGGTACACCGGAGGACTTTATGTTCTTCGTGAATGAACTGCATAAGGCGGGAATCGGCGTGATCCTTGACTGGGTACCGGCACATTTTCCCAGAGATACTTACGGTTTGTCCGGCTTTGACGGCACCTGTCTCTATGAGCATCAGGATCCCAGGCAGGGAAGCCATCCTCACTGGGGAACGCTGATCTACAACTACGGCCGTCCCCAGGTATCCAATTACCTGATCGCCAATGCTTTATTCTGGGTGGAAAAATATCATGCAGACGGTATCCGGATGGATGCGGTAGCCAGTATGCTTTATCTGGACTACGGCAAACAGGACGGGGAATGGATTCCCAATATGTACGGTGGTAATGAGAATCTGGAAGCCATCGAGCTGATCAAACACTTTAATTCAATCCTCAAAAAGAGAGATCCCGGGGTATTGTCCATTGCAGAGGAAAGCACGGCATTTCCCATGATCACCGGATCACTGGATGAAGGCGGACTGGGATTTGACCTGAAGTGGAACATGGGCTTCATGAATGACTATCTGGATTATATCAAATACGATCCCTATTTCCGCAGCCACCACCACGGAGAGCTTACTTTCAGCATGATCTATGCCTACAGTGAGAAGTTCATGCTGGTATTTTCCCATGATGAAGTGGTACACGGCAAGGGAACTCTGCTTGGTAAAATGCCTGGAGACAGGGCACAGAAGCTTGCTAATTTACGTCTGACTTACGGTTATATGATGACCCATCCCGGCAAGAAGCTTCTCTTCATGGGACAGGATCTGGCGGAAGAGAAAGAATGGAACGAAATGCGTCAGGTAGAGTGGCAGCTGGAGGAACAGAAGGAAAATGCCGGTGTCCAGAAACTGGTGAAGGATCTGAATGTACTTTACAGAGAGAATAAGGCATTGTATGAATGCGATGATCAGGCCAAAGGCTTCCAGTGGATGAACGAGATCTCTGCCAATGAATGCTATGTAAGCTTTGTGCGTAAGGGAGAAGAGGCAGAGGAACTGCTTCTGGTCGTAGCAAACTTCTCCGGAGTACCCAGAGAGATCACCACAGGTGTGCCTTACGAGGGAAAATACAAGGAGATCCTGAACACGGATGCTGTGCAATATGGCGGTACCGGTGTGGTCAATGACCGTGTGAAACGTGCGGAGGACGTGGAATGGGATGACAAAAAGCAGTCCGTTACCGTGAAAATGGCTCCCCTTTCCTTAAGCATTCTGCAGTTTATTCCTTATACCGAGGCAGAACTGGAAAAAGTGATCGAGAAACGTATCCGCAAGAATACACCGATCCGCAAGACCGCAGGCAAGACTACAAAAAGAAAACAGGAGAAATAAGGCAACATGGATCTGACAGATAACGTAATTGAAGAGGTGCAGAAAAAAGAAGGACTGATCGCATCTTTCCTGGATACCCTGCCGGAAAAGGCACTGAATCTTGGCATCCGGATCGGACTGGCACTGGTATTCTTTTTCATTGGAATGCAGCTGATCAGGCTGATCCGCAAGATCATCCGTAAATCTATGAACCGGGCGGGAGCAGAGATCGGTGTGATCCAGTTCGTGGACTCTTTTGTAAAAGCTTCTTTATATATAATACTGATCCTGACACTGGCGTCCTCCTTCGGCGTGGACGCAGCCAGCATTGTTGCGTTGCTGGGATCGGCCGGCGTGGCCATCGGTCTGGCAGTGCAGGGAAGTCTGTCTAATCTGGCGGGCGGTGTGCTGATTTTATTATTGAAGCCGTTTAAGGTGGGAGATTACATTGTGGAAGGCTCCTCCGGTAAGGAAGGTACAGTAAAAGAGATCCAGATCTTCTATACAAAGCTGTTAACCTATGATAATCAGACGATTATTCTTCCAAACGGCAATCTGGCAAATAACACCATTGTGAATGTCACTGCTGCCGAATCCAGGCGATGTGATGTGAAGGTGTCTATTGCTTACAGCGCAGATATTAAGAAGGCAAAGGAAGTTCTGACAAAGGTTCTCTCTGAAGATCCCGATACTATAAAGGAAAGAGAGCATTTTGTATTTGTAGATGAACTGGCAGACTCCGGAATCAACCTATGTGTACGCTGCTGGTTCAAAAATGAGGATTTCTGGCAGGGAAAATGGCGTATTACCGAACAGTGTAAGTATGCACTTGATAAAGCAGAAATTGAAATACCGTTCCCGCAGATGGATGTGCATATGCGTTAATTAAAAATAGATATTGAATTTTACAGACTATAATGATAATATTACCGTTGTGATTCAATGTTTTAATATTTACATTTTTAGGAGGAAAAAATTATGAAAAAGTTTCTGGCACTTGCACTTGCATCTGTCATGGCTGTTTCTCTGGTAGCATGCGGCAGCACCAATGCTGACACCAATGCAGAATCCAGTGCGGCAGCTACCACCACTGCAACAACTGCAGAGAGCAGCAGTGAAGAACCCGGTCTGAAGATCGCTATCGTATCCAGCCCCTCCGGCGTGGATGACGGTTCCTTCAATCAGGACAACTACAACGGTGTTCTGAAGTTCATTGAGGAGAATCCGAATGCAACCGTAACCCCCATCCGTGAGGAGACCGGTGACAGCGCAGCAGCTGTTCAGGCTGTAGCTGATGTTGTAGCTGATTATGATGTTATTGTATGCTGTGGTTTCCAGTTTGCAGGTATCGGCAATCTGGCACAGGAGAATCCGGATACCAAGTTCATCCTGATCGATTCCTGGCCTACCGTTGATGGTACCGAAGTAACCGCAGATCAGGTGATCGACAACGTATACGCTGCTTACTATGCTGAGCAGGAGAGTGGTTTCTATGCAGGTATGGCTGCAGCTCTGTCTACCACCACAGGTAAGGTAGCAGTAGTAAACGGTATTGCATATCCTTCCAACGTGAACTACCAGTATGGCTTCGAGTGCGGTGTTAAGTATGTGAACGGTACCGAAGGCATGAACGTAGAAGTAGTAGAGCTTCCTTCTTACGCAGGTACCGATGTTACCGGCGCTAACGTAGGCGGTAACTATGTTGGTAACTTCTCCGATGAAGCTACCGGTAAGGTACTGGGTAATGCTCTGATCGCTGAAGGCGTGGACATCCTGTTCGTAGCAGCAGGTGGTTCCGGTAACGGTGTATTCACCGCTGCAAAGGAAGCTGAAGGCGTTAAGGTGATCGGTTGTGATGTTGACCAGTATGATGACGGTGCAAACGGTGACAGCAATATCGTTCTGACCAGTGGCCTGAAGGTAATGCATGATACTGTTTACAACGTACTGAACGAAGTAAAAGACGGTTCCTTCAAAGGTGCTAATGTGACTCTGACCGCAGCAGATGATGCTACCGGTTTCGTAAGTGAGGAAGGCAGATGCCAGCTCACCGCAGAGGCTATTGAGAAGATCAATGCAGCACAGGCTCTGTTAAAGGAAGGCAAGATCGTTCCTGCGGCAAACTTTAACGGTGTAACTCCGGAGACCTTTACCTGGTAGGAAGAATGGATTCACAAGAAGGTGATGGTGAGGAACTGTCACCTTCTTCTTGTTTAAACTGCTGTTTAGGCAGGAAAATGTACAGAAATGAGGATGAACATGTCGGAATATATTGTTGAGATGAAACACATCACCAAACGTTTTCCCGGGATCGTAGCCAATGACGATGTGACGATCCAGATCAAAAAGGGAGAGATCTTTGCCCTTCTGGGAGAAAATGGTGCAGGAAAATCCACCTTGATGAGTATGCTGTTCGGAATGTACGAACCGGATGAAGGAGAGATCTATATCCGGGGTGAAAAGGTGAAGCTGGAATCTCCCAATCATGCCACCAAATTAAACATCGGTATGGTACACCAGCATTTCAAACTGGTATCCAACTACACCATTGCTGAGAATATCGTAATGGGTATGGAGCCGGTGAAGAAGGTGCTGGGATGTATTCCGGTAGTGGATATGAAGAAGGCCAATCAGGATATCCGGAACCTTTCGGAAAAATACGGACTGGCAGTGAACCCCACCGATGTGATCAGCGACATTAATGTCTCTACACAGCAGAGAGTAGAGATCTTAAAGATGCTTTACAGAGAAGCGGAGATCCTCATTTTTGATGAACCCACAGCGGTTCTGACACCGCAGGAGATCGATTTCCTGTTGGATATTATCAAATCTCTGCGGGATGACGGCAAGACTATCATCCTGATCACACATAAACTGGAAGAAATCAAACGGATCGCGGACAGATGTGCCATCCTGAACCACGGACGTCTGATGGATGTCATGGATGTGGCTACCACGTCCACCAAAGTTATGGCCAACAAAATGGTAGGCCGTGAAGTGAATTTTGAGACAGAAAAAGAGCCTGCAAAACCGGGTAAGACCATACTCAGTATCGAGAAACTGAATGTTTACAATAAACAGGATTTCCAGGTGGTAAAGGATGTATCTCTGGAGGTACATTCCGGTGAGATCGTTGCGATCGCAGGTGTGGCAGGCAACGGACAGGTAGAAATCGCAGATGCTATTGCGGGACTGGTACTGGTGCGTTCCGGCAAGATCCTGTTAAACGGCAGAGACATTACGAACCTGTCTATCAGAGAACGAACGACCGAAGGAATTTCCTATATTCCCGAGGATAGACAGAATTACGGACTGGTCATGGATTTTACCCTTTCGGAGAATCTGGCGCTTCGTAATTATTACAAAGAGCCGTTCTGTCATAAGGGAGTACTGGATCAGAAGATTTTTGAAGACAACAGTGAAAAACTGATAGAAAAATACGATATCCGAAGCGGCCAGGGCAGCAAGACAGTGGTACGTTCCATGAGTGGTGGTAATCAGCAGAAAGCCATTATTGCCAGAGAAGTGGAACAGGATTCCTCCCTGATGATCTTTGTGCAACCCACCCGTGGACTGGATATCGGTGCCATAGAGAATATCCACAAGCAGATCATTGCAGAGAGAGACAAGGGCAAGGCAATCCTTCTGATCTCTCTGGAATTGGATGAGATCATGAATTGTGCGGATACCATCGCAGTTATTTATAACGGAAGCATACAGAAGATCGCCAAAGCCAGTGAACTGACCACCAATGAAGTGGGAGAGTTCATGATGGGCGTAAAAAACAAGGAGAAGGAGGCATAAGACCATGAAAAAATTTACAAAATTATGGAATGCGGTAAAGATTCCTCTCCTTGCGATCCTTTGTAGTCTTGTGGCAGGTGGTGTGATCATCGCTGTGACCGGTTCCAATCCCTTTAAGGCTTATTACGCACTTCTACAGGGAGGCGGACTGGCACCCAAGTCCTCCTACGCCAGCTACAAGAGTATGCTGACGGACTTTATGAGTTATGTGAACTATTTTACCCCCATGATCTACGCGGCACTGGCTGTGGCGGTAGCACTCCGCGCCGGACTGTTTAATATCGGCGTCTCCGGACAGATGCTGGCAGCCGGATTTACCGCAAGCATCGTTGTGGGCTACAGCAGTCTGAACGCCGTGCTGGCAAAGCCGCTGGTAGTAATCATTGGCCTGATCGTCGGTGGTCTGGTGGGGGCACTGATCGGCTTCCTGAAATACCGGTTTAATATCAATGAGGTCGTTTCCTCTATTATGTTAAACTATACGTTCCAGTATGTGATCAGTTTCTTCATCAATACCTTTTTCGTGGATCCGGTCTCCAGACAGTCAAAGGAAATCTCCGCAGCTTCCAGGCTGACACTGATGGATACCATGGTGGGCAATCTGAAAATGGATATTCCGCTGGGAATTATTCTGGCTCTGCTTACGGTGGTGGCTGTATGGTTCCTGTTAGAGAAGACAAAGCTTGGTTATGAACTGAAGGCTGTGGGCTATTCCCGCAGTGCTGCAAAATATGCAGGTATCAAGGTAGGCAGAAGCATGGTACTGTCCATGACGATTTCCGGTGCACTGGCCGGACTTGCCGGTGTGACTTATTATCTGGGCTATGTGGGATCCATTCAGCCAAAGGTATTGATCAGTACCGGATTTGATGCCATTGCGGTATCCCTGCTTGGTAACAACAATCCCTTCGGTATTGTATTTTCTACTATGCTGATCACCCTGATCAGCAAGGGAAGTACTTATATGAAATCAGCGGCCGGCGTGGATGCGGAGATTGCATCCGTTATCACCGGTATCATCCTTTTGTTCAGCGCATGTAATGCTTACATCAAGTGGAAGATGGAACGAAGCAGAAGAGAGAAAACCAACAAGACAAAGGAGGACAAATAAATGGATATTGTGATCATTGACGGGTTATCCTTTGCATTACCTTTATTTATTATGGCAATTGGCGGTATCTACTGTGAGAAATCCGGTGTGACCATGCTGGCGGTAGAAGGCTTACAGGGTTTTGGCGCCTTTATCGGTGCATTCGTGGCGGTTGCCATTGCGGGAAACTTTGCCGGAGACTCTCTGGCGCCTTTCTACATTGCCATGGTTATGGCGGCTGTGGGCGGAAGTCTGTTTGCACTGATTCATGCCATGTTATGTCTGAAGTTCAAGGCCAATCAGGTTATCAGTGGTGTGGTAGTCAATATTCTGGCCATGGCGCTGACCGCATATTTAACGAAGCTGTTCAACAGAGTGGTATTTGGTGCTACGTCCGATAAGTTCGTACTGACTGTTTCTTCCAGAATTACCATCCCGGGAATCTCTAAGATTCCGGTACTGGGAGCGGTATTTACCAATCTGTATCCTTTTGAACTGGTGATTGTGGTAGTGGCTTTCGTGGCGTGGTTTGTGATGTATAAGACCCGCTTCGGCATGCATCTGCGTGCCTGCGGTGACAATCCCCATGCAGTGGATGCGGCCGGAAGACAGGTGGGACAGATCCGTCTGGCAGCCATTATGATCTGTGGTGCGTTGTCGGGACTGGGAGGTATCTGTTTCGCGTATTCCATTTCCGCGAACTTTTCCTCCAGTATTTATGTAGGTTACGGTTATCTGGCTATTGCGGCACTGATCTTCGGCAACTGGCGTATCCTGCCGACTCTGGGAGCGTGTCTGTTGTTCGGATTTGCCAGATCCGGTGGATACCGTCTGGTACAGGTACTGCAGATGCCCAGCAGTTATCAGGATCTGGTCATGATCCTGCCTTATGTACTGACTTTGCTGCTTCTGGTATTCTTCTCCAAACAGAACGGTGCACCGAGAGCACTGGGAGTGATCTACGACAAAGGTGCAAGATAAGCAGACATTTGCAGAACGCAGTTTTGCATGGCTCTGAAGAGTTACTACAAAAAAAGAGAAAGCGAAAAGCTTTCTCTTTTTTAATACATATAAGCTGAAAATGGGACTCGAACCCACGACCCCTTCATTACGAGTGAAGTGCTCTACCAACTGAGCTATTTCAGCGGACTAGGTTATTATATATGTTCTTGGGAAATTTTGCAACTGTAAAATTTATTATTTTCGCAGAACGTTTCACAAAGCCGTAAATTATGTAGGAGACCGTAAGTCGAAAACGCCTGCGGATCTCCGAAAGGTCAGTTGCGGTGCTTTTTGCTGTAATGTTCCAGAGACTGTGTCAGCAGATAGAGCAGCATGGCAATCACACATAGCAGTAAGATGGAACTGATCACCATATCCAGCTGGAAGACCTGGGAACCGTAGATGATCAGGTAGCCCAGTCCCCGTCTGGCGGCGAGAAATTCCCCGATGATAACACCTACCAGGGACAGCCCGATATTGACTTTGGTGGTACTGAGCAGGGTGGGAATGGATCCCGGCAGTACCACTTTGAAAAAGATATCCTTGCGGTTTCCACCCAGTGTGCGGATCAGAATCTCCTTTTCCGGATCTACCTGATGAAAGGCGGTGTAAAAGCTGATGATGGATCCGAATACTGCCACAGAGATTCCAGCAATGATGATGGTGTTGATCCCGGTGCCCAGCCAGACAATAAACAGAGGAGCCAGAGCGGATTTCGGAAGGCTGTTGAGCAGTACCAGATAAGGCTCTAAGATCTCCGACAGCTGCCTGGAAAACCACAGCAGAGTGGATAACAGAAGACTGACGAAAAATACCAGCAGGAAACTCAGGATCGTTTCTAACAGTGTGATACCGATATGCATCGGAAGGGATCGCTCTGTCCATAATTCTCCAAGGCACAGAATGACTCTGTGGGGACTGGAGAAAAAGAAACTGTCGATCCAGTCAAGATCTGCACTTACTTCCCACAGGAGTAAAAAGATTCCCAGAAGAAAAAAGCGCAGGAAGGAGACCTGTCTGTGATGGCTTTTGTGTTTTCGAAGATATTGTTCCTGAACGGTCAGAGGTTGTTTAGTTTGTGGTCTCATCCGTTAATTCCTCCCAGAGTTGTTTGAAATAATATGGAAATTCTGGCGCATTTCTGGCAGCCAGCGGTGATGCATCCGGAAGCGTGAGCCGGATGGGGAGAACGGCCTTGATCGTCGCCGGCCTCGCAGACAGTACATAGACCTTGTCGGCCAGACTGATGGCCTCCGACAGATCGTGAGTGACGATAATCATAGTCTTACCAGCCTGCCGGATCAGCCGGCAGATATCCGCGGATACCATGAGCCTGGTCTGGTAATCCAGGGCGCTGAAGGGTTCATCCAGAAGGAGCAGCTGGGGATCCAGGGCAAGGGTGCGGATCAGGGCAGCACGCTGCTTCATGCCGCCGGACAATTCGCTGGGACGTTTATCCTGAAAGCTTTCCAGACCATAGTCGGACAGAAGCTGTTTCACATAGTCGGTACGCTCTTTGGTAAGAGCATGATGAATCTCCAGTCCCAGAGTGACATTCTGGTAGATGGTACGCCATTCGAAGAGATGATCGTGCTGCAGCATATAGCCGACACGGGGATAGTGAAGGGATCCGTCGGGATTGTTGACTACGATGGTGCCGGTCTCCGGAGCAAGCAGTCCCGCAATGATAGACAGCAGCGTGGACTTCCCGCAGCCGCTGGGACCTACTAAAGCGACAAATTCCCCTTCCTCCACCTGAAAGGAGACATCTTTTATGGCACCGGTCTCGCCCGCCAGATTATGATAGGAGTAACCTATGTTTTTTAATTCGATGAGAGCTCCCATAAAAAGGCATACTTCCTTAACTTGAATATTTATTGTTATAGTATGAATTTAAAAGAAAAAAGTGTTTTTGCTACCCGAAAGTGATGAAATTCACTGTATTGCATTAAAGTGTCGTTTGTGATATGATTAATTGCAATCAATGTCTATGAGAAAAATTGTCTGATAGGCTGCTGACAGAATAAAAAGATGGGAGAATGACCATGGCACAATTATGGGGAGGACGCTTTACGAAACAGACCGATCAGCTGGTATTTGATTTCAATGCGTCCATAACATTCGATAAGAGATTGTTTCATGAAGATGTCACCGGAAGTATCGTACATGCCACCATGCTGGCAAAGCAGGGAATCCTCACCGAGGAGGAGAAAAAGAGCATTATCGAAGGACTGACCGGTATTTTGGAGGATGTGGATGCCGGAAAGCTTACAATCGACGAAACCCAGGAGGATATCCACAGTTTTGTAGAGGCAACCCTGATCGACCGGATCGGTGATGCAGGAAAAAAGCTTCACACCGGACGCAGCCGTAACGACCAGGTGGCGTTGGACATGCGTCTCTATACCAGAGCGAGAGTGGCAGAGACAGACGGACTTCTGGAAAAGCTTCTGGAAGCCATTCTGGACACCATGGAGAACAACTTAGAGACCTATATGCCGGGATTCACCCATTTACAGAAGGCACAGCCCATTACTCTGGCTCATCATTATGGTGCCTATTTTGAAATGTTCAAGAGGGACAGACAGCGTCTGGCCGATATTTACAAACGTATGAATTATTGTCCTCTGGGAGCAGGAGCACTGGCCGGTACCACGTATCCGTTAGACCGTGAGTATACCGCAAAGCTGCTTCGTTTTGAAGGACCGACATTAAACAGTATCGATTCCGTGGCGGACAGAGATTATCTGATCGAGTTCCTTTCCGCACTTTCCACGATCATGATGCATTTAAGCCGTTTCAGCGAAGAAATCATTATCTGGAATTCCAATGAGTACCAGTTCGTGGAACTGGACGATGCCTATTCCACTGGAAGCAGCATTATGCCTCAGAAGAAGAACCCGGATATCGCCGAACTGGTAAGAGGCAAGACCGGAAGAGTCTACGGTGCCCTGATGGCGTTACTTACCACAATGAAGGGACTGCCCCTTGCTTATAATAAAGACATGCAGGAAGACAAGGAGATGGCTTTTGATGCCATGGATACCGCAGCGGACTGTATTGCCTTATTTACCGGCATGATAAAGACCATGAAGTTCCGTAAGGACCGTATGGCAAAGAGTGCCATGAACGGATTTACCAATGCTACGGATGCCGCAGATTATCTGGTAGGTAAGGGCGTACCTTTCCGGGATGCTCACGGCATTATCGGACGCCTGGTACTGTATTGTATTGAAAAGGATACTTCCATTGATGCCCTGAGCCTGGAAGAATTACGTTCCATCAGTGATAAGTTTGATGAGGACATTTACGATGCCATTTCCTTAAAGACCTGTGTGGAAAAGCGGCTGACCATCGGTGCTCCCGGTGCGGAAATGATGAAGCAGGTCATTGAGAAAAATAAAGAATACCTGAAAACAAATGCCATAGAAGTATATCAACAGGCTTTGGAAGACCGCATTCAGTAAGTGGAAACTGAACAGGTCTTTTGCAGATAAAATAAAAATGCACAAAGATGAGGAGGAAATGAAAAATGAGTGAAAAATTACGTGTAGGTATCCTGGGCGGAACCGGTATGGTAGGTCAGAGATTTATCTCTCTGTTGGAGAACCATCCCTGGTTCGAGGTAACGACCATTGCTGCCAGCCCTCGTTCCGCAGGCAAGACTTATGAGGAGGCCGTGGGTGACCGTTGGAAGATGACCACTCCCATGCCCGAAGCTGTGAAAAAGCTGGTAGTCATGAATGTCAATGAAGTAGAAAAAGTAGCCGCACAGGTTGATTTCGTATTCAGTGCGGTAGATATGACCAAGGATGAGATCAAGGCCATCGAGGAAGCATACGCAAAGACCGAAACCCCTGTGGTATCCAACAACAGTGCCCACAGATGGACCCCCGATGTTCCCATGGTAGTACCCGAGATCAATCCCGAACATTTCCAGATCATCGAGGCACAGAAGAAGAGACTGGGAACCACCAGAGGATTTATCGCTGTAAAGCCCAACTGCTCCATCCAGAGCTATGCACCGGTTCTGACCGCATGGAAGGAATTCGAGCCTTACGAAGTGGTAGCAACCACTTATCAGGCAATCTCCGGCGCAGGCAAGACTTTTAAGGACTGGCCCGAGATGGTAGGCAATATCATTCCTTACATCGGTGGTGAGGAAGAGAAGAGTGAGAAAGAACCCTTACGTATCTGGGGTAAAGTGGAAGGCGATAAGATCGTTCCCGCAACTTCTCCCGTGATCACTTGTCAGTGCATCCGTGTTCCGGTATTGAACGGACATACCGCAGCCGTATTTGTTAAATTCCGTAAGAAGCCCACCAAGGAGCAGCTGATCGAGAAACTGGTCACCTTCAGCGGTGAGCCTCAGAGACTGGGACTTCCCAGCGCACCGAAGCAGTTTATCCAGTATCTGGAGGAGGACAACAGACCTCAGGTGGCTCTGGATGTTGATTTCGAGAACGGTATGGGTATCAGTGTAGGTCGTCTGAGAGAAGATACCGTATATGATTACAAGTTCGTAGGTTTGTCACACAATACCTTACGTGGAGCAGCTGGGGGAGCATTGCTTTGCGCAGAACTTTTGAAAGCACAGGGTTACATCACCAAAAAATAAAGGGTGAGTGGGGTTATGAACGAGTTACGCTATCAGCTGGATCTTATGCGCGCAATGAATCAGAAACTGAGCGCTAAGGAGAGAATGTATCGTCTGTTGTGCGATACCATGGATTATGCTTATATCTACTATTCTTTTGAAAAGAATACGGTCACTACGCTGGGAAAATGGGATGATTTCTTTGACTTCCAGATTCTGGACAGAAGAGATTTTGTAAAACTTCAGGAGATGGTGGACGAACCGTATGTGTTGGCACTTCGGGAAATGCTGTTTTTGGAAAAGAGCGGTCGGGAGACGGACTCTGTGGAATGTATGCAGAGGGGAAAGAAGACCTGGCTGCAGTTTTCCAGCAGGATTTTCTACGAAGATGGCAGGCCGACGGATCAGATTATTGTGGTACAGAATATCACCAAACAGAAAACACAGAACGAAGAGCTTCTCTACATGGCGTATTACGACAGTCTGACTGGACTGTACAACCGTAATTATTTTGTGCGTCTTCTGACCGAATTTCTTCGTCGGGCCAAAGAGGATAACCGGCTGGTCAGCGTGCTTGTTATTGATATTGATGATTTCCGCAAGGTAAATGACGGACTGGGAATCGTGGCGGGGGACGAACTGGTACAGCAGTTTGGCTCTTTTCTGAAGGAATTTAACGGGGATGATGTGATCGTCTGCCACCTGACCAGTGATGTCTACTGCATGGCCATTTATGATCCTTGTGGGAACAAAAGTGTGGAACATATTCATAAGAAGATCGTTAAGCGCACCAGGGAGCCGTTTTATCTGGTGGGCGGGCAGGTTCTGAACATCACCGTAAGTGTCGGTGTGGCGGAATATCCGGAGGCTGCGACTTCCGCACTGGAACTGATCAACTGTGCGGAAATCGTAATGTTCAAGGGAAAAGCCATGGGCAAGAACCGGATCCAGTATTTCGATACGCCGATCCTGAACGATTTCCTGAAAAATGTAGAACTGGACAGCAAATTAAAAGAGGCTGTTTTTGAGAATAATTTTCTGCTGTATTATCAGCCCCAGTATTATGCGGGCAACCGTAAACTGCGGGGCGTGGAGGCACTGATCCGCTGGAAGGATGGCAACGGCAGAATGATCAGTCCGGCAAAATTCATTCCCATTGCGGAGAAGAACGGAACGATCATTCCTATCGGCAACTGGGTACTGGAACAGAGTATCCGTACTTTTTCCGAATGGAGGAACCGTTACGGAGTTCCTTTTGTGCTGTCAGTGAATATTTCCGCGTTGCAGTACCAGAAGGAAGATTTTGTGGAAACCCTGCTGAATATCATTCATAAATACGATGTGGATCCGGATGAAATCGAACTGGAGATCACAGAAAGCATTTTGATCGACGATTTCAGTGCAGTTACCGAGAAAATGCAGTTGTTGAAGGAGTACGGGATTCGCATTTCACTGGATGACTTCGGAACAGGATTTTCTTCCTTGTCTTACTTAAAGAAGCTGCCTATCAATACGCTGAAGATTGATAAATCATTTACCGACACGCTGCTGACGGATTCTGCGACCCGGATTATTACGGAGTCTATTGTAAGTATGGTGAAATCCCTGGGATTTGAGTCCATTGCGGAAGGCGTGGAGGAAGAACAGCAGTATAAATATCTGCGGGCTATCGGGTGTGATATCATTCAGGGATATCTGTTTGGAAAGCCGTTGTCACAGGAAGAGATCGAACAACTGTTGCAGAAGATGTACTGATCTGCTGGGTCAGAAAGAAAGAGGCTGCCATGCTGACTGGAAGGGAACAGGAAACAGCTTTTTTGGAAAATCATTATAAGAGAACAGGGAGTCAGATCCTGGTGGTGTATGGACAGAGAGGCGTTGGCAAGACGGCTCTCTTAACCTCTTTTACGGAGAAAAAACAGACGTTGCGTTATAGTGCGGGAAACTGTTCTTCCAGAGAACAACAATATTTGTGGGGACGGGAACTGCGAAGCCGGGGAAAGGAGATTGCAGAGTATCCTTCCTGGCGGGAATTGCTGGAATGCATGACAATACAGAAAGGCGAAACGACAGCAGATAAGAAAGTACTTATCATAGAGAATTTTCAGTATCTTTTAAAAGGGGATACTTTGTTTTTGCAGGAACTGATCCGGTTCCTGAAGGAGAAAAAAGAGGCACTGTTAGTGATCCTGACCACCTATGCCTCCGGCTGGGTGGAGAACAGCATGATTTCCAAAGTGGGAAATCTGGCATTTTCCGTCAGCGGATTTCTGAAGGTGAAGGAACTGCCTTTTGCCGCCATGCGTAAGATATTTTCCGACTATACAGTACAGGAAAGTATTTCGCTTTATGCGACATTGGGAGGGCTGCCGGGACTGTGGCGGCTGCTTTATCCGCAGAATTCGGCAGAAGAAAATCTGATCCGGCTGCTTTTACAGAGGAACAGCTTTCTGCCGGAGCTTATGATAAAATGGCTGTCGGAGGAATCGCGGGAGACGGCAGTTTATGACACCATTCTGGCAACGCTGGCAGACGGAAGACATGGAAAACTGAACGATATGTATGCACATACCGGATTTTCCCGGGCCAAGATCAGTGTATATCTGAAGAATTTGATGGAACTGGAGCTGGTGGAGAAGGTGCTGCCCGGTACATATGAGATCTGTAATGCGTTTGTCCGGTTTTATTTTTGCTTTCTGTTTCCGCATCAGACGTCTGAGCGGACAGAAGGCAGTACATTTTATGAAAAATACATCCGGGAAGAATATAATGATTTTCAACTGTTGACTTATCGCCGGATCTGTCAGGAAGTGCTGCAGGGGCGTTTCCGGACGGTTGAACTCTGGAACAGCAGACAGGGGAAAATCTATTTTCTGTGCAGGGAGGACACCGGCAGAAAGATCGTGGTGGATTATTCCGGCACGGTATGTTATACTTCGAAAGATTATGATGTGCTGCAGGCATCCATGAAGAGGGAACATGTGACTGCAGACAGCATTCTGATATTTAGCGAGAATGGATATGAGAAGACATTAACGGAAGGAACGGTACAGATACTGGTGCATTCCGTGGATGAGAACTCGTAAGACAGGAAAGATGGTATTACGTGGGTAAAAATTTATTTATTGCAGAGAAACCGAGCGTGGCAAGAGAATTTGCCAATGCTTTAAAATACAATATGCGTTCCAAAGACGGCTATCTGGAATCGGAAGAGGCTATCGTTACCTGGTGTGTGGGACATCTGGTGACCATGAGTTATCCGGAGGTGTATGATGAAAAGTTCCGTAGATGGAGCTTTGACACCCTGCCTTTTCTACCGACGGAATTCAAATACGAAGTCATTGAAAGTGCGAAAAAACAGTATACGATCGTAAGTTCCCTGCTGAACCGTCCGGATGTTACGACAATTTATGTCTGCACCGACTCCGGAAGAGAGGGAGAATACATCTATCGTCTGGTGGAGCAGATGTCGGGCGTACAGGACAAGGAACGGAAACGTGTATGGATCGACTCCCAGACGGAGGAAGAAATCTTACGTGGAATCCGGGAGGCAAAAGATCTCTCAGCCTACGACAATCTGGGAAATGCTGCCTATCTGCGGGCCAAGGAAGATTATCTCATGGGTATCAATTTTTCCAGAGCCCTGACGTTAAAATACGGCAACACGGTAAAAGGGTATCTCAAAAGAGACCGGGCAGTGATTTCTGTGGGTCGTGTCATGACCTGTGTCCTTGGAATGATCGTGAACAGAGAGCGGGAGATCCGTTCGTTCACCAAGACTCCCTTTTACCGGGTGATCGGTAATTTTAAATTACAGGAGAAGCCCTTTACCGCAGAGTGGAGAGCAGCGGAAGGCTCGAAATATTATAATTCTCCGGCACTGTATAAAGAGAACGGCTTCAAGAAAAAAGAGGATGCCGAGCGTTTGATCGCAGAGCTTACCGCAGAACCGGCAGGCCCGGTGACTGTCACCGGCATTGAGAAGAAAAAAGAGAACAAGAATGCACCGCTTCTGTACAATCTGGCGGAGTTACAGAATGACTGTTCCAAATACTTTAAGATCAGCCCGGATGAGACTTTGCGGATCGTACAGGAACTGTATGAGAAAAAGATGACCACTTATCCCCGAACGGATGCCAGAGTCCTGTCTACGGCGGTGGCAAAGGAAATCCACAAGAATATCGGTGGCTTACGCAGCTATGCTCTGGCCACTCCTTTTGCCAAAGAAGTGTTAGAGCAGGGGACCTATAAGAATATTGCGAAGACACGTTACGTGAATGATAAGCAGATCACGGATCATTATGCCATCATTCCAACGGGACAGGGACTGAACAATCTGGCAGGTCTGGCCCCTACGGCGGCAAAAGTGTACGAGGTCATTGTACGCCGGTTCCTGAGTATTTTCTATCCTCCGGCAGTCTATCAGAAGTTCTCTCTGACAGTGAAGGTAAAGGAAGAAAACTTTTTTGCCAGCTTTAAGGTACTGGTACAGGAAGGGTATCTGAAGGTGGCGAACTTCTCTTTTAAGAAGGAGAATACGGCACCGAAGGAAGATAAAGAGAATGAGAATGAAAGCGCTGATGAAAAATGTGATGCAGAGCTTACCAATCTGCTGATGCATCTGAAAAAAGGAGATTCTCTGACTGCGGATACCTATGAGATCAAGGAGGGCGAGACTTCGCCGCCCAAGCGTTACACTTCGGGAAGCATTATTCTGACCATGGAAAATGCGGGCCAGTTTATCGAGGACGAAGAACTGCGGGCCCAGATCAAGGGAAGCGGCATCGGCACCAGCGCCACGAGAGCGGAGATCCTGAAGAAACTGGTGAATATCGAATATCTGGCACTGAACAAGAAGACCCAGGTGCTGACTCCCACCCAGATGGGAGAGATGATCTATGACGTGGTATCGGATTCCATAAGACCACTTTTAAATCCGGCACTGACGGCCAGTTGGGAAAAGGGGCTTACCATGGTGGCGGATGGTGTGATCACACCGGAAGAGTACATGGGAAAGCTGACGGATTTTGTGGGAAGGCGAACTACCGCTGTACGCAGCCTGAACAATCAGGGAGTGCTATGGAGACAGTTCCAGGCTACAGAAGAATTTTATCAGAAGAAGACAAAGCAATCCAATGCCAAAAATAAGGAATAAAGATGAGGAGAAATTATCATGGAAAATATTACGATTGAGAATATGTATGATCTGAAGGAGACCATTGCGGCAGATCTGTTCACTGAGGCAGAATATCCCTGGGAGGTGCTTCCCAGAATCCACGATTTCATTCTGGAACTGGGTAAGAGACTGCCGGAAGAAATTTATGAAAAAAGAGGCGAGGATATCTGGGTGGCAAAGAACGCAAAGGTAGCTCCTACCGCCTGCCTGAACGGTCCGCTGATCATTGATGAAGAAGCGGAGGTCCGTCACTGTGCCTTTGTCCGTGGCAATGCCATTGTGGGTAAAGGCGCGGTAGTTGGCAATTCCACGGAACTTAAGAACGTGGTTCTGTTCAATAAAGTACAGGTGCCTCATTATAATTATGTGGGAGACAGTGTGTTGGGCTTCAAGTCCCATATGGGAGCCGGTTCCATTACTTCCAACGTGAAGAGCGACAAGACGCTGGTGGTTGTAAAGAACGGAGAAGAGAAGATTGAAACCGGGCTGAAGAAGATGGGGGCCATGTTGGGAGACCATGTAGAAGTGGGTTGCAACAGCGTACTGAATCCCGGAACAGTCATCGGACGCAATTCCAACGTGTATCCTACTTCCTGTGTCAGAGGGGTGATCCCTGCCGGACATATCTTCAAAAGACCCGGAGATGTGGTGAAAAAAGATAATATCTAAAAATTAGATCATTATTATTCAAAGCATCGATGAAATTTGATTGACGAATGTCCTTTTATGGGTTATGATATTTATCAGTGCAACGCTTTGACGGGGTAAAGCGTCTGCGCATTACAGTAAGCAGATCGTAAGATCCGCAGAAAAGAGGACATTTATTATGAAAAAGAAATTATTATCTGTAGTACTTACCGCAGTAATGGCAGCATCTGTCCTGACAGGTTGTGGCAGCACCGATAACGGAACTGCTTCCACCGCAGCAGCTACCGGCACAGCTCAGAGTGAAGCAGCAGCTACTAGTGCCGCTTCCACAGATGGTAAGGTATATAACATCGGTATCTGCCAGCTGGTTGAGCATGAAGCTCTGGATGCAGCAACCCAGGGATTCCAGGATGCTTTAAAAGAAAAGCTTGGTGATAATGTAAAATTTGATCTGCAGAATGCACAGGGTGAGCAGACCACCGCAGCTACCATCTGTAATGGGTTCGTATCTGATGGTGTGGATCTGATCCTTGCCAATGCAACCTCTCCTTTACAGAGTGCAGCAGCAGCTACCACCACGATCCCCATCTTAGGTACTTCCGTAACGGATTATGCTACCGCACTGGAGATCTCCGACTGGTCCGGTGCTACCGGCAGAAATATTTCCGGTACTTCTGATCTGGCTCCTATTGAAGAGCAGGAAGCTATGTTAAAGGAACTGTTCCCGGATGTAAAGCAGGTTGGTCTGTTATATTGCTCCGCAGAAGCTAATTCTCTGTATCAGATCCAGCTGTTTGAGGCTGCTCTGGACAAAGATGGTATTGCATATAAAGAGTATGCTATCGCCGATACCAACGAAGTACAGTCCGTTACCACGGCTGCCGCAGGCGAGTGCGATGTTCTGTACATCCCTACCGACAACACACTGGCATCCGTAACCGAGACTGTATATAATGTCGTAGCTCCCGCTAAGATCCCTGTTATTGCAGGTGAAGAGGGTATCTGCAACGGCTGTGGCGTAGCAACCTTATCCATCAGCTATTACGATCTGGGATATGCTACCGGTGAGATGGCTTACGAGATCCTGGCTGAGGGCGCAGACATCACTACTATGGATGTACGTTATGCTCCCAATGTTACCAAGAAGTACAATGCCAAGATCTGTGAGGAGCTGGGTATCACCGTTCCCGATGATTACGTAGCAATTCAGTAAGAGTTATACAGGTATTTAAGTACGGTTCTAACAAAATATACTTCGATAGGGATAGCGCGTAACAGCGATATCCCTATCTGGAGTTTTAGGAGGAAAAAGAAATGTCTTACTTTATGTCACTGAATCCCCTTTCCCTGTTCAGGGCAATGCCGGGATCGATAGCACAGGGAATGATCTGGGGAGTCATGGCACTGGGAGTGTATATTACCTTCCGCCTGCTGGATTTCGCTGATCTGACCGTGGATGGTTCCATTGCAACCGGTGCTGCGGTATCCGTTATGCTGATTCGTGCGGGAGTTTCTCCTATAGCTACGCTGCCCATTGCTTTCCTGGCCGGAGCATTGGCAGGCATGGTAACGGGACTGTTGAACACCGCACTGGGAATCCCCGGAATTCTGGCAAGTATTCTGACGCAGATCTCCCTGTATTCCATTAATTTGAATATCATGGGCAAAGCAAACCAGCCGGTCAGCGTAGATAATTATCCGCTAGTGGTATCTCTGCGTTATGTGACGGACGGTTCGGTGAGCAGACTTCTGTTTTTCCTGGGAATGATCGTATTTTTACTGGCACTGATCGCTGTGATGTACTGGTATTTTGGAACAGAACAGGGTCATGCTATCCGTGCTACGGGCTGTAACGGTAATATGGCAAGAGCACAGGGCATCAATACCAACTTCATCAAAGTGCTGGCACTGATGATCTCCAACGGTCTGGTAGGACTGTGTGGTGCACTGTACGGCCAGTTCCAGGGGGCATCGGATGTCAATATGGGACGCGGTGCTATCGTTATCGGTCTGGCAGCTGTTATCATCGGTGAGGTTCTCTTCGGTAAGTTTGCCAGCAAGAGAAAGCTTGCGTTCGCATTTACCCTGGCATCGGTTATTCTGGGCGCTGTGATCTACTATATGGTATATCAGTTCGTACTGTGGCTGAAGATGCCTTCAGAGGATATGAAATTGTTCTCCGCTATCGTAGTTGCCATTTTCCTGGCAATTCCTTACTTGAAGGAGAAGAGAACACTTCGGAAAGGAGCGTCAAAGTAATGGCTTACGCATTGGAGATACAGGACGTACATAAAGTATTTAACAGAGGCACCATCAACGAGAAGGTGGCCTTGAATGGAGTAAACTTAAATCTGAATCCCGGGGATTTCGTGACGATCATTGGTGGTAACGGCGCGGGTAAGTCCACCACGCTGAATGCTATCGCCGGCGTATGGCCCATCGATTCCGGCAAGATCATCATTGATGGTACGGATATTACGAACCTGCCAGAACACAAGAGAGCAAAATATCTGGGAAGAGTATTCCAGGATCCCATGACGGGAACCGCAGCTACCATGGATATCGAAGAGAACATGGCGATTGCGTTACGTCGCGGTGAGAAGAGAACCCTTCGCTGGGGTGTTTCCAGAGAGGACAGAGAGTTATTCCGCGAGAAGCTGCAGACTCTTGGATTGGGACTGGAAGACCGTATGACCAGCAAGGTGGGGCTGTTATCCGGTGGTCAGCGTCAGGCCATCACACTGCTTATGGCAGCATTGAAGCAGCCCAAGCTCCTTCTGCTGGATGAACATACCGCAGCACTGGATCCCAAGACCGCAGCCAAGGTACTGGAGATCAGCGACAAGATCATCGCAGAGAATCAGCTGACCGCCATGATGGTAACTCACAACATGAAGGATGCCATCGTTCACGGCAATCGCCTGATCATGATGCACGAAGGCAAAGTGATTTACGATGTGGCTGGGGAGGAGAAGAAGAATCTTCAGGTGAAGGATCTGCTGGCAAAGTTCGAGGAAGTCAGCGGCGGAGAATTCGCCAATGACCGCATGATGCTGGCGTAAAAATAAGAACGGGACACGCTGCCGATTTAGGCAGCGTGTTTTTGCGTTAAATGGAAAGTTAGTTAAATACATTGGCAAAATCCACGAA
>NZ_QUIU01000023.1:0-69869 GCF_003480225.1 Clostridium sp. AM34-9AC
AAAGCTCATGCTTCCTCTTTTTGCTCATTCTCGGCATATTGTATTTCCTCCCGTTTTAGTGTATGGTTTCGGGGCGATTTTCGGCAAAATTACGGTCATAGAGCCGATTAAAATCTCCCGAAGTATCAGCGATAGGGTAGACTATCCCCCTATCAGATTGTCGTGTTTCGGTATCATTTCGGTGTCAGTTCGCCAGTTCTCCCCGGTGTCGTTCCTCCCCTGAATCTCACAGCGGCGTATTGCTCCCTTTGGTACGCTCGTTTCGGTCAGGGTTCCTCCATATCCCTGCCAAAAGTCATGGCGCTACATCGCCGGGGAAGCATATCCCACACAGGCTGGTCATTCGATTGGAATAATCCATCGATGAACTACCTGTATCATAGAACATTTTTGTGCCCTGTGCCGTATGTCCACAAAGTAGGAATTAGGGGTAAAAATCAGAAATTTCCACGATTGCGGAAAGTGTGATATAATCCAGATAAGCGGCAGCAATGAAACCATTGGAAAGGAGCGTGCGCCCATGAAAGGAGCAACAAGCATACAGGAACGCCTTTGGGAACTCCGCAAGGACAAAGGCTTAAATCTGGAAGAACTATCAAAGCTGACAGGCATTTCCAAATCAGCTCTTGGAAGTTATGAAAAAGAGGATTTTAAGGAAATCAATCATGGCAACCTTATCACGCTGGCAGACTTCTATGGGGTCTCTGTTGATTATCTACTGTGCCGGATAGAGAACAGGGAGCAGATCAACACACCATTGACGGAGTTGCATTTGAATGATGAGATGGTGGCACTGCTGAAAAGCGGTCGGATTAACAACCGTCTGCTCTGTGAGCTTGCTACACATAAAGATTTTATCAAGTTTCTTGCAGACATTGAGATTTATGTGGACGGGATTGCTACCATGCAGATTCAAAACCTCAATGCACTTGTCGATACCGTCCGGCATGAAATCATTGAACGGTATCGCCCAGGCGAAGATGACCCGCATTTGAAAGTGCTGCAAGCCGCCCATATCAGTGATGATGAGTATTTCAGTCACATGGTTCTGGATGACCTCAACCTGATTATCCGGGATATTCGGGAAGCCCACAAAAAGGACAGTGAGAGTGCGCCCCAGACCACCGTTGCCGATGAATTGAAAGAAAATCTCGAAGCAGTCGAAAATTTCAAGGGCAGCCGGGATGAAAAGCTGGTTGTCCTTTACTGCAAGCAGCTCGGTATCAACTATAAAAATCTGTCAGACGAAGAATTTCGCTGGCTGATTCGGATTCTCAAAAAATCAAAGAAAATGGGAACGCCTATCAGCCAGAGGAAAAAACGGTAAAAAAAACCGCTGTTGCATGGTTGGGGTGCCTTCCATGTAGCAGCGGTTCTTGCTGTGGTTATTATTTCATTCGTTTTCTTAATATCCGGCGATAATTTGTTTCTCCCTTTGGTGCGTCCTGTATAATTTCCAACACACCATCTTCAAGCATTTTATCAATGCGATTAGAAATCCATACATCACTAATTCCAAGTTGATATTTTCCTAAAACATTACCTATAACAATAGCCATTTTGAATTGCTCTGGCTGTTCCGCAATTTCACGAAGAATGAAACTATCATATATATCTTCTGAAACACTTTGCAATTTACCATTTAGCATTGCACGCAAAGGTGCATTTTCATTTTGAAGTTGATTCCATTTCATAGCACAAGCTGAAAGAAATACAGGCTTAGCTTTTTCTTGTAGAGTTATATATTTTCCCCATTCGCCAGGAGAAACCTCACCCCATGCTATTTTGGATGTCATAGTATTTTCTTTTCCATATTCCCAGGCAGGTAACTTAACCAAATAAATTGTTGTCTGACAGTTTAATGGTCGAAGTTGTTTCATAAGCCAGTACATACCGCAAAGTTCATCCGGATTATAGCTATACCAAATACGAACTTCTTCCCCAGCTACATATCGTTCAATAACCGAAGACAATGTAGTTTTAATTTTCTGTATTTTTTCTTCAACCTGATAGTCTAAATCCTCTACAAACCAGACAGACAGCATTTTCTTGAGAACATTTTTCCGCTGTTCGCCAATTCCATTATCAGAAATATCTCCCACACTAAGAGCCATATCAAAACAATAAACATCACTGCTCTTGCCTCCCAATGGAATAGCATTCTCCCAAGCAATATGTTCTTGTTCCTGTGCTTGAATTTGTGCTTCTTTCATTTCATCTGAAGATGGAACACTCCCATCTTCGTGCCTCATAAAGACCGAAACTGCACTTCCTCTATACTTTCCCTTACCGTAAGTTTGGGCAATTTTCAAACTTCCACAGGCACTTTCACCAAATACAATTTCAATCATCTTATATACCTCCGATTTAATTACTCCCGTATGAATAAATTATATCATGCAAAACAATTTCTTCTGCTCGGTTGTGAATGTTATTGCAACGCTGCACCCATTCCATTTGACGGGTACGCTTCAATTCCTCGGTCACGCCCTCGGTGGCTTTCATCTGCTCCATGATGGTGTCTAACCGTTCCTGTGCCTGTTCGTTCAGGTCTGCAAGGTATGTCCATAACTCCCCGGTCAAGGTCAATGTGTTCAATCTGGCTGGGTGGACTTCTCTTAAATATTCCCGGTGCATCCGTCCGTACTTTCCGATGGGGCGGTGTTCTTCCGGCAGCTTCAAGTCTGGGATGTAGTAATCTCCAACAAGGATATAATCAATTCCGTTTTCTGTTATTCTTGGTTTCAATTCGCTCATGTTCCGTACCTCCTGTGGAAGGAGGCTCGTCTGGTACTGACTCAATTACATCGGTAATCTCACAATTCAGCGTTTCGCAGATACGGGCTAATGTGTCCATGCTGATGTGCTTTCCCTCTTTGCTCATGTTGGCAATCATATTCGTTGTCATACCAGCAGCAAGCCTTAAATCTTCTTTTCTCATATCACGCTCTAACAGTGTATGCCAGAGTGGTTTATAGCTGATGTGCATATTGCTTTCCCGCCTTCCTATCCATACCACCGGGGCGGCTGCCCCGGCAGGAACTTTTCTCTTATTATAGCACCAATCTTGTGAAATCACAATTTATTCTTGTAACCTGCCGCTGATACCGTCTGGATTGTGCTTTTCCTTTCTTTTTGCTCCCTTTAATTAGCCATGAACTGCTTCATTCCCTGGGGCTTTGCTGATGTGTGATAAAGAAGTAGTAGAAGTGTAAAAAATTTTGCCGTTCCTATCCGGCGTTTGCGCATTGCGCCGGATAGGTCGGGCGGTCATTCGGGCAGGTCTACCTTGCCAACGAAAGAGTAATAAATATCAATGTCCTGTCTGCGTGTGCCGTTCTCGTCATAGCTGCACTCATGCACAACGATTTTCTCCACAAACTCACGCAAAAGGGTAGGGGTAAGTTCTTCAAAGCTGGTGTACTTGCGGACAACATTCATAAACTTTTCTGCGTTTACCGTGGCTTCCTGCGCTTTGGAAAGCTCTGCCCGGATAGCGGCGGCTCTCTCTTTCAGTTCTTTCTGCTCGGCTTCATAGTCTGCCGACAGCTCCGTGAAACGCTCGTCTGAAATGCGCCCGGTCACGCTGTCCTCATACAGCCGCTTGAAGATAGCGGATAACTCGCTGATACGCTTCTCGGCGGCTTCCAGCTCCTTTTTCCTTGCGGCGTTCCTGCGCTTGCCCCCGTCCTCGTTCTGCTCGATCAGCAGCTTCATAAACCGGGCTTCGTGCTTCGCTGCATAGCTGGTGACTTTCCGCAGATTGTCGGTCACTCCGGCGGTCAACAGGTCGGTGCGGATAAAGTGCGCCGTACAGTCACGGGTACGCTTCTTGTAGCTCCCGCAGATATAACAATCCTGCTTGCGGGTGGCGTTCTGGTAACGCTGCTGGTAAAGGACGCTGCCGCAGTCGGCACAAAAGAGTATGCCGGAGAATAAGCCCACTTCATCATAGCGGTTCGGGCGTTTGCGCTGCTTGCGTAACTCCTGCACACGCTCCCACATCTGGGTGTCAATGATAGGCTCATGGTGGTTCTCGAAAATCGCCTGTTTCTCAATGGGGTTCTCTACGCTGTGCTTGGTCTTGTAGGACGGCTTCTCCGTCTTGAAGTTTACCAGACAGCCCGTGTACTCCCTGTTTTCAAGGATATGTACCACGGTATTGGTCGCCCACTTGCACTCATAGCCGGGGTGGTAGCGGCGGGTGCTTCCCGTCCGACGGTATTCCAGCGTTCCCGGCGTGGGGATCTCCTGCTCTGTGAGCATACGGGCTATCTTGGTCGGCCCGTTCCCGGCAAGGCACAAGCTGTAAATCTGCCGCACAACAGGGGCGGCTTCCCCGTCAATGATAAAATTTTCGTCCTCGTCCATAAAGTAGCCGTATACGGGTTTGCTCGTGACGGGCTTCCCGCTCATACCCTTAGACCGTTTTACTGCTTTGATTTTCTTGCTCGTATCTCTCACCAGCCATTCGTTAAAAATGTTCCGCAGAGGGGCAAAATCATTGTCGCCCTGTGCGCTGTCCACTCCGTCATTGATAGCGATAAAGCGGACGCCTTTCTGTGGGAAAATCATTTCCGTATACATTCCCACTTGCAGATAGTTTCGCCCTAACCGTGACATATCCTTGACGATAACGGTGCCGACTTTTCCGGCTTCAATGTCCGCAAGCATGGCTTGAAAACCGGGTCTTTGGAAGTTCGCCCCAGAATAACCGTCATCTGTGTACCATTGCAGATTGGAAAAGCCGTTCTGCTTCGCATAGGTTTCAAGAATACGCTTCTGGTTTGAAATAGAATTGCTCTCACCTTGCAGCTCGTCCTCGTGGGATAATCTCGGATAAAGGGCGGTAATAAGGTTTCGGGTGGTCTGTCTTAACATAGTGTCCTCCATTTCCGACAGCCAGCCCCACTATTCCGTATGACTATCATACCACACGCCGGGGCTGGCTGTACAGTCCTTTCTGCTTCTTTACGTCCCGTCAAATTGCCGATTTTTGTGTAGCAGCTTCCGCTTCCAGCACTTTCAGCATTTTATCGGCGGCGGTGGCGGTGGTGTCCTGCTTGAAATAGCCGGAAACGACAAGGACAGAATTACCTATGCGGATTTCCGTCACGCAATCCGGGCGGCGGGTGCTGCGGTCATTCTTTGGGGTGTTGGTCATAGGCGGCTCTCCTTTCTGTTCATCAGCTTTTTCAGTTGTCCCATTTTCTCCTGCGCCGTGGCTTTTCGGAAGTTGCTCCCGGTAAAGCGGACAGGAGAACACATTTCAATCAGACGGTCATAAATGCGGGCGTGGGCGGTGTCCTCCGGGTGCTGCAAGTCCTCCAGCGTGAGATTAGTCGTGACGATCAGCGGCCTGCCGCTGCGGTAACGGCTGTCAATCACGTTGTAGACCTGCTCTAAGCCGTATTCCGTTCCCCGTTCCATTCCAAAATCGTCAAGGATAAGCAGCGGGAAGCTGCAAAGTCGGGAGATATATTCATTCCTGCCCTCAAAGCTGGCGGCAAGGTCACCCAATATCAATGCAAAGTTTGTCATGCACACGGGGATTTCACGCTCCATAAGGGCATTTGCGATACAGCCCGCAAAATAGCTCTTGCCTGTGCCAACGCCGCCCCATAGCAGATAGCCAATGTTGCGCTCTTTCATGGTTTCCCAGTTCTCCACATAGAAATGGGCGTGTTCCATTTGCGGGCACTTGCCGTTGTCGTTCTCAAACGTCCAGCCCTGCATAGCCGGGTCTGTAAAGCCCCGCCGCTTCAACCGCTCGACAGTTTCAAGGTGACTGCGCTGTTTCTCTGCGGCTTCCCGTTCCTCACGCTCTGCCCGCTGGCAGTCACATTCTGCCGGGTGGCGGTCACGCCCCAGCCATGCGGCGGTTTCTTTGGGGAAATAGCCCTCTTTGGGCTTGTGGCACTTCCCGCAGTATAAAAGCCCGTCCTCGCCGGTGTAGTCCTCCGGCTCCGGCGTGGTGTCGGTCATATTCAAAATCATTTCATCAAATCCATTCGTCATAAGCTCTCGCCCTCCTTACAGGTATAATCGGGTATGCCCTTTTTCGGGGCTTTCTTGGCTGCGTCCTCCTGCGCCCACTTGAAAATCGTGGCTGCATGGCTCTTGTATTTCCTCCCGCTGGAAGCGATATGGCAGGATAGGCGGTCAATGTAATACTCCCACTTGCCGGGAAGCTCTGTTTTCAGCCCGTCAAGCTCCGTATCGGAAAGAATGACATTGTGATATCTGCCATAGGCGGCGGGGGCGGGGTGTCCCGTTTCTAACTCTCTCTCTTTTTCTATTTCTATATCTATCTCTTTCTCTATCTCTATCTCTGGTGGACAAATGTCCGCCCCTGTCTGCGGCAGGGCTTTTTGTTCCTGCAAAGCCAGCCGCGCCCTGCGCTTGCGCTCCCCCTCGGTAGAGGACTGGCCGATTAAAAGCTCAATGTTGCTCATGTAGAGTGCGCCGCTTGGCAAAGGCTCCACAAGCCCCAGCTTCATAAAGATTTTCAAAGCTCTCTCTACGGTACCTACCTGCTGGCGGGTAATGGTCGCAATCATCTGGGCGGTGTAGGGGATATTCTCGTCAAGCTGCAATTTCCCGCCGTTTTTCAGCGATTTCAAGTACAGCTTCAAGAGAATGTTGGAATAGATAACGCCGTCCTGCATACTTTCCAGCAGAACGATTGCATCATCGTCAAAATAGCTCTCTTTCAGCTTGAGGTAGTAATATTTGCGGTTATCTGCCATAGGCTGCGTCCTCCTTTTTCCAGCGTTTGGAATAATAGCGAGGGCATAGTATGATAACCGCCCGGAAGCTCTGTTTGCAGTCACGGGTGCAGCCCCGGCATAGGTCGTTGTAAGTGATACGGTTGCGGTGGTTGAGGAAGAAAGACCATTCCAGCCGCCGCTTCTTGCTCATTCTCGGCAATGGTAAGCTCCTTTCTGCCGTTCCTATCGGTGTAGCGGGATAGGGGGCATTTTCTGTATGTTCTCGGTATCATTTTCGGGCTTTTTCTGCCCTGTAAGCCCCGTTTGGAAGTCGGGGAGTATTGCGGTAAGGGTTCATATCATACCTGTATTTTTGTAGGGTTTCGGTATCATTTCGGGGCGGTCTTTAACGCTCCTGTTCACGCTTTTTCTGCTGGCTCGGTGCGCCCCTTAAAATCTGGTCGATATTGCGTCTGACTGTCTGAAGCTCCTGCGCCCGCTGGCGTTTCTCCCGGTAGTCGTTATATCCGGCGTTCTTCTGGACGGTAAGCTGCTCAATCTCCCTTTGCAGGGCTTTGCTGGCTGGCAGCTTGGTTATTCCATGCTCCCGGAAATAACGGGCGGCTGTGTCCGCTATGATAAAATCGCTTTCGTGCTGTTCCCGGTAGGCTCTCCGGGCTTTCTCCGATTTCTGCGCTTTCAGACCGTCACGGGCGGGCTTCGTGCCGATATAGCCCAAAAGGTTGCGCTGCAATTCCTTTTTCTCCCGGATAGCGGCTTCCAGCCCTTTCAGTCCGGCAAGGCTCTCCTGCGTGGCGGTGTTGGCTGCGGAAATGGCAGCGTCCAGCTCGTCCGGGGAAGAAAAGCCATACTGCTGGTAGAGCATGAGGGTAGCCGACATCTGTTTGAGGTTGTGCATGGTCGCCCACTTCTCATAGCCCCGTCCTTTCCCCTCGGCTCGCTTGGCGGCTATGTCTACCATGCGCTGTACAGCGTCATTGTTCGGGGCGTTTTTCGCTTCTTTTTTCGTCCGTAAGCGGTCTTTGATACTGCCGGGGTATTCCGCTATGGCTGCGGGTTTTTCGGCGGCTCTGGCGGCGTTCTGCTCCAAAACGGAGAGGACAGCAGCCCGGTCAAAATCGTCCCCCAGCTTCCGGGCGGTAATTGGCTTCGTCCTGTCCGGCGTGAGGTAACTTAGCCGCCCCCGGCTCTCCTTGACGGTCACACCATGCCGGAGAAGCAGGGCGGCAAACTCATCAAAGCCGGAAGCAGCGGCAAGGGCTTCCCGGATAGTCCGGCGCAGCTTCGCCTTATCCGTTTCAAACTTGGTCTGCCGGGGCGCGATACCGTCCGCAGCAATAGGGGCGTTGGCTCTGTCAAGGGCAGCCTGTCCTTTCTTCTGCGCCCAATACTCACGCTCGGTAATGCGTTCTTTGCTGCCGTTCAAAAGGTCTATCTGGTAAAGCCCCTCGCTGTGGCACATCTCCATGACTTCGGCTTTCAGATAGTTCATAGCTGCGTCCGTACAGCGGTGCTTGCAGCCTGCTTTCCTGTCCGCTGGCCTGTCCATGTGGGGCAGCATGGGAACCTCCGCAATCCGCAGACTGTTAATGACGATATGCACATGGATATTTTCGGTGTGGCTGTGTCCGTCCGGGTGGGTGCAGACAAGGGCCTGGTGTCCGGGGAAATGCTCGGCGCAGAACTTCTCGCCCAGCTCCTGCGCCCGATCAACGGTCAAGCCGTTGTCCGGGCCGTCCCGTGGGTCAAAGCTGATGATGTAGTGGTGGCTCTTTACGTCCTCCCGTTTCTGGTTCTTGCCGTAGCGGAGATTGGAGCGCATACAGGCAACGGCAAAATCCTCCCCGCCACAATTCAGAGAGGATATGCGGTAGTCTACCCTCGGTATGAGCCGCCCGTCTGCGTCAAGGGTGGGCTTCATGGTAAACTCGTCATGCTCGAATGTGAGGTATTTTTCAGCGTCCCCGTAGTTGGCATTTTTAGAGCTGATATGTTTGAGTATCGCCAACGGCTTCACCTACTTTCTGCAAGACTTCAAACTTCAAGGCGGCAAGGTCGGCGGCGGCTCCCCGCACTTCCTTTTCCAGCCCCCGGTAGGGGCTTCCGTATTCGTTCAGGCTCCGGGCAATCTGGTTTAAGTTGCCGCCGATTTTCCCGTACTCTGCCGTGAGCTTGGAGAGGGCGGCAAGCAGCCCGTCATTGACCGGGGAAACGGTGACAATGGGGCGTATGGTCGCTTTCCGTATGGCTTGCCGGATAAACTCGGACTGGCTGATTTCATAAGCCGCCAGCCGCCCGGTGAAGTCGGCGTATTCTTCATCGGTCATGCGGGTCTTTACCACATGACGGCGGTGGGGCGTATTGTATTTCTTTCGCATGGTCTGTGACCTCCTTTCTCGCCCGACAGGGCGCATAGCAGGGTTTGGGGAAGGCACTCCCCAACAAGATTCCCGCAGGGGCAAAAATAAGCGGAGAGCGAATTTTGGCACCTCGGTAGAATCTTGCTCTGAAAAACTCCGGCGTTCCCCGGCTCCCGTCCTTTCCGCTAACAAAACGTTTCAAAAGGGCTTTGCTACCCGCTATTCCGGCTTATCTTGAAAATTTTCCTTTCACTACCTACAACACCACGCAAAGCAAAATGGACGGAGATTTTTAGAATTTCCCCTCTATTCCCTACAACACCACGCAAGCCGGAATAGGCGGACAATGGCAGTATTTTTTTCTTTGATACCCTCTACGGATAAGTAAGGGATTTTGCCAACTGCGGCGGCTATTTTCCCTTTTGTTTTTTCATACTGGGGATTTTCAAAAATGCCAAACAGGAACGAAAAAAAGCAGCAAATCTGTTGAATAGATTTACTGCTTTCTGGTTGCCGGCGAAGCGGCGGTTATTCAGTTGTAGGCGGTAGGGCTATCTCCCAAAGCGGAACTTGAAAATAGCTGTGAGAAGCGTCTGGGTGATGTAGTCCTCTGTATCTTGGTCTACCCGTCCATTCACACGGGCGGCACATTGTATGCGGCGGCGGTAATACTGCAATACAGTTCCCACCGCTTCCGGCTCCCCGCTGGCGGCTTGGACGATTGTTTCATAGGGGAGAAGCCTATTATTTCTCATATGCCATTCCCTCCATTTCCGCTTGGAGCTGCCGTAGGGCTTTTCGGATATGGTAGCCCGCTGTGCTGCGGCTGCGCCCGTACTGTCTGCCAATTTCGTGCTGTGGAATACGCTTGAAAAAGGACAGGTAAATCATTTCCCGCTCCCGTTCGTCCAGCCGTGACAGGGCTTCCGCAAGTAAACCGCTGCTGAAAATGACCGTATCGCCGCAAAGGGTAAGTATGTATTCCTCGTCCGGCTCCGGGGCTTGGAAATATTCATCTGTCGTGCCTAAAGGGTAGTGCTTTTCGTCTGTGAGGTATTCAAGGGATATTTCTCTTTTGTGCTTCCTGCTCCGTGTCCTCGCTGCGTTGATCGTTGCATTTCGGATAACGACTTTGCAAAAGGCATGGAAAGTGTACTCGATATGTTCCCGATATTCTTCTGTACAGGTCATGGAAAATCCCCCTTTCCTCCCAAAAGGGCTGTGGCTGGTTAGTAGTTGCTTTTTATGATAGTAAGGGGCGGCAGCACTTTAGGCTGTCGCTCCTTGACTGCCTAACTGCAAAACCGGGCGGGGCTGTCAACGGCGGGCGAAGCCCGTTCATCTTGACCGTTGACTGGCTCGGCCGGGTTTGCTATTTATCCGGCAAACTTGAATTTATTTTAAGCTATCACGTTTTACCTTTTTAAGCCTTACTATCATTACCATAGGAATTTCTTTATTGTTTTTGAAACATTCTTCATAAAATCCATCAATGACAAATCCAGCTCTGAAACAAAGGTTAAAAATATCTTGTATGGAACGATGATAATAAATCTGCTCCTCCGGCTGCCCTTCGATCGCTATATCATAGTAACTGTGCGGTGTCATATATTTTTCAGTCAATGTGATAAAACAAGGGTGCTGCGTTGCAAAGACAAAAATCCCGTTTTCCTCCAATAGTTCATAAACAGCCATAAAAAGCGGTTCAATATCCGTAATATCCATAATTGCCATATTAGAAACTGCTTTCGTAAAGGCTCGATTTCTTTTTAATCCTAATAAGCTTTCTCTATTGGTCGCATCCGCTACGCAAAACTCAATTTGTTTTGCATATTGTGATCGCCGTCTTTTAGCCAATTCTATCATTTTTTTGCTGTAATCAAAAGCGACGACCGAAGCGCCTCTCTGTGCAAGATACGAAGAATAATTTCCATTGCCGCACGCAATATCCAAAATGTAATCCGAAGGATCAGGAGAGAGAAGTTCCGTTACTTTGGGACGTACTACCTCTCTGTGAAATTCATTGGATTCGTCACCCATTGCATCATCCCAAAATTGTGCGTTTTTCTCCCAGATCTTTTTGCTTTCCTCTGTTCCCATGTTCTCTCCCACTCCCAAAATTTGCCTTTTTGCTTCCATTAAATCTTCCTTACTATATTCCATTGTTACCCTCCATAACTTCTGATTGTTGCCGTCTTGACTATTATGTATCTTTTCTTTCCAAAATGGTATAGGCTTTTATTTTTATAATGCTGCAAAACTTTTCTTCTGTAAGGTATTCAAAGGATATTTCCCTTTGCCGCCGCTATTGGAAAGCCAAAAGCAGCGGCTTTTTTACGCGATATGACCGAAAAGACTAGAAAGCAGGATATGTCATCATTTGTCATTTCTTCTCAATGTAATAACTGCATGGCATATCAAGCCAAATACAAGAGAAAAACAGCCACCGCCAAATAGTGATGCTCCCCACCCTGCACCCGACATTGTCATAAAACCGCCAACAAAGAAAATACCAATGCCAAGAAATATCCCGACACCATAAAAAAGTCCAATTGCCATATCATACTTATTAAATTGTCGTTTCTCTTTTTTTCACATGTTTCCATTTTTGTTATTACCTCCTTCGCAAAATCGTCCATGTGGACTCCAAAAAGAAAACAAATTTTTTTCAACGTATTTAAATCGGGTTCATTAACATCTCTCTCCCAATTCGATAGCGCCTGCCGGGTAACATTCAATTTCCCAGCCAGTTCTTCCTGTGTCATTCCCGATTGTGTTCGCAGATGACGTATTTGCTTTCCTGTTGTAATATCCGTCTGTTTCTGGTTCAAAATGGTTCCTCCTCTCTGATGCTGATTTTATCAATGATATTTCGCAATAGCCAGCAATGAACGTTTGCATTGCGCAAGATGTTACATTATCTTCTGAAACATATGCCGGATCTTGTCTAAACGGCTGTTCGGGCGGCGTGGCTGAAACACAGGCTCGCCGGAAGTTTCCTGATACCCTTTTAATTCTGTAATGCAGACACTTCTTCCATTTGTATAAAAATTCAAATCATTTCTATATTCACCAATACAACGGGCAGGGATTTCCCCCTTAAAAATAACTTCATCTTTTTCAAGTCTGGTTGATTCAATGATTGCGCAATACTTTGGTGCGTCATTATAAGCCCGTGAAAGATATTCCTGCGGTGCAAAAAGGGTAAAGGAAAGGTATGGTTCCAACAGTTGTGTTCCTGCTTTTTTCAATGCCTGCTCCAACACGACAGGCGCAAGAAAACGAAAATCAGCGGGGGTGCTGACCGGGCTGTAATAAACTCCATAATCAAAACAAATTTGGCAGTCTGTCACTCCCCAGCCATATAAGCCCTGCTCCATTCCATAACGCACACCCTCCATGACGGCATTTTGAAAACTTTGGTTTAAATAGCCGAGAGATACCTCGCTTTTATATTGTGTTCCGCTTCCAACAGGAAGCGGTGTTACAGTCAAACCAATAGATGCCCAAAACGGATTCGGCGGCACTTCAATATGAATCGTGTAGCTCGCTTTTTTTTGCGGTCTTTCCAGATAAATAACCGAAGGCTCTTTCATAGCCACGCCCACATGATATTTTTCTTCTAATAGCGAACAAATAACTTCTAACTGTACTTTTCCCAAAAAAGATAATATAATCTCATGTGTAACAGTATCAATGTCAAAATGCAAAAGAGGGTCTGTATCAGCAATCTCTGTGAGGGCATTTAACAGGGCTTCCCTTTGCTCCGGCTTTTGCGGCTCTACCGTTGTCCGAAGTAATGGCATGGGATTATCAATCCGTGTTTTGTGAGGCAGGAGTTTTTCATTTCCCAGAATGTCGTTCAGTTTCAAAGTATCATCAGCTAAAATAACAATTTCTCCCGGACAGGCATGGTCAACCGGGACGATTTCACCATTTGACGGAATACACATTTCTGTAATCTTTATTTTTTCCTTTTTTGACAGCAGCAGGGTATCCCGTAAATGGAGCGTCCCATGATACAGGCGTAAATAAGAAAGCCGTTTTTTCCGCTCTGTATACTCAACCTTAAAAACATATCCACATAATTCAGACTGAATATCGTCTGTTTCTGTAATGAAAGTTTCTGTAATCGCTTCAATCAGTTTTTCTGTTCCTAAATTGTCTTTTGCACTCCCATGATAAACAGGAAACAAAGAGCAGCATCTGGTTCTTTTGCACTTTTCATATTGTAATTCCTGTATATCCAAAGAATCCTCTGCAACATATCGTTCTAATAGTTCATCGCTTCCGGAAATAATCATATCCCATTTGTCCAAATCAGAAATATCGGTCATGGTTATCTTTGGCGACAGGGAAACCTCCTGCATGACAATCATATCACTGGTAAGTTTATCTTTAATGCTTTGGTAAACACGCCGCAGGTCGATCCCATTTTGGTCTATCTTATTTATAAAGATAATTGTCGGAATGTCCATTTTCTGAAGCGCATGGAATAATATACGGGTTTGTGCCTGTACGCCGTCTTTTGCCGAAATGACTAAAACAGCTCCGTCAAGGACAGATAAAGAGCGGTATGCTTCGGTTAAAAAATCCATATGACCGGGAGTGTCCACGATATTGATTTTATAATCATTCCAGCAAAAAGAAGTAACCGCTGTCTGAATGGTAATTCCGCGCTGCCGTTCCAAAATCATAGTGTCTGTTCTTGTAGTTCCTTTATCCACGTTTCCTTGTTCCGCAATCGCTCCACTGGTGTACAGCAGGCTTTCCGTCAATGTTGTTTTTCCTGCGTCTACATGGGCGAGAATTCCAATATTGATTATTTTCATGTGATTGTCCTCCTTTTACAGCCCCAAAAGGGCATAAAAATCCCCAGCAGTAAAATACTTTTACCACTGGGGATTATAATTTGCGGACATACACATATACAGCATACACCTGTTTGTGATTGCTGTTTTTCGGATATGTCAAAATTGATAAGGCAAAAGTATTCTTAAATTGGGTACAAAAAACCAAGCCCCCACAAAAGGGACTATCATAATCCTTTGTTCCCACTATTTGATTATAGTTTTATTTAAGAATACCTTGCCGCATATTTTTTACTCCTTTTTTGGAATGATGCTATTATATCACATTAGTTTTAGGAAAGAAAGTACCTAAAAGAAATTTTTCTTCCCCTTATATGTAACAATCATACCGACTTTCTGGCGTTCAGAATGGTTTCTGCTGTCTGCTGTGGTGTTTGGTTGGAATTGTCCAGCCAAAAGCCGATCCGTGGTGTTGTCTGCATAAATGTATCGTATAAGGTTTCAACCGTAAAGCCGGAATAGCCTGTTTTCTCCCTGTATCGTTCCCTTCCTTTTATTGTTTCCACATCTGGACAAAGAACGACAACCTCAACAGGGTATTTATGCGGCACAAAAAATATGTACATGTAACTAATTCAACACATTTATAATTTGAATAGGGACATTATAGCATTTACTAAATACAAATTCAATGTATACGGAAATAAAGATATAAGGAGTGGGAAGGATTCCGCCGTAGTCGGCATTGTAGGAAAATCCAAAAGTTTAGATTTTCCCACAATGCTTATCTTTTGGTCTTTGGTTCGGAATAGTGTAGTGCTGGCGGTCTATCTCTTGTTTTCGGTTGCTTGCTTCCTTACCGTACATGAGCATTTGCTCCGGGATTATCATTTCCGTAGCCTTCCATAAGGTTGATCGCTCCCCAGATTCCAAGTCCGGCTCCAAGAGCGATAACAAGTGTCTGTAAGGTTCCTACTGCGCTTGTAAAAAATGCCATAATTCAAATTCCTCCATTAAATGATTTTTGTGTGATATACTTTTTCCTTCTGTCCTGACCAAAGGGCGTTTTATAGTTACTGCCGGTCTTCCTGCAGTGATCCCGGCTATGCGCGCATATTTGCTCCCCATTTGGAAATTCTTTTATTTCCTGTTCGGGAATATAGTAAAAGCTCCTGCCTCCCGGCCTTTATCGCCGGATGGAAAGAGCTCTTTACTCGGTTAAATCGATGACCTGGTATTCGTCATCTGCTTTCAGTATTAAGTTGTGGCTGAGGAATTTTACTACATCAAAATAATTCCTCTTATCATAATCTGCCGTCAGCTTGTAATTCGGATGCTGCGTCAGATCATATTTATCGGATAAGAAAGGTCTTACACCACGGACCTGCACAATACATTTTGAGCCGTCCATGACCGCCAGTTCATCCATTGTCATAAGATCCTTACCAAGTTTCTGGTAATTCATGTTGTAGCTTTCCTGGGATCCTTTTGACTGACCTGTATTGTACATATCAATCGTTTCTTTTCCCAGAATCGCATTCAGATCCTTCAAAGTGGTCTGTTCCGTACCACCAAGAAAAATCTGTGAATCCATGTTGCCGATGATCGTATCAGCGTTATCCTTATAAATCGCTTTCAGCTGCGACTTTGCCTGTAATACCAGGCATGCCGATATTTCTCGGCTTCGGATCGTTGCGACCAACTTCTCCAGATTAGGTATCTGGCCGATATTCGCCGCCTCATCAATCAGACATCTTACATGTACCGGTAATCTTCCACCATACACATCATCCGCTTTCTCACACAGAAGATTGAACATCTGTGTATAGATCATGGAAATCAGGAAGTTAAAGGTTCCATCTGTATCTGACATGATCAGGAACAGGGCCGTCTTCTCATCTCCCAGAGTATCAAGCTCCAGTTCATCATAAGCAGTCAGGTCTCTGAGTTCCTTGATATCAAACGGTGCCAGTCTTGCACCACAGCTTACCAGAATGGACTTGGCCGTCTTTCCAGAGACGAAAAGTCAAGGACTTTTTCATCAAATTCAAAAAGAAGTCACATTTTGCGGACTTCCTCACGGAGCATACGCTTGATTTTGTCCTCCATCGTCTCTTTTGCGGTCTCGCTGAAATGGACACGGACGATATAGGTGGTCTTGCCGATCTGCTTTCTGACAGTCGGGCAAGTGGCGGTATTGGTTGCGGTATTGTTCATGCAAAATCCTCCTGTAAATGAAAAATGCCCGGTGACTGTTCATCATCGGGCGGTGTCGGTATGAGGGGACAAGGCAAGGCGGCAACATTAAGGTATCTATAAAAACCTTGCCGTCTTTGCCACGCTTGCCGTGTTCCTGTTGTCAGTCTCGGAGATAGCAGACCCATGTTGTGCCGTCTTTCTCGGTCACAAGTCTGTCTCCGATACGGCTTTTTGCCGTTCTCATGGTGCGTGAGGAAATCCCCCGCTCATTGACTGCCTTTTCCAACTCTGCACTCGGCATACGCTTTCCGTCCGCAAGCAGTTCCAGAATGATCATTTGCGCCTGTGCGGTCTTGCTTTCGGTCTTGGCTGTGTCTGTCCCGTCAAGAAGCTCGTCAGCGGTAATGTCATAAGCCCCTATCCACTCAAAACCTTTCTCGTCTCCCAGAGAAAATGCAAGGGACTGTCCGGGCGGCGCAAGGGAGCTTTTCTCATGGATAAGCACCCTCGTTGTTGGATTGTCCTTCAGCTTGCCGATAAAAAGCAGACTGCGGACTGCCGCCGTAATGTCGATAGACCCCAATCCCCGGTAGGTGCTTTGCGTTCCTGCGGCTTTGTTGAGGTGTCCGATCAGCACGATAGCGCACCCAGTAGCCTGTGCAATGTCTCCCAGACTGCGGAAGATGGGACGGACTTCATTTGCCCGGTTCATGTCCACATCTGCGCCCAGAAACGCCTGCACCGGGTCAATGATAACCAGCCTTGCGTTGTTTTCCCGGATTGCCCTTGCGATGCGCTCATCGGCAAGGGTCAGCGGCGTGTCTCTATCGTCAATGACAAGCACTCTTTCAAGGTCTGCGTCCGCTTCCATCAGCCGGGGCTTAACGGTATCGCCCAAACCGTCCTCGGCGGTCTGATAGATGATATTGAAAGGCTCAAGTGTCTCCATACCAGGTAAAGGCTTTCGATTGGTGCAAGCCGCCGCAAGACGCATGGCAAAGTATGTCTTGCCCTCGCCGGGGTTGCCCTGTATGATCGTCAGCTTCCCAAAGGGGATATACGGAAACCATAGCCATTCCACGCTCGTAAGCTCCACATCTGCCATGCGGAGCATGGGGACAGGCTGGGCGGTGGGCAGCTCTCGCAGCGTGATTGTCTCGGCTATGAATTTGCGGCTGGGAATGTCCCCTTGCTGACGGAGGACATCGTTCCAGTCTTTCCTTGCCGGGACAAGGCGAATGACGGCGATCTCGCCGGGAATGTCCTGTGCCAGTCGGGTACAGGCATCGCTTCCTGCGGTGTCGCTGTCAAGGCAGAGGAACACTTTTCGGGTGTCCTTGCGTTCAGAAAGGAAACGGTCAAGTGTTTTGCCCGAAACGCCGCCCAGGGCAAGATAGCTCCTTGTCTGCCAGTCTTGCGGATATAGGCAGATAAACGATAACAGGTCTATCGGTGCTTCAAAGACAAAGAGCTGGTTGCCGTTTCCCTCATAGCGGAACGGATAGGACTTGTCAGACCCGGTAATATCCTGTCTGAATGGGTCTGCCGTTCCTCGCACATGGGCGTATCTCGGCGTACCGCTTCGGTCTCTGCCGACAAACACAACATTGTGCCGCTTTGCGTCCTCGTAAATATCCCCGGAAAGAAGAAAAGCCTCAACAAGCGTTTTGTTGAGACCTCGGCTTTCTGTGAGATATTGGATTGCTCTGTCGGCTGTTCTGTTGTGCAAGGGCAAGTGAAACGCTGTGGGCGGTGCTGTGGCGGCTTCGCTCTGTCCCTCGGCGCTTTCGCCGGTTAAGAGCTGGACTGCTTCGGGAAAGGACTTGCCGTAAAACTCCATGACAAAATCAATGGGATAGCCGCCCTTGCTCTGGCTGTGGCGAAACCACTTGTTTCCCCGGACGGTCAGGCTGTCATGTTCTTTCCAACGGTATTCCCGTCCGCTTTTGATAAGCGTCTCTCCCTGTGTGCGGAGAAAATCTTCCAGACTGACGGCGTTTGCCCGGTCAATCTGTGCTTGGGTGTAATTCATCGGGATAGTTCCTCCTTTTTCTGTCGTGTTTGGGGTCGATTTTGGAGCTTTTGTTCCTCTGTGCGCTCGTTAAATCGGGCGGCAGTATCTACGCATGACTTGACCTTCCAAAGACGGTGTAAATCGTCTCTGACGGTCTTAAACTCGCCATAGGTGGTGTTGTGCGCCTGTTCCAGCTCGTCATACTCGTCGGACAGCTTTTTCATATCCACCTTGCCGTCTGGGAACTCCCCGGTCAGCTTTCGTCTGGCGGCGTAGAACTGTTTCAGTTCCGTTTCATGCTCTGCCTTGTACTTGGCTCTGGGCTTCTCAAACTTGATTTTCTGCAAGCCGTCATAGACAGGCTTCAAGCTCTGGAAAGCAGCGGAGCTGTCATAGAGCTGCTTAATTGCTTTCATTCGGGCGGTCTGTTCGTCCAGCGTTTTCTTCAAGCTCTCTGTGGCAGCACTGTGTTCGCTGACACGGCTTTCCAAATCTTCAAGGGTGTAAATGCCATTCTTCCGAAGATAATTGAAAGTCTCGTTCATCTCCTTTAGATTGCAGACCTTGCCTTTCTGGGAATACGCCCCGGCGTTGCGGCTGGTGTAATAGGCGTTCAGCAGAGAAACAAGGTCGGGTGCCTGCGGCTTGGCAAGCTCTGCTTTTGCTTCGGCAATCCAATCAAACAGGAGAGTGATTTTCTTCTTGATGTCACGGATAACGGCATTGGTTGCTCTGATCCAGCGGTTGAACTCGCCTTTCTCGGTGCGTATGCCTTTCTTCTCCATTGCCCGGACGGTTGCGCCCTCATGGACAGTGGGAAGAAGCTCCACGCCCTGACGCTCATAGCTTCGGTGGTCGATGCGAACATCAAGCCCTTTCTCTGCAAACTTGGCGTTGCACATCTCCGCCCATGTCTGCCGCCAGTATTCCAGCGTTTCGGGACTGCCCCAGTCGGTAGTGGGAACGGCATTGAACACATACTTACCGTTTGCGTCTCGAATACGGTTGCCGTCCTCGTCCAGCTCATACACCCGGCGTTGCTTTAGCCCCCATTTGCCGTTCTGCTCGATGGGGCGGATGGGGCAAAGTACATGAAAATGTGGATTGGGTATGCCGCCGTCCTCACGGTCTGGCTGGTGTACGGCGAAGTCAACCACCATGCCCCGGCTTACAAAGTTCTCCAATAAAAATTGCCTTGCAAGAGCGATGTTTTCCTCAAGGGAAAATTCATTCTGCAAGGCAATGTCAAAGCTGTATGCAAGCTGGGCGTTCTTTCCACGCTCGGCTTTTTCCACGGCGTTCCATAGGGTCTGGCGGTCTGCGTATTCGGGCGGTGCATGGGACGGCAGGAGAATGTTGGAGCAGATCACGCCGCCCTTTCTGGTGTAGTCGCTGTATTCGCCGTAATACTCGCTATACAATCGCTCCCCGGCACGGTAGGCAGCAGAAGCAATAGCGGACTGTCCTGCGCTTCGCTTAGTCTGCGTGACGCTCAGATGAAATAGTGCCATCGGCTTTCAACTCCTTTTCTCTGTTTGCTTGGCTGATGTGGGTAATCGCCATGTGACGGACGGCTCGCTGGACTTCGGACAGAGAAAAGATGTGTTCCATCAGCTCTGTCATTTCGGTGCGTGTGAGATCTTTGACCTCCGGGGCAAGGCTCTCAATCGTGCCGCCCAGATTGCAAAGGCGGTGGGTGCGTTTCTGCCTTTCGCCTTTCTCCAGATATTTCTTTCTGTTCTCAAGACGGTTGAGCTTGTGCTTCTCCTGTGCAAGCTGCGTCTCGGCCCGTTCCTTTTCGGCTCGGAGCTGTTCAAGGGTTTTCGGTTTTGTCATTGTGATTGACCTCCTTTTTTGATTTTTGGGATAAAAAAAGACCGTCAACTTTTCGCAGATTGCGACCAGTCAACGGTCAGTTTTTCGGTATTCAGTTGTTGTGTTCAGTTCGGTAAATTGAAGTTGGTCAAAGTTGTTGGCGAAGATATTCCACAACATTTCCATTCGTATCATAGAAACAGATGTTTCCTACATTGAGGGGCAGGACAATGGCGAAAGGCTTGCCACTATCAATATCAATCACCTGAATGCCGTTGCCATCATCTACTTCAAGTCGAACAATATTTTGGGTATTCATTGAGATAAATGCCCTTTCGTTATTTCCCTCAACAACAAACTCTGCAATGTAATCATCAACCTCAACTATATCTCCACCACCACGGAAGAAATATCCAAAAGACAAGCCAGGGCGATTTACATAGACAGAAAAAGTGTGGTCTGTCTTGTCCTGTGGGTAAGAAATAAATGCAGCCATTGTGTCGGAAATGCTTCCATCAACAATCCAATCATCCAAAATTTTTTGAGATTGGCGAATGTCTGCTTCTAAACTGTTTGCGGTTTTACCAATGTCATTGTTTGCATAAAGGAAACCGAAAACCAACACACAAGCCAAAATAACACCCAAGAGGATTATGGGTAATTTCTTTTTCATAGAATCACACTCCTTTATCAAATTAAGATTCTTGATTTTCAAACTTGCTGGCGGCGAACGGTTTGTCAAAACCGTTTGCGGACGGCAAGTCCACAGGGGATAGCCGCTTTAGCGGCGCAAGGGGGTGTAGCCACCTTGACGGAACGAAGTGACGCAACATTCTCGGTCATGCAGTTTTCTTCTGCTGACGGAGAATGAAGCTCCGCAGGACGCACTACTCTCGACAGAGAGTATAGAAGTGCGCCCTTTAGTTCCTAAAGGGGTTTGCTCCGGCTTAATTTCTCGACAAACTGCAATTAGTCATTTCAGTAAGTATTTTCCGAGTCCTATCTGAATCAAATATAGGACAAGGATATGTGCTGGATAAAAAACATAGAAGAAGTATTTTAGCTTCAGTTTACCACGCTTTCCGTTGTATAGCAGAATAAGCAAGCAGGCAAGAAGCGTACATAAAGGCGGTTGATTCCCCGTTGTCCCCATGTAAGCCAAAAGGAACAGCAACACTTGATAGATTCGGTGATTACGGCAAATATAAAATGCTGATATGAATAAGATCCCCTGCATACCGTAGTCACAATGGATTTCTTCCGCAATGCCGGAAAAAAGCACTACACTGAGAACTTGCAGGACTGCTGATTTTATTCTATCCACCGGTAGGTCTGATTTACACGAAAATCTTTCAAGGCATACCAATGTCAATAAGCCTAAAAACAAGGTGAAAAATACATTTTGATACTTCAAGTAAAACGGAAATGTATCTTCCATTCGTGAATACGCACTAAAGAAACCTATGTCAAATGGAACTTCCGAAATAAGGGCAAATGCAAGCATCAACCCAATATAGCGTTTTTTACTTCTTGTGTGTTGGAATCCTTCTGCCAGCAAAAAACAGAATAGCGGAAAAGCAATCGTCCCAATGCTTTGCAAATCAAACCGTATGAAATAATCTATCTCTCGGAATCTCTCCCACGACATTTGCCCGTTATCTGCCATAGCCCCCCAGTAGTTTGATAGCAGCCATTGCAGCACAATTTTACATAGATGGTCAATAAGCATTGTCAGTACAGCAATAACCTTTAGCGAATTTCCTGAGAGAAATTGAATGCGATTTATTTTCCTATCAAGGCTCATAAAGCAACCTCCTACCAACTTCCAATTCTACGATTTTTCGCATTCAAATTATACCATAAAACTCGTGAACAATTCTATCGCAACTTTGGAATATATGAGAAAAGTCCGAACAGTTTTCTGCCCGGACTTCCTCACTCAATCATAAATCAATTCTGCTTTCACAATCTCCTCTGCCTGTGCCTTGCAAGCGTTCATCTGCCGCACCCATTCCATTTGATTATCGGCTTTCAGTTGCTCAGTCACACCGTTTTGCTCTGCCAGTGACCGCACGATCAGCTCCGTGCGGTTTCGTGCCGCTTCATCAATCTCGGCGCAATGCTCAAAGAGCTTGTCGGATAGCACCAGCTCATTGAACAGTATCGGGCGGTGCATTTCCAAATACGCTTTGCGAAGTCTGCCATAGTGACCGATGGGCTTGGTCTTGCGGATAATGATGTTTGGGATAAGATAATCGCCGTTCTGTGTGTAAGTGATATTCATGCTGTTTGTACTCCTTTCATCGGCTCTCTCTGCGGTAAACTGCTGACAGGGACGAACACGCCCTTTGCAATGTCCTCCGCACGAATGGCGGCTTTCTTGGCTTCGATTTCCGCCTTTTTCCGCTTCTTGATTTTGTCCTCGTATCGCTTCTGCGCTCCGCTGGCTTTCCGCTTCAAGTAGTTCTGATGAAGCCTGTCCTTGCGTTCCTCACGCTTGCGGATTTCCTCTAATTCCTCCGGGGTAAGCTCCACTTCGCCAAACGCCGGTGGAACGAATCGCCCAACAAAATTGAAGTAAATCTCGACCTCCTGTGTGGTCTGTATACTGCCTTTACGGTCACGCTCATGCACAAGGATTTTCTCGATAAACTCGTTGAGCATAGCAATGGTCAGCTTGTCGAAGTTCTCATACTTGTCAATCAGAGCGATAAAACGATCAGCGTCCTTTTCGTGCTTCTCATAGCTCTTGACAGCCTTTTCCAGAACAGAGATTTCAGCGGTAAGCTCGGACTGTTCCTTTTCGTATTGAGCGTCCAGAGTGGCGTATCTGCTGTCGGACAGCTTTCCTAAAATGTTGTCCTCATAGATTTTACAGAGCAGGACTTCCAGCTCGGAAACTCTCTGCTTGGCGGCAGCAAGGCGTGACCGCTGTTTCTTAACCTCTGCTGTCTGCTGGCTGGACTGCGCTTCCTGTACCACACGGACAAACTCGGCTCGGTCATGCTTGGCATACTCGGCAATAGCTTTGAGCATTTCGGAAACAAGGGACAGAACCACATCTTCATTGATACGGTGCTGTGTCGTGCAGAGCTTTCCAACTGGGACTTTGCTGTATTGGGAACAGGTATATTGAGAAATACGCTTGCCGTTGTTGGTGCGGTGGACATACATCTTGCCGCCGCAATCGGCGCAATAGAGCAAGCCCGTGAGGGGAGCTGCTTCGCCCCAGCCGTCCGGGTAGCGTCTGACATTCCCACGGATTTTCTGCACAAGGTCAAAGGTCTGCTGGTCAATGATAGCTTCATGGGTATTCTCGAAAATCGTCCATTCGTCCTCCGGGACATAATGGCTTTTCTTGTCCTTGAAGTGCTTTCGGGTCTTGAAGTTGATGGTGTGTCCCAGATATTCACGCTTTTCAAGAATGTTGCAGATGGTGGAAGAACCCCAGCCGTACACATCTTTGAAAGTCTTGTTTTTATTCACACCCTCGCCGTGCCGGGCAAGGTAAGCGGACGGAATGAGGATTTTTTCTTCTTTCAGCTTGCTGGCGATCTGATACGGACCGTAGCCCTCAATCGTCATGGCAAAGATACGCTTGACCACCTCTGCGGCTTCGGGGTCAACCAACCATTGGTCTCTGGCTTCGTTCCAGAGATAGCCGTAAATGACTGTGCCTGTGAGGTGCTTGCCGGACTTGCCTTTGGACTGGAAAGTGGAACGGATTTTACGGCTGGTGTCTCTGGCGTAATACTCGTTCATAATGTTGCGGAAAGGGGTAAAATCATCGTCCCCTCTGGCGCTGTCCACGCCGTCATTGATGGCGATAAGGCGAACGCCACGCTGACGCAGGATTTCCATAATCTGACCGACTTTCAGATAGTCACGACCCATGCGGCTCATGTCCTTGATACACAGGTACTCCACATTCCCGGCTTCCACTTCTTTCATCATTGCTAAAAATCCGGGACGGTCAAAGCAAGTACCACTAATGCCATCGTCCGTGAAATGGACAATGTTTGTAAAGCCCTGCCGTGCGGCGAACTCCTCCAACATTGCCTTTTGATTGGATATGGAATTGCTCTCACGCTGTTGGTCATCATCTTTGCCAAAGTCATCACGGCTCAGTCGTTCGTACAGAGCTGTGATTTTCTCATTTTTTCTCATAACTTGCGCTCCTTTCTTCGGTTTTAGGTTGTGTGTTCTAAGAGACTTCCCACTTGCTTGATTAAGAAGTCTCTTAGAGCATACAACACCTGCTGCCAGCTTGTACTTGGCATACTGTCTTACAGCAAAGTGATCCGGATTCTGTTCTGCCAGTTCATCAAACATCATATCCACCGGATTCTTGAATTCCTCATCATCCTCACGGACTTCCATTGCATTGATCATTTCAAGCAGTGTTGAAAAATTCTGTTCCTCTTCCGGTGCCTCATAATGAATATATCCAATCAACGCAGTATAAAGCAGCGTCTCCGCTTTGAGCCAGAAATCATCCCCGCCTTTGCTCTCCCCTTTTGTATTGGCGATCAGCGTTGTCACCAGTTTCAGAATATCCTTCTCAGAATGGAGATAGGCAAAAGGATTATAGTGCATTGATTTTGAAAAGTTGATGGTATTAAATACCTTCATCCGGTACCCGTTCTTATAAAGGGCATTTCCCACTTCATTGACCAGACCTCCCTTGGGCTGCCTTTTGTCAAGATAAAAAATCAAGATGCTGCTGTAAATTCAAAAGTTACCAGCTTTCGCTTCTTTTTGAATGATTTTTCGCATTTGAGTATCCAATGTGCTCTTCGCGTTCGGATTGAAAAAGATGTTGACGTTGTAAGTTGTGTTTTTGACTCGCATGGTCAACATTCCATCCGCAGGGCGATGTTCGGTCAAAGTGACAGTTTTGCTCATTTGTGCTTCTCCTTTTACAATGTGTGTTCCGTTGTCTTTTGATAGGGCTGTGATTTTTTCTCTTCAAGAGCCACCTTGCTATCATTCAGCTTTTTCAGTACCGATTCCTTTTCCGGGGTCTTGCCGCCCGGTGCGGAAAGCTGTTGCTTATTCAGCACAAGGTCGATATACTTGCGGATATTTTTCAGAGCAGAGATGTCCGGCTGCAAGGTTTCCAGTTGGCTGCGCAGCTCTGCGCTGCCGGATTGCAGCGCAGAAAATTCGGCATCCAATGCCGAAAAATCTACCGCTGTGCTGCCGTTCAGTTTCATCAGGGTACGGACAGCTTTGTTGAATGCGTCCAGCTCGTCCTTGTGCTGGGCAGCATAAGCGTCCTTTGTCAGCTTGAAGTTCTTCTTTATAAAGATGTCGTGGATGGGCTTCAGCTTGGCATGGATGGCAGCAGCATCCTTGATCTGGGCGATTGCTCGCATCTGGCTCTCGTTCTGCTTCAACTGTCTGCGGAGAGGGGCGGCGGTCTGGCTCAGGTCTTTGATTGCGGCGTTCAAATCCTCGATGGTGTTCAGAGAATGGGCCTTCAGGTAGTCCACCGCCTGCCGAATCTCCTCAAAATCCCGGACAGTGCATTTCAGTTTTGCCTTGCCAGACCAATCACTGCGCTGTTCGTTGCGGAGGTTGAAGTAGTCCACCAGCAGGTCGGACAGCGTGGGTTCTTTCGCCTTTTCCAGAGCGTCCAGAAGAAGCTGCTTCTTTTCGGTCAGGTCTGCGATCCAGCGTTGCAGTCCCCGGATGGTGCTGCGGATGGACTGCATCAAGCTGTTGGCGGCACGAATGTCCCGGTTCAGGTTGCCGAGAAAGGTTTCTATCCCACGTTTTTCCATCTGGTGAGCAGCGGGGCCGAGATGCACGGTCGGAATCTGCTGCACGCCCTGACGCTCGAATGAGCGGAGATCAACACGTTCCGGTCTGCCAGCGGCTTCCAGATAGCGGTTGGTGATGGTTTCCCAGCCATGCCGCCAGACCTCGGCGTACTTCTGGTCGTTCCAGTCCACCGTGTTTTCCTTGTGACACTTCCAGTTCCCGGATGGAAGCCGGATGCGTTCGCCGTTCTCGTCAAGGTCGTATACTTTTCGGGCTTTCGGGAGCCACTTGCCGTGTTCATCCATTGCCCGGATGGTCAGCAGAATGTGGGCGTGTGGGTTGCCATCGCCCTTGTCGTGGATGGCGAAGTCGGCTATCATACCTTTGGAAACAAACTGCTCGTTGCAAAATTCTTTGAGCATGGGAAGATACTGTTCCTTCGGCACCTCCACCGGAAACGCCAGCACGATGCGCCGGGCAAGCTGCGAGTTCCATTGATTTTCAACGGATTCTACTGCGTTCCAGAACGTTGCCCGGTCTGCATATCCGGACGGCGCATGGGGCGGCAGCATGATTTCGGCATGGACGAGTTCTTTCTTCTTGTTGTAGAATTTCGTTTTCTGGTCGTACTCGCTGAACAGCCGTTCGCCGCTTTGGTAGGCTGCACCGGCAACAACGGACTGCCCTTGGCTGCGTTTTACGATGGAGATTTTGAAATGCGGACACGGAATAGGAATCACCTCCTTGTGAGCATTTGAAACGTTCCCTTGTAAAAAATGTGGATTTATGATACTATTATCTTGGATAAGTAAACAGAAAGCTGGTGAGCCGATGTCAGAAAGGAAATCAGAACAAGAACTGGACTTTGAGCAGAAGCACAAGGAAGATTTGCAGCGGATTCGAGAGTTTCGTTTGATTGATGATGATTTTATGGCTGCGGTGTTTGAAGACCACGACTGCGCAGAGTTCTTGCTCCGAATCATCCTGAAGCGGGACGATTTGGTTGTGCGAGAGGTTCATGGACAATACAGCATTAAAAATTTGCAGGGACGTTCGGTTCGGCTGGACATTCTGGCGGTAGACCGAAACAACCGTGCATATAATATTGAAGTCCAGCGCAGTGACCGGGGCGCAAGTGAAAAACGTGCTCGCTACAATAGCAGCTTGCTTGATGCAAACCTGACAGATTCCGGTGAGGAATACGATGCGTTGAATGAAACTTATGTCATCTTTATCACAGAAAACGATATTTTGAGGGCCGGGCTTCCGATTTATCATATTGACCGAACTGTTCAGGAAACTGGTATGATCTTTAATGATCAGGCTCATATCATCTATGTCAACTCGCAGATCAAGGATGAAACGGCGCTTGGTAAATTGATGCATGACTTTTTCTGTACCGATTCCAGCAAAATGTACTATCCCATTTTGGCCAATCGAGTATGGTACTTCAAAGAAAACGAGAAGGGAGTGGCAACTATGTGCAGAGCTATGGAAAAAATGCGGGATGAAACCGCAGCTGAGCAGAACATCAAAACTCTTTTGGTGTCTGTAAAGAATCTGATGAAAAACATGAATCTCAGCCCAGAACAGGCTATGGATGCCATGGGGATTTCTGAGGATGACCGTAAGATGTTACTGCAAAGAATTTGATGCTCTTTTGATTGAACTTTATCCCTAAAAATTCAAAAGCCGACTAGGATTTTCCCGGTCGGCTTTTGTACTTTATATCGTGTTCTTCTGCAAAAGGATAGCTGCAAAGCAGCGCAAGGAAAATGCAGTTTTCCTTGGGATGGAATCGGGCTGGCGCACAAACGCCAGCTTCGATTTCATCGAGCCGTCTGCAAGACCGCAATTTCACCGGAACGGTGTATAATTGCGCCCTTTATTCTAAAGGGTTTTGGACGTTGCTGCGTTCGTGAACATCATGCACCATCTTTGCAAGTGCCAGCACAACTTCCGGTTGACGGAACGAGATTTTCAAAAGTTCCATCACCTGATCGTCGGTCAGCTCTCCCGGACAGACCAGAAAGCTTTCCAGCATTCCGGCACGGGTGCAGAGACGATGTACACGCTCTCTCCGGTTTAGCTCCGACATCCTGCGTTCAAGGATTTTCTCCCGGTGCTGGCAAGAGCGCAGCTTCTGCTCTGCTTTGGCTTTTTCGTTGCGGAGATAGGCAAGGGCGGTTTTGGGTTGGGTCATGGCATCACGCTCCTTTTTCAAAAACTTTTATTCGTTTACAAACATTTTATAATTCATATTTACCGCCTTGTATTCTTTGAGATAACGAATATAATACGTCTAGGAGAATAGATAAATAATTGAAAAATGATTGCTATATTTGCTGTTAGGAGGTGGGCATAATGAATGCAAAGATACTGATTGCTGATGATGAAAGCGATATTGTTTCTATGCTCGGTAACTTTTTTGAAAGCAAGGGCCTTCGTGTCCTGCCCGCTTTCAATGGCGCAGAAGCACTAAAGCAAGCGGAAAAACAACCGGATATTATTTTGCTTGACATCAATATGCCCGGAACAGACGGGTTAGAAGTTTGCAAGCGTATCCGTGATCACATATCCTGCCCGATCCTTTTTCTGACTGCCAGAATCGAAGATACAGATAAGGTAAAAGGCTTTGCTGTTGGCGGTGATGATTATATTGTAAAGCCCTTTTCCCTCGTAGAGCTTGAAGCGCGGGTACACGCTCATCTGCGCCGGGAAGCACGGCACAATTTTGAAACACAAGTCAAGTTTTCCGGTGATTTGACGATTGACTATTCAGAACGTTGCTTGTTCTTTGGCGATAAGAGTGTCGGTCTTGCAAAAAGGGAATTTGATATTGTGGAGTTGCTTTCTCAAAATCCGGGCCAAGTCTTTGATAAAGAGAGGATTTATGAACACATTTGGGGCTATGACAGTGAGGGGGACAGCAGCGTTGTGGCAGAGCATATCCGCAGGATACGAACTAAAATTGCTGCATATACCGACCATATATATGTTGAAACGGTTTGGGGGTGTGGATACAAATGGGTCAAGTAAATTGCCGCAAGCACTATTTATCTCTCCGAAAAAGCCTTGTTCTCTATGTAATCGCCTTTGTTGTACTCGCAGTCTTTCTATCCGTAACGACTTTTTCAATCTGTGATGGTGCTGCCGAGGGTATCAGAGCATCTTATCCTCCGACCGGCGAAAAATATTATTTGACGAATGAGCAGGGGGAACAGTTGGGCGACGGCGCTTACATCGGGACAGTGCCCGTCCCGATGTCTAAAGAGGACGAGCGTACCATTGCGCTACTGGAGAAACTTCCCGTTGTTGCAACTCCTATCTATTCTGCATTCTGTATTATCGCTGCTGCGCTGCTATTTTACAGAAACAGGCTGAAAAAGCCGCTTGCGGAACTGCGGACTGCTTCTGAAAAAATAGCGAACAATGACTTGGATTTTTCAATCGACTATGATAACAACGATGAATTGGGACAGCTTTGCGCGTCCTTTGAAATCATGCGGACAACCCTTGCGGACAATTTCTCTAAAATGTGGCGACAAGTTGAAGAACGAAAAGCACTTAACGCCGCTTTTGCTCACGATTTGCGTACCCCTCTGACGGTACTAAAAGGCTATAACGAAATGCTGCAAGCCAGCGACAATTCCCAAACGAGGGAAACCGCCGCCACAATGGGAAAGCATATTTCTCGTATGGAAAACTATGTAAGCAGTATGAGCAATCTTAGGCGTATGGAAGATACGCAGCCAGAGTACAAGTTGATTGGCTTGCAACCATTGGTATCTTCTTTGTATGATAGCGCAAAAATCGTTTGTGCGAAAAATGCAAAAGAGTTGATTTTACAAAATCATATACCCAATTCACAGTTGCCCCTTGACAGCGCATTTGTTTCACAGGTCAGCAATAACCTGATTGCCAACGCAGTTCGATATGCCCGGACTACGGTAACAATATCTTTCGTCTTGCACGACAACGGCTTGTTGCTTTCCGTAACAGACGATGGGAAGGGTTTTGACAAAAGCAGCCTGCAAAAAGCTACCAGCCCATATTACACAGAGGAAAACAACCATTCTGAGCATTTTGGACTTGGACTATATATTTGCAAGCTGCTTTGTGAACACCACAACGGCTATTTGAAGATTGAAAATACTGCAACCGGAGCAAATGTATCCGCCTATTTCAAATCTCCTGCCTTGTAGATAAAAAGTAGATATTTTCCCTCTATACTCTCCATGAAAATACATGGGGAGTATTTTTTTGCTCCCTATGGAGAAAGGGGCTTTTTATGGAATTAAAAACGATTGGGCTGACAAAAAAGTTCGGCTCCAAAACCGCCGTGGACAATTTGAATATTACATTAACAAATGGTGTCTACGGATTACTGGGTGCAAATGGCGCAGGAAAAACAACGCTTATGCGTCTGCTCTGCAATATCCAAAATCCTACTTCCGGGAGAATTCTGCTTAACGAGAAAAACATTGTGGGGCTGGGTGAACGCTATCGCAATCTTTTAGGCTACTTGCCGCAGCACTTCGGATATTACCCCGATTTTTCAGCGTATGACTTTCTGCGCTACGTTTCTGCTCTAAAAGGCTTGGACGAAAAGGCGGCACATAAGAAGTCAAAAGAGTTACTGGAAGCAGTAGACTTATCGAGGGAAAGTAAGCACAAAATCAAAACCTTTTCCGGAGGCATGAAACAGCGTTTAGGGATTGCACAAGCCATGCTCAATGATCCCCGCATTTTGATTTTAGACGAGCCAACGGCAGGGCTTGACCCGAAAGAGCGCGTCCGTTTCCGCAATTTGATCAGCGCCTTTTCCAAAGACCGCATTGTAATTCTGTCTACGCATATTGTTTCCGATGTGGAGTTTATCGCAGAGGAAATCATTATGATGAAATCCGGGCAAATCATTCATTTTGGAAATCCGCAGGAGATTACTTCTGAGATCGACGGTCAAGTATGGGAATGTACGGTTCCGACTGCCTATGCGGAAAAATACGCAGCTGCCTACAATACAAGTAATCTGCGGAACATCAGCGGAAACCAGACGATCTTACGGATTATTGGAGATCGTCCGCCTATGGAAAATGCGGTAAGGGTGCAGCCTACTTTGGAAGACCTGTACCTGTTCTATTTCAAAGGGGGCTGTGAAGAATGAAAAAACTGATTCTTTTTGAACTGCGGAAAGTGTTTTCAAAGCGTTTGGCGCTCATCGCTCTAATTGGAATTATCCTGTTCTCTGCCTTGCTATCCTTTTCCACCTTTCAAAACAAATATACATTTGACCCAAATATCGGTGAAGGTACTGGCAAAACAGCAGTAGAAATCGACAAGGAAATTGCAGCGAAATATGAAGGAATCCTGACAGACGAAAAAGTGCATCAAATGATGTCTGATTTTGCACCGACATCAGATTTACATGGATTGAGTGCAATCTATGTTTATCAAAACGCCATGCAATCGGCAGCCTTTTCACGGTTTTCTGATAAAGAGGGAAATTGGAACGGATTAAGTGTTTCTGATGTGTTTGGCAATGAAGAAATCAAAATTGGCTATGTGGATGGTTGGCTTTCCACCAGCCGAAACATGGTGCGGGTTTTTGTCGCGCTTGCTCTTGCGGTTATTATCATGCTTGCTCCAATTTTCTCCAGCGAGTATGAAGGTGTTGATAATATCATACTGACAAGCAAATACGGCAAAACCAAATGCGCTACTGCAAAGGTGGTTGCAGGTATCATCACCGCCGTTCTCACTACCACACTAGTTGCAGCATTTAACCTGCTTTTTGCTTTTGTTTTTTATGGAACAGAAGGGTTGGATTGCAGTATTCTATTTGCCCCCAGTGACTATGTGGAAGCGTTTATCCCTTTTAATATCACTTGTTGGACGCTGCTCAAGTATCAAATCCTGTTGGCGTTTACCTGTACGCTTAGCGTTACTGGAATTACACTGTTCCTATCTGCAATCAGTAAAAATCAGATTGTAGCTTTGGTTGCAGCGATGGCAATTTTTCTGTTCCCGGTTTTGCTGCCGATCACAGAAGCAAATCCGTTGTTCCGATTGGTTGGACTTCTTCCTATCTATCATGTACTGGCTATTTCGCTCCTGTCGGTGGAACAAATGAGTAACGGTATGCTGTATGCGATATGGGCAATCCCGGCAGCACTACTCTTTTTGGGAGTTGGTGCAGGTATCTCTCGCCGTGTATTTGCCAAGCACCAAGTTTCATAAATATGGAATGATCTACCGGACGACGACAAAAGAAAAAAGCCGTCGTATAGCAGACATATCCGCACGCCCATTTTGAAGCGGCGGCTCAATTTTCAGAGCCGCCGCTTCTTTGTGTTTACACAAACCAATGATGACTTGCAGGGATACGGTAGCCGATTGGAGATTATTTTACCATAGCAGATCGATGCCCCGCACGGGCTGGATAGCCAGTGCGGCACCCCTGACCTGATACGTTACCCCGCCAGCTTCGCCCCTTGCCTTCCGCTGGCACACCTCCGGGTGCTGCGTTGCAAGGGCGTCAAGCTGCTTCTGCAAGGCAGAATTCAGCGTGAACACGCTGTTCGTTCCGTCCTCGCTGGCGTAGATCATGGTTTCCAGCTTAAACATCGTCAGAGAGTTCGTCATCTTCGTTTTCCTCAAACATCTCAGGCCCCCAATCCTCATCACGCTCGATGTCCTGCGCCAGCTTCTCCATCCTGGCATAACACTCCATCTCGAAACGGATGAAGTAGAACATCTGGTCGTACCAGTCTGCCAGCGTTTCGTCCTCCAGCTTCCGGCAGAGGTCAAGCACCAGCTTGTTCTGGTCGGGGTCAACCGTCAGCCCGGCGATCTCGCACAGCCGCTTGCGGGTCAGTTCCAGATCGGCGCAGCCATAGGTGTAGAGCAGCTTCTTTTCTTCAAACGTCAGTTTCATAGGCTTGTTCCTCCGTATTAAAAAAGGGCCTGCCCTGTGCAGACCCGATGTAACAAAAAAGACCGCCGTGCGTTGTGCAGGGCGGTCAGAGATGCGATATTGTATCAGACAAAAATCAGCTCAGTCTTGATGATCTCTTCGGCACGGTTGCGGATGCTGTTCATCCGGCGCACCCATTCCAGTTGATCAGCGGCTTTCAGCGCTTCGGTCACGCCTTCAGCTTCCTGCATCTGCCGGACAGTCAATGCAAGCTGTTCCTCGGCTTGCTTGTCCAGCTTGGCAAGATAGCCGTCCAGTTCACCGGACAGGAGCAGTTGATTGTACCGGATGGGGTGCTGCTCCTTCAGATACATCTTATGTAAGCGGCCCCACCGCCCGGTGGGGTGCTGCTCTGCCGGGGCTGCTGCGGTCAGGTTCGGCAGATAGTGGTCGTTGACAAGGGTGTAGTCCAGACCGTTGGCATTGTCATGGATAGATTTCTTCAGTTCGTTCATGCGGATTCTCCTTTCATTTCTTCAGATGGTTCAAATTGAATGGGGACTGTATCAGCAGACTCCTGTTGAGCCAGCTTTTTATTTTGGGCATACTTGCGGCATCGTTCACGGCCTTTCTGCAAGAGGACTTCATACTCTGCTGCCGCCTGTGGATCAGTTTTAGCAGCTTCACGCAGAGCGGCACGTTTCTTTTTGCGGTTTTCCCCGGCAGTTTTCTGATATTTCTTACGCTTGGCAAGTTGCTGTTCTGTAAGATTTTTCTTGTCGCCGCGACTAATCTCAATTTGACTAGGGAACGTATCACCGATAAAATTGAAGTAGATGTCGATTTGCTGCTGACGGTAGATCGTCCGTCCGCCGGATGCGGAATGAATCACCACTTTTTCTACCAGTTTGTACAGCATTTCATCTGTCAGCGTTTCACAGTCCTTGTATTTCCGAATCAGTTTGATAAAGCGTTTCAGATCAACTTTCGTTGTTTCAACGACGTCCAGTTCTTTCTTCAACTCGGCAATGCGAGCTTCGCAGACAGCTTGTTCCTCATCATATTGCGTAATCAACCGCTGATACTGTCGTTCTGGGATTTTTCCTAAGACGCTGTTTTCATATAGGCTCCGAATCAAAGCGTCCAACTCGTCTATTCTTTTTTGAACTGAATGCAGTTCTTTTTTACTCTCGGAAGATACCTGTGTGTTTTGGTTTTCCCATGCAGCTTGAAGCTGCTCGGCAAATTCATCCTCATTTTCAATAATTTCTTTTGTCATCGCTTTGATTGCATTGAGAATAGCGGCTTCAATGGTTGAGGTCTTGATAAAATGGGATGTGCAGGAAACGTACATATTACGGTATTTGCTGCACTGCCATGAAGAATCCGAATCATACATTACATCAGAATCCCGGTGTTTGGATTCGGGGCTGGAAAAGCTCATTCGGGAGCCACAGTCGGCGCAGAATACCATTCCGGCTAACCGGTGCGAGTATGTTCCACTCGGAAGTTTTTTCGGATTCCTCTTGCGCAGACGCTGTGCTTGATCCCATGTTTCTTGGTCGATGATAGCCTCATGAGTGTTTTTGAATATGATCCTTTCTTCCGGGGTTGCAGCACGGCGCTTTTTCAACTTGAAGTTCTCACGGATACTTTTACATAGCACTGTATGGCCGAGGTATTCCTGCCGGTCAAGAATATAGGTCAAGGTGGTCGTATTCCACCGATAGGGGTCGTGGTACGAATGGTGCCGAGCAGATTCAGGATGATACCGTTCTTCATATGCAGACGGAATCAGCACTTTTTCGTCCGAAAGCGTCTGGCCGATTTGTGCAAGACTGGCACCGCTGGCTGCCATATCGAAGATCCTGCGGACAACGGAAGCTGCTTCCTCATCTACATGAAGGGTTTGCTTATCGCCGGGAACCCGCTTATAACCGTAGGGAATACTGCCGCTACACCGTTTGCCATCCTGCATCCGTGATTTGAAAACGGCACGGATTTTATTGCTGGTATCCTTGGCGTACCACTCGTTCATGATGTTCAGGAACGGAGTAAAGTCATTGTCCGTGGGATTGGCACTGTCAACATTATTGTTGATAGCGATGAACCGAACACCCTTTGATGGAAACTGAATTTCCGTGTAAAATCCAACTTCCAGATAGTTCCGTCCAAAGCGGCTCATGTCCTTTACAATGACAGTTGCAATATGCCCGGCTTCAATTTCGGCAATCATGGACTGGAAGCCGGGACGATTGAAAGCTGACGTTAGATAACGATACTTTTGAAAACACTGGAAAATCAAGGTTTTTCGAGCGACGGACAAGCAGGGTATTGTACTAAAAACTGAATACGACGCAGAAGCGGCGTTTCTTACTCTCTATACGGGAGAACAGGAACGCCGCTTTTTTCATGCCCTTTGTTACGCAGTAGGGGCAGAAAAAGCCTTGCTACAAGCGGTTTTCCGGGTGCGTATATGGCGCGGCAAGGGATTTATACCTTATCCCCCGAAACCGCGCTTCTACTGCGTAACAAAATCCACAGCAAAAGGAGTGATTTACTATGGCAGTTTTCCGGGTGGAACGAAACAAGGGCTACACCGTTATGAGCAACCACCACCTACGCAACAAGGAGCTATCCCTAAAAGCAAAAGGGCTGTTGTCGCAAATGCTGTCACTCCCCGAAGATTGGGACTACACCTTGAAAGGCTTATCCCTTATCAACCGGGAGAAGATAGACGCTATCCGCGAAGCCATTAAGGAGCTTGAACGTGCCGGGTATATCGTCCGGTCAAGGGAGCGCGACGAGAAAGGACGCTTGCGGGGCGCGGACTATGTGATATTCGAGCAGCCGCAGCCGCCTACGCCGGATTTACCTACATTGGAAAATCCAACATTGGATAATCCAACGCAGGAAAAACCAACATTGGAAAAACCTACGTTGGAAAATCCAACGCAATTAAATAAAGATATACAAAGAACTGACTTACCAAAAAAAGAAAAATCAAATACAGATTTATCAAGTACCCATTCCATTCCTATCCTTTCCCCTAACCCCTCTCCTTGCGGTGAAGCGGCTACGCCGCCGGAACGGAAAGGAACGGAAGCGGCAGCACAGAGCGCAGTAGAGATATACCGGGAAATCATCAAGGACAATATCGACTACCACATTCTCAAACAGGACATGAAGTTTGACGGGGACAGGCTGGACGAGATTGTAGACCTCATGCTTGAAACCGTATGCACCGCCAGAAAGCGGGTACGGATTGCGGGGGACGACTACCCGGCAGAGCTTGTGAAGTCAAAGTTTATGAAACTGGACGGCGAACATATCCGCTTTGTGCTTGACTGTATGCGGGAGAACACAACGAAAATCCGCAACATCAAGCAATATCTGAAAGCCGCCCTTTTCAATGCCCCGTCCACAATCGGCAACTACTACACTTCCCTTGTCGCCCATGACATGGCAAGCGGCGCACTGTCACCGAAAAAGCCGCAGTACGGCGACCCGGACTATTATTCATACAACGAGGGCGAAAGCCTGTAAAACAACAAAAGGAGGATTTTATTATGGCACAGAAAATGACAGGAGCATTGGTATTTGACGAGCGCACCGACCGCTACGACATTCGCTTTGACTTAAACAGCTACTATGGCGGGCTGCATTGCGGAGAGTGCTTTGACGTGTTCGTGCGGGGCAAGTGGAAGCCTACCCGGATTGAATACGGCGATAACTGGTATCTTGTGGGTATCAGAGCCGAGGACTTGAACGGCTTGCGGGTGCGTATCTGACCGCCGCCCCATAAAGAAACGCGAAAGGAGGACGCGAGAAATTGCAGGACGAAGTAAACGAAAAGACCATAGCCCTTTACATCAAGACCGGGAAGCTGACCGCGCAGACGCTCCAAAAGGCAATGAAAGCCATTCTGTCAAAGGGCAAAAAGCAGCTTACGAAACAGCCACAGGGCAAGCAGAGCCTAAAGCAGCTTATGAAGCAGAACGCGGGCGTTTCCAACATTGAGATTACCGAGGGCAATATCAAAGCCTTTGAGGGTACGGCGAAAAAGTACGGTATCGACTTTGCGCTGAAAAAGGACGCGACGGAAAGCCCGCCCCGCTATCTGGTTTTCTTCAAGGGACGGGACGCGGACGTGCTGACCGCAGCCTTTAAGGAGTTTTCCGCAAAGAAGCTGACACAGGAGAAAAAGCCCTCAATCCGAAAACTGCTCTCTACGCTCAAAGAAGCTGCACAAGGCAGAAACGCGGAACGGGCGAAAGTCAAGAACAAGGACAGGGAGGTATCGCTATGAAGCCGGAAATCAAGAAGCTGCTTATCCTAAATCTCCCGTATCTGCTCTTTGTCTGGCTCTTTGATAAAGTGGGCGCGGCTGTCCGGCTCTCCCCCGGCGCGGACGCAAGCGCAAAGCTGCTACATCTTAGGGACGGTTTTACCGCCGCCTTTTCCAATATCGCACCGAGCTTCCACCCGGCAGATTTACTTATCGGCATTGCGGGGGCGGTCATTGTCCGGCTGATTATCTACACCAAAGGCAAGAACGCGAAGAAATACCGCCGCGGGACAGAATACGGTTCGGCGCGTTGGGGCGGAGCTGACGATATAAAGCCGTACACAGACCCGGTATTTGAAAACAATATCCCTTTAACACAGACGGAACGGCTTACCATGAACAGCCGCCCGAAGCAGCCGAAATACGCAAGAAACAAAAATATCCTTGTAATCGGCGGTTCTGGCAGCGGCAAGACCCGGTTCTTTGTGAAACCGTCGCTCATGCAATGTACGTCAAAGGATTTTCCGACTTCGTATATTGTCACAGACCCGAAAGGAACACTGATTTTGGAAACCGGGAAAATGTTACAGCGGTACAAATACCGTATCAAAGTGTTAAATACGATTAACTTCAAAAAATCCATGAAATACAATCCCTTTGCCTATTTGCGGAGCGAAAAGGACATTTTGAAGTTAGTCAATACCATTATCGCCAATACCAAAGGCGACGGGGAAAAATCCGGCGAGGATTTCTGGGTGAAAGCGGAAAAGCTCTACTACACCGCGCTAATCGGCTATATCTGGTATGAAGCCCCGGAGGACGAGAAGAACTTCACGACGCTGCTTGAAATGATAAATGCGTCGGAAGCCCGCGAGGACGACGAGGATTTCCAGAACCCGGTTGACCTTATGTTTGAACGTCTGGAAGAAAAAGACCCGGAACATTTTGCAGTCAAGCAGTACAAAAAATACAAACTTGCGGCGGGTGATATATGCTCTAAGTGACTTCTTAATCATGATTTTGTCATGGTTAGTGAAGCAATCACTTAGAGCATTTTTGTTTCAGGAGGTACAGCCATGAGAAATGAAAAAATTACCCCACTGTACGAGCGCCTGAGCCGGGACGATGAGTTACAGGGCGAGAGCAATTCCATATCCAACCAAAAGCAGATGTTAGAGGATTTTGCCCGCCGGAACGGGCTGCCCAACCCTACGCACTTTACCGATGATGGTATCTCCGGCACCCGTTTTGACCGCCCCGGATTTCTGGCGATGATGGAGGAAGTCGAGGCCGGACGGGTGGAGGCCATTGTTATCAAAGACATGAGCCGCCTGGGGCGCGATTATCTGAAAGTCGGCCAGGTCATGGAGATTTTGCGGCAGCGCGGCGTCCGGCTGATCGCCATCAACGACGGTGTGGACAGTCTGAAAGGCGATGACGATTTTACGCCCTTCCGTAACATTATGAATGAATTTTACGCCCGTGATACCAGCCGGAAAATCCGCTCTGTGTTTAAGTCAAAAGGCATGAGTGGCAAGCACCTGACCGGCACTGTGATTTACGGCTACTTATGGGACGAAAAACGGGAGCATTGGCTGGTAGATGAGGAAGCTGCCGAAGTGGTACGCCGTATATTCTCCCTCACGCTGGAGGGATATGGGCCTTACCAGATCGCCTGCAAATTATCCACAGACCGGATTGAAATTCCTGTCGTACACCTTGCCCGCTTCAACGAGGGTGTGAACCGTTCAAAGCCGATCAAAGACCCATATGGATGGGGATCATCTACCATCGTGAACATTTTGAAAAAACGAGAGTATTTAGGGCATACCATCAATTTCAAGACCCGCAAGCACTTTAAGGACAAGAAAAGCCACTATGTTTCTGAGGACGAATGGACGATCTTTGAGAATACCCATGAAGCCATTATCGACCAGCAGACCTTTGATTTGGCGCAGAAAATCCGCAGCAATGTACGGCGTTATCCAAACGGCTGGGGCGAAGCGGCTCCCCTCACAGGCTTGCTCTATTGTGCCGATTGCGGCGGCAAGATGTATGTCCACCGCACCAACAATGGCAAGCGGGTTTCTCAATATACCTGTTCCAATTATACCAAAGTTCCGTGTGGGACACTATGCCCTACACAACACCGTATCAATGAGAGTGCTGTCCTGACATTGGTTTCCGACACGCTCCGGGCTATCGCTGAATATTCGAGAAATGACCGGACGGAATTTATTCACACTGTTCAGGAGACGCAGGTTGCTCAACAGAGTGCCGATATATCGAAAAAGCGCAGGCGTCTGGCTGCTGCCCAAAAGAGAGCCGGAGAACTGGAAAAACTGATTTGCAAAATCTATGAGGACAACGCCCTCGGCAAGCTGCCGGATGCACGATATAAGGCGCTTGATGCACAGTATGCCAAAGAGCAGGATGCACTTGAGATTGAAATTGCGGAGTTGGAAAAGGCTGTTACCGGCTATGAGCAGAGCCAGAAATCAGCGGAGAAATTTATAGCCCTGATTGATAAGTACGAGAATTTTGACACGCTGACAAACACCATGCTCAACGAGTTTGTAGAGAAAATCCTTGTCCACGAACGCGCCCGAAAAGGCAGCCAGGACACTACGCAGGAGGTTGAAATCTACTTCAATTTTGTGGGCCGGTATATCCCGCCCGCCTTGCAGCCGGTTCCACTGACCCCGGAAGAACAAGAAGAACTGCGGAAGAAGGAGGAACGCAAGGACAGGCTTCACCAGAACTACTTACGCCGCAAGGCCAACGGCAAGCAGAAGGAATGGGAAAAACGCTACAACGCCAAACGCAAGGCCCAGGTGGAGGCAGCAAAGGCCACAATCCGGGCCGAGGACATGGAGAAGGGCATTTTTACCACCGTCAGCCAGTTACCCAGGCAGGAGCCGCGCAAGGCCACCGTATCGGCCAGTGCCACAGTTTAACCATTACAGTGCAAAGGAGAATGAACATGAGCGAATTGACTTACACCCGCTGCGGAGATTACTACATCCCTGATCTGAAACTTTCCGAGCAGCCGGAGGCCCCCATCGGCAAGTATGGCCGTATGCGGCAACGCTACCTGAAGGAACACCGGCCCGGCCTTTATAGCAGCTTGATTTTGAGCGAAAAGCTGTACCCGCACCTGTTGGAGATTGATCGGGCGGCGCGGGAGCGGATGGACGCCATGCTGCCCCGCATGATGGAGGCGGCGGGCGTCACCGAGGAACTGAAAGCCCGTGACCCCATGCGCTGGGTGGGGCTGATGAACACATTAACGGCACAGATTGAGGAAATTTTACTCAGGGAACTGATTTGCAGCTGAATGGGAGGTGTGGGAAATGCTGACCTTTGAAAAGGTTCTGGAAGTGTTTCAGGCATATCTGGATGATGACCCTCTGTATGAGGTGGTTCAGACCAGCCACGGTTATACATTGATGGCATGGGAACCCCACCGGAATGACTGGTATAGCGCCGAGATACAGAAAACCCCAGAGGATTTACGGAACGCTTTGCTGGGTACATACGCCAACTTTCTGGAAGATAAAATTACCGGAAACGAGCGTGAACTGACTGTGACAGAAACCAGAGAAATCCAGCAGAGGTGTCAGGAACTTTTGGAAAAGTGCCGGGAACCTTGATATAGAAATGCCAGAAGGAGGCCGCGATTATGCGTCCTCCTTCTGCTTCGCAGTCTGTTCCATTTTGAGCGCCCCGTCTATGGCACCTTCGATAATCGGCAGGTATTCTTCAGGGCAGAGTTTCAGCTTGTGGCTGACCCGTTGCCGCTGTTCGCTTTCTTCCCGCATGATCTCCGGGTTAAAATACCGTTCCACGGGAAGTCCGCAGATCTTAATCAATTGGATCATCACAGGCAGGCTCGGAATTGCACCTTGATTCTCAATGTTGGCAAGATACCGCCATTCAATCCCAACCATTTCCGCCAATGTTTTTCGTGCCAGACGCTTTGCCTCTCGTGCGGCTTTGACATCTGCGCCGAAGGTTTCAAAACCGGGACAATCTTCAACTTTCGCCATATAATATCACCCTGTTACATTGTATAATTCATACTTCGCCTGTGGAATGTCACTGTATGCAGGTTAGTTGAAGTTTATAATTCATATCCCGTTTCTTGCATTGTTCGAAAAAGAGAACTATAATGTACTCTGTGGAGGTGCGAAATGGACTATATGACATTGAAAGAGGCCGCCGAAAAGTGGGGCGTGACACCTCGTAGTGCAAATTATTATTGCGCTGGTGGGCGTATCCCTGGCGCTGTGAATATGGCTGGTGTTTGGCTGATCCCAAAGGACGCGGAAAAGCCGACTGATAGACGCAGAAAGGAGTTTCAACATGAATAATGTTTTAATTATCGAAGATGATAAAGAAATTTGCGTTATGATAAAAGACCATCTGGAAAAGTACAATTATCAAGTCTTCTTCACACTTACTGGTGCAAATGCGATTGAACGTATAAAAGAATTATCCCCAGATTTAATTATTTTAGATTTAATGCTTCCTTTTATCAGTGGAGATGAGTTAATTAGAAATATCAGAAAATTTTCAGACGTACCTGTAATTGTTGTTTCTGCAAAAAGTTTAACATTCAACAAAGTCGAACTGCTACGCTTGGGTGCTGATGACTATTTAACAAAGCCGTTTGATTTGGACGAATTACTAGCGCGAATTGAACGCAATTTGCTAAGAAGTCAAAAAGATACTCCCAATCTTTGTTTGACCTTTGGAGAACTTTCCATTAATACATCTTCAAAGATAGTTACTGTTGCAGACGAAATTATTGTGCTTACAGCAAAAGAGTATCAACTTGTAGAACTACTGGCGAAATATCCTGATAAAGTTTTTTCTAAGCAAAATCTTTATGAAAGTATTTGGCAAGAACCATTTGCAAGGGATAATGATGTCATTAACACACATATAAGTAACTTACGAAAAAAATCAAAGGGCGAAGGCTGCCGAATTAAGACCATATGGGGCTTGGGTTACCGATTTGCAAAGTGAGCTTTAGATAATCTTTAGCTTTACCTTTAGATTATTCAAGGAATTGTCTGCGATACTAAATAACAAGAAAGGAGCTGTGAAAAAATGAACGTAACAGTTTTTGAAGCTATCAACATCACAAAAAAGTATCGCAATACACTAGCCCTAAATCAAGTATCTATGTCTGTAATGCAAGGAGATATTTATGGGTTTATCGGAGAAAACGGTGCCGGTAAAACAACAATGATTCGTTTACTAACCGGACTGGCAGAACCTACTACTGGCAAAATTGCTTTATTCGGTGAAAGCAATAAGAAACTTGCAAAGCAGCGTGAGCGCATTGGCTGTATTATTGAGAGCCCTTCTCTTTATCTTGATATGACAGCCTATGAAAATTTGGAGGTACAACGTTTGCAACGCGGTATTCCAGGAAAAGGTTGCATTGATAATGCTTTAGCATTAGTTGGTTTGAAAGATACCGGAAAGAAAAAAGCAAAAGATTTCTCTTTGGGTATGCGGCAGAGACTAGCTCTCGCAATCGCTTTGCTTGGGAATCCTGAATTTCTCGTACTAGATGAACCAATTAACGGACTAGACCCTACTGGAATTATCGAATTAAGAAACTTACTCAAAAGACTAAATAAAGAACGTGGAATCACTATTTTGATTTCAAGTCACATTCTCACGGAACTTCATCAATTAGCAAATAGATATGGTATCTTACATGAGGGGAAACTTTTACAGGAAATTACCGCTACAGAGTTAGACAAACGCTGCAAAAAGCATCTGTTGTTGCAAGTGAATGATGTAGCTGCTGCTAGTGTTTTATTGGAAAGCAAACTGAATACTTCAAATTTTTCTGTTATGCCAGACAAAAGTATTCATCTATATGATTATGTTGAAAATGCCGGAAAAGTATCAGCGTTGCTAAGTGCAAATAACATTACGATTTATCAGTTAGCACAATCTGGAGATAGTCTTGAAACTTATTACACTAATTTGATAGGAGGGTGCCAAAATGATTAACCATTTTAAAGCTGAATTTTATAAATTGCGTCACTCAAAGATATTGATAACTATATTAGGCGTATGTGCGGCGGTTATAATGGTCTCTTTTGCACTTGGTGACATGACTTTTTTTGGAGCCGGAGATGGAACAGAAAGTGTAATCGGATTTCAAGCTAAGTGTTATCTATCTAGTGAAATACCAACGTTTCAAACTGTTGCCCGCTCATCTCTTGCATATACAGCCTTTTTCTGGATTATTGGCATTTTATTTGCAACCATATTTTTTACAAAAGAATATAATACGGGTACAATCAAATTATCTGTTGCATACGGCACTAAACGAACTATTCTCTACTACACCAAAGCGATTACAATATTGGTGGTGTCTCTGATAACGTATCTGATTTTTGTAGCTACATTTTTCGTTATTGAAATCATACAATCCGGTTACATTCCAACTGCGAGTGAAGTAATAAACCTTTTGGGATGGGCTCTTGCTTGCGGAACGGTTTTATTAGCATTAGAAAGCATTTCTATTTTTTTATGTGTCGTTATTCAAAATACAGGGATTGTAACAGGGATTTGCTGCTTATATGTATTCAGTGGAGCGTCTGTTTACTTAATGCTATGGAGTGATATGGAGACGGTTTCAATACCCTTAAAATTTTTTGTATATGGAAATCCTATGTACTATTGGATGAATTTCAGCTCTTGTCGCACAATGGGTATTATTGAGCATTTACCATTCTATTTCATAGGGTGCATTTCTCTTTTGATTGTTGGCGGTCTTATTATGATTAGAAAAGAAATCAAGTAAAAGGGAGGTAGAATATGGGTTGGGCGATTATGTTTCTTGTTCTGATAGCATTGGTCATTATCCTTTCAATTTCTTTAATTAACTGGAAAATACAGATATATAAAGTAATCGTCCAACTAAATGCTATTCTGAATAGAAAAACGAAAAAGTTAGTTACAGTGTCTTTATCTGATAGGCGGTTAGAGCATTTGGTTGAAATCATAAATCAGATTGTATCAAAAGATAATATTTATCTGGGCGAAATTCAAAAAAAGGAGAATGAATTAAAAGAGAATATTTCTTGCCTTTCTCATGATTTACGGACACCACTAACTTCCATTCGCGGATATTTGCAACTTCTATCAAGTGCGCCTGATGAAAAAAGAGCGGAATATATTTCAGCATTATCCGGAAAAGCATTGAGATTAGAACGTCTCATAGATGACTTTTATCAAATCTCTCTTTTAGAAGCAGGACAATATCCATTTTACTATGAAAAGGTTGAGCTATGCTCATTGCTTACTGAAATCCTGCTAGACAATTATTCGATTTTCAGCGTTAATGGAATTGAACCCCAAATAGAAATACCTAATATGGACATCTATCTTAATGCTGACAGAAAGGCGTGTATTCGCATTATACAAAATCTTATATTCAATGCGGTAACATCCACTACAAATAATGTTGTAATTCAACTAATTAATATCGCAGATTCTGTACAACTCTGTATTAAAAATCCTGTTGCATCTATTCCTACAGAAGAATATTCAAAACTGTTGGAACGCTTTTATGTAGCAGATGTTTCAAGAAGTAATGGTACGTCTGGACAAGGACTTTACATTGTGAAAAAGCTATTACTTATGATGAATTGTACAAATCCAATAATTGAAATACATGACCATAATTTTATGATTACGATTGATTTTTCGCCCTTACTCATAAAGAAATAATCTGCCGGACGACGGCAAAAGAAAAAAAGCCGTCGCAAAGCAGAGGTATTTTCACGCGCCATTTCTAAATTACGGCGGCTTTGATTTTCAGAGCCGCCGCTTCTTTTTGCCTATCGGCAAGTCTACGACGACCCTAACACCGTGTAAATCCACGGCGGCATATAGGAGGATTGCCGCCGTGTCTATGCTTGCCTTTTTTCACAGTACCCATGACCTGCACCAGCTAAAAAAAGCCTGTTCCCAGCAGCGGAGCAATGCGGTCAGAAGTATGCACTATACCATGTAACTAAACAGCAAAATATACTCTATTACGCTCGTATGGCTTTATGCCGTCCGGGCGCTTTTTTGTCCCTGTGGAGCCGGAACATCGGGTCAGCATGGCCCGAACTTTATCCCCGGTGCCGCTCCCCGCCGCCCCATGCAGATTTACCCAAAAAATCTGAATGGAGGAAAGGCAGATGGAAGTTACCATCAATTATAACGGACAAGCTGTGGCCGTGGAGGTCACGCTGGAAGTCTATGAATTTCTTGACCAGGCCGATCATAAAACGGAGAATCTGTTCCATGAACAGCGGCGGCATTGGGATGGCCGGGAGTTTGACGAGTACATCATTACCACCGAGGGTGTAGGGGTCTACGGCGAAACGCCGGAGGAATACCTTTGCCGCATGGAAACGCTGCATGAGCTGATGGCTGTTCTGGACACCTGTACCGAGGCCCAGCGCCGCCGGTTCCTGCTCTATGCGCTTGACGGGCTGAGCCTTGCAGAGATCGGTGTGCTGTGCGGCTGCTCCAAAGTGGCTGTTTATCAAAGTGTGGAGGCGGTCAGAAAAAAATTTATAAATTTCTTTGAGAACAGGCTTAACGAATGACCTGTTTTCTGGCTACCAAGTGAAAGGGATTATTTCCCTTATCTCAGCGAGGGGCGGACAGCGGACGAGCTGTCCGCCTCTCCGATTTTCAGGAGGTAAGCCTATGAAAACAATCAATCTGCGGTGGATGTATCCCCACTACCGGCATGACGAGTTTGTGGATGTTACGGACGAGGTATGGGCAGCGATGTATCAGGCCAAGCGGGAGATGGAGAACTATGAGCGTCGGAAAGTCTACCACCGCGCCTACTACTCTCTGGACGCATACAGCTGGCTGGAAAATTACGCACTGGAACACAGCAGATCGCCGGAAGATATTTTGCTGGAACGAGAAGAAATGACCACCCGCCTATACCTGATTGCAGCTCTGCCGGTGGCTCTGGCTCATGCCACTCCGACACAGGCCCGCCGTGTTCACGCCTACTACATTGCTGGTATCAAGCAGCCGGAAATCTCTCGGATAGAGGGCGTCCACAGCAGCAAGGTCAGCGTTGCCATCCACCGGGGGCTGCGGAATATGCGCCGCTGCTATGATGACCTTTTTCAAACAGAGTGAGGGCGTGCCTATGCAGACCATCAATCTCAAACAATATTATCCATTTTGCAAAGAGGACATTTTTGTGGAGGTGTCCGATGAGATCGTCGAAACGTTTCTTCTGGACAAGAGAGCCGAGGCCACCAGAGATCGCAGGATGTTCCGGTATAAGGCGTTTTATTCCCTCGATTGTAACGATGGAATCGAAAATGCCGCCATCGGCTGGGCGCAGCCATCGCCGGAGGACTACCTGATAGAAAAAGAAGAATTAGCCGAATACGAAGAACTGATACGGCGATTGTATGAAGCCATTTCCTCCCTGCCGCCTATGCAGGCTCGCCGTGTTCACGCCCGCTATATTCTGGATATGAAAGTGAAAGATATTGCCGCAATGGAGGGTATCACGCCATCACAGGCGGGAAAATCCATCCATGCCGCACTGCGGAGGCTGCGCCGGTACTTTGCTCGACAGAAATGGACGGTCAATCTATGAGTATTTTCAAAGAAAAGAGGTGCCTGACATGAACGAAAAAATTACAGCCCACCCCCAAAAAGAAGAACGGGAGAAAGTCCTGAAGGAGATTCGGCAGCTTGAAAACCGAAAGAAGATTTTGGAGAACAAGCAGCGGAATGAAGAACGCAGGGTTCGCACCCGCCGCCTGATTGAGCGTGGGGCCGTTTTGGAGGGCATTTTCCCTCTGGCCCCCGACCTTCCCGGCGTAGAGGTCAAAGCGTTCCTGATTGCCCTGTCCCATCTTCCGGGGGCGGAAGAACTGGCCGCAAAACTGCCGAAATCCGGGGACAAGCCGTAAGTCCCTTGTTTACAAGGGCGCACTTATACACCGTTGCCGGTGTCGTGCGCCCTGCCGGGGGCTGTTGCGCTCTCCGAGCGCGATGGGGCGCTACACTCCCCAAACCCCTTGTGCGCCCCGCGCAGCCAGACACCCGCTTCGCGTCTGTCCGGCTCCACGGAGCCTGAATACCCCTTACCGAAAGGAGGTGCCACCCATAGATTTCTGTCATATCCCCGTCAGCATTATCAAGCGCAGCGCAGGCCGTTCCGCTGTTGCCGCAGCCGCCTACCGCAGCGGAACAAAGCTGACGAATGAATGGGACGGCCTTACCCACGATTACACCCGCAAGGGCGGCGTTGTCCATGCGGAGATCATGCTGCCCGCCCACGCCCCGCCGGAATTTGCAGACCGCTCCACCCTTTGGAACAGTGTGGAGCAGATCGAGAAAGCCAGGGACAGCCAGCTTGCCCGCGAGATCGAAGCAGCCCTGCCCCGTGAACTGTCCGGTGAACAGCAGCTTGCCCTTGTGCGCGCCTATGTGAAGGACAACTTTGTAGACAAAGGAATGTGCGCCGACTTTGCTATCCATGACAAGGGAACCGGCAACCCTCATGTCCATATCATGCTGACGCTCCGGCCTCTGAAAGAAAATGGGCAGTGGGGCGCAAAGTGCCGCAAGGCATACGATCTGGACGAGAATGGACAGCGTATCCCGGATGGGAAAGGCGGCTGGAAAAATCATCGTGAGGATACAACCGATTGGAACGATAAAGGAAATGTGGAGATTTGGCGGGCAGCGTGGGCGGCCTACACCAATCGGGCGCTGGAATCTGCCGGCAGACCGGAACGCATTGACCATCGCAGCTACAAGCGGCAGGGCATTGATAAGATTCCCTCTGTCCATCTGGGGCCAGCCGCCAGCCAAATGGAAAAGCGCGGCATCCGCACCGACAAGAGCGAAGTAAACCGGCAGATCGCCGCCGACAACAAGCTGCTCAAGGAAATCAAGGCCCGCATTACCCGCCTTTACAACTGGTCTAAGGCCGAAGCCGAAAAGCCGGAGGGCCAGCAGCCCAGCATGATTGACTTGTGGGAGGCCCAACAGCAGCTCAAGCAGCCTGACACCCGCACCGGCAAAATCCGAGCTTTGCAGGAGAGCGCCGCCCTGTTCAGCTTTTTGCAGGCAAACGGCATCCAGTCCATGCAGCAGCTCCATGAAAAAATAGCAGATATGAACACCCGCTACTATGACCTGCGGGGAAAAATCGTCAAGGCCGAGCGCCGGATCGCCACCCTTACCGAGCGCGGGGAGATGTGGGAACAGTACAACCAGTACAAGTCCATCCACAAGCAGCTTGCCAAAGTAAAGCCGGAAAAACGGGAACAGTTTGAACAGCGCCACAGCCGGGAACTGATTCTGTATGACGCAGCGACCCGGTATCTGAAAGAACTGAAAGACAGCGGCGAGGCAATCACCCCAAAGGCATGGCAGCGGGAAATTGACCAGCTGGCCGCTGGAAAGCAGACGGACACGCTTGCCATGAAATCCATGCGGGAGGATTTGAAAGCAGTGGAACGGCTCCGCAAAACCGCCGAGCAGCTGTCCAGACAGGAACAGGACAAGTCTCACGACCGGGAGCCGGAGCGGTAAGGGCTACCGCGTTTCACGACATACTTTTGCACACAGAAAAACCGCCGTACAGGTTTCCCCATACGGCGGCAGACTGTTTATTTGCCGAACAAGTCGCTGTGTGTGCCGGTGCGGGCCAGCGTCAGCACCAGCACATCATCCTCGATACGGTAAATGAGCAGCCAGTCCGGGAGAATATGACATTCCCGATGGCCTGCCCAATCGCCGGACAGGTCATGGTCACGGTTTTTATCTGGCAGCGGTTCGCCCATTGCCAGCAACGCTACGACCTGCTCCAGCAGCTCGATCTTCAAGCCACGCTTGATGGCTCGTTTGTAGTCCTTTTTGAAACTGGTCGTGTACTTGACGGTATATTTGGTTTCTTTCATCTTTTCAGGTCAGCAAACAACTCGTCAAGGTCATTATAGCCCTTTACAGACGGGTCTTTTGCAATCCTTTCCGCTTCCAGCATGGCAGCAACCGTTTCTTTGTTCGGCTGTTCCAGCCTTACTTCAAAGGGAATGCCGCCTTCACGAAGCGACTGGCGCACAAAGATGTTAAACGCCGTAGTCAGGTTCATGCCAAGTTCAGTAAACAGTGCGTCCGCCTGTGCTTTCAAATCTGCGTCCATGCGGATACTGATGTTTGTGGTATTTCCAGCCATACGATCAACCCCTTTCTGCTGGCAATTATAGTATATGCCTTTTGCACGAAGAAAACAATACTTTGCACGAATATTTAATAATAAATTCATTCAAGGAGGTTACCTGCTTTGTGAGAGAAATCATTTATGAAGAACGACAAGACTGAACCTATCCCCGTCATGGATTACCGCCAGTACCGCAGAGCGCGGAGGCTGGTGCATGAGTGCTGCAACTACATCGACGGAAATTGTATCGCCCTGGACGATGGGGAGGAATGTGTCTGTGTCCAGTCTATTTCCTACTCCCTGTTGTGCAGGTGGTTTCGGACGGCGGTATTGCCGCAGGATAAGGAACTGGAAACGGCGCTGTTCCACCGGCTGAATGCGAAGAAATGCGCCGTATGCGGGGCGCTGTTTACCCCCGGTTCTAACAGGGCCAAATACTGCCCGGAATGTTCCACTCGCATGAAGCGGATCAACGCCGCAAAGCGCAAGCGGAAACAACGGGAGAAATGTCACGCTTTAGGGGCTGAAAAACCCTTGTAAATCAAGGCTTTTTTCGATGGTGTCAAAGGCAGGCTGATAGATTTATCCTCCGACCCCTAAAACGGCCATAAAATGCGTACAGAATCCCAAGAGAAACCCCAAGGAGGAACCCTATGTCAGACAACCGAAAATATTATTACCTGAAACTCAAAGAAAACTATTTTGACGATGATTCCATCGTGCTGCTGGAAAGTATGCAGGATGGTGTGCTGTATTCCAACATTCTGCTCAAGCTGTATCTGAAATCGCTGAAACATGGCGGACGGCTTCAACTTGACGAGGACATTCCTTACACGGCGCAGATGATCGCCACCATTACCCGCCAGCAGATCGGCACTGTGGAGAGAGCCTTGCAGATCTTTTTGAAGCTGGGTCTTGTGGAAGTGCTGGACAGCGGCACATTCTACATGAGCAACATCGAACTTTTAATCGGCCAGTCCTCTACCGAGGCCGAGCGAAAGCGGGCTGCAAGACTCCAAAACAAGGCTCTTTCTGCGCCTCGGACAAACGGCGGACATTTGTCCGACATTCATCCACCAGAGATAGAGATAGAGATAGAGTTAGAGAAAGAGATAGAGATAAAGAGAGAGATAGAGAAGGGACACCCCGCCCACACCTATGGCCGTTACCAGAATGTTTTCCTGACGGATGAAGAACTGGCAGACTTGCAGGCCAGCTTTCCCACTGTATGGGGCCAGTACATCGAAAAGCTGTCCGAGTACATGGCTTCTACCGGCAAGCGTTATCAGAGCCATGCAGCGACCATCCGGCGCTGGGCCAGTGAGGACGCGAAAAAGGCGGCCCCGCCCACCCGCAACCGGGATTACAGCGTAAAGGAGGATGAAACTGTATGATTGAGATTACCGCAGAAATCCGGGCGCTGATCGACAAGGCAGCCGTCGGTATGGAACTGGCCGGGGACGAGTACATAGACCCGGCAGACGGGCTCATTCACTGTAAGAAATGCGGCGGCCAGAGGCAGACCGTTGTGCCATGCTTCGGGAAATCCGGCTACTTTATGCCGCGCTGCATCTGCCAGTGCCAGCGGGAGGCTGAGGAGCAGCGCAAGGCTGCTGAAGAACGGCAGCGCCGCATGGAGCGTATCAAACGCCGAAAGGCACAGGGCTTGCAAGACCGTTATCTGTACGACTACACATTTTCCAATGACAACGGCCAAAATCCCCTGATGGGCAAGGCCCGCGCCTATGTGGAGAACTGGAAGGAGGCATACAGGAACAACACCGGCCTGCTGTTGTTTGGGGATGTGGGAACCGGCAAGTCCTTTTTCGCCGGTTGTATCGCCAACGCCCTGCTTGACCGGGATGTGCCGGTGCTGATGACGAACTTTCCCACCATCCTGAACCGCCTGACGGGGATGTTCTCTGAGGACAGGGCCGACTTTATCGCCAGCTTTGACGAGTACGACCTGCTTATCATTGACGATTTGGGTGTGGAGCGCAGTACCGAGTATGCGATGGAGCAGATGTTTTTTGTCATTGACAGCCGCTACCGCAGCCGCAGACCCATGATAATCACCACCAACCTGAAGCTGGCCGAACTCAAGAACCCGCCCGACCTGGCCCACGCCCGTATCTATGACCGTATTCTGGAACGGTGTGCGCCGATTCTCTTTGACGGGAAGAATTTCCGGGAAGAAAATGCCGGTGCTACCCGACAGGCAGCAAAAGACATTGTAAACAGTAAGCACGATTGATTTTTTACCGAGCGGCACAGACCCGTTCGGAGAAAGGAGCGCCATGAACAAAGAACCCCGTACTATGCAGTCGGCAGACGCCGCTACTGCGTCCAGAGCGCCGGAAAACACGCCGGCGATGGTAAAGAAAATCGGAAAGACAACCTACAAGGTTCATGTCCATTTCAGCAATACCAGCACAGAAACCATGAGCGATAAAATCAAGCGTATGCTCAAAAATGAAATTCAGCAGATGTGACAGACTGATAAACGAAGCCGTCTTGTGCTAAACTGATGATGGTACGCACCAAAATTTTTGTCAAGGAGGACACGAAAATGCTTTACACAGAAAAAGAGAAACATGAAATTGAGCGAGTAAAGGAAGTCTTTGCGGAACATCTGCGGCAAAGCCCTGATTTTGAACTGCTCTGGTCGGACAAGGTGGGCTATGTCTGGCTGACGATTGGCGTAAATCCAGTCTATGTGGATACCGGTATCAGAATCGAATCAGCCGCCGATCTCTGCGGCAGGTGTTTGGACGATGTAGCTTCGGATGTTCTATATATGACGGGCAACGATCACGCGCTGGAAGCAGCCGATCCGCTGGAATTGGCCGAAATCAAGCGGCGCTGGGAGCCATATATCAACCAGCTGCCAGACTATGCGTATCTCTGCAAAGACCTGCTGAACGGAAAAATGTAATCTATCAAACGAGGTGTCAGGAGCCATACGGTGCTTCTGGCACCTTTTTTGTGGATTTTTTGTGAATTTGATGAAAAAGTCCTTGACAATTTGTCTCTGGCAAGACCGCAAAAAGTATACTTATCTCATGCGGCGCGAGGTTAGCCCCATTCGACATTAAGGAGCTGCGCGAGCTTATGGAAACCGACGAAATGGAGCTTGACACCATAGGGGACAGAAAGACCGCCCTTTTCGTCATTATCAGCGACACCGACGACACCTTTAACTTTGTCGTGAGTATTCTCTACACACAGCTATTCAACCTTTTGTGCGACAAAGCAGATGATGAATACGGCGGGCGGCTTCCCGTCCATGTGCGCTGCCTGTTAGATGAATTTGCGAATATTGGGCAAATCCCCAAATTTGAGAAGCTAATCGCAACCATACGGAGCCGGGAAATCTCCGCGTCAATCATCTTGCAGAGCCAGTCACAGCTAAAGGCAATCTACAAGGACAACGCCGATACCATAGTCGGCAACTGCGACACCACGCTTTTCTTGGGCGGCAAGGAAAAAACGACGCTCAAAGAAATATCGGAGATTTTAGGCAAAGAAACCATTGACAGCTTCAACACTTCCGAAACCAGAGGGCGGGAGCTTTCGCATGGGCTGAACTATCAGAAATTGGGAAAGCAGCTTATGACGGAAGATGAAATCGCAGTCATGGACGGAGGGAAATGTATCTTGCAGCTACGCGGGGTGCGCCCGTTCTTTTCGGACAAATTCGACATAACGAAGCACCCGAAATACAAGTACCTGTCCGACGCAGACCCGAAGAACGTCTTTGACATGGAAAAGCACCTTAAACGCCGCCCCGCCATTGTCAAGCCCGACGAGGTTTTTGACTATTACGAGATTGACGCAGCAGACTTACAGGAGGACGCAGACTATGAGGAAACGTAGAGCAGAGGAAAAACAAAAGCAGCTTGAACGGTTTTTAATGAATGTTGCGGAAGCCGCCGACGCTGCATTATGGGAGTATTGGCGGGAAAAGGAAGCGGAACACCGCTGTTTTGCAACGGAGTATGTCACGCGCCGGGGGCTTATCCCGCAACAGTGACAGCATGGCAGACCGCCGGGACAGGGGAAGCTACACTTCCCCTACGCTGCCTTGCGGCAGCTACCCCTTTGTGAACTTGCGGGAAGCGAACACCTTGCTATGCAAGCTATTCACTTCCCGCAAGTCTGAATAATACCCGTCCGGCAGCACAGCGGGACACCGAAAGGAGGAATGGAAGCAATCACATATATCAATATCGGCTACATGATACGCGCCCCTACTTTCCGGCGCAGTACACAGCGGCAGGAGCCGCACCCCCTACAACTGAATACCGCCGCGCCGCAGAGCTTACGCAGCGCGGGGACAGCCGCCTTTACCAGAGGGCGGTTTTTTTGTGCGGCGGCATACGCTGACCGCCTTTTGTCCGCTTGCCGGACAGCCGCAGACGCGGCAGAAAGGATATATTTATGGCATTTTTCAATAGCGCAGTAGACGTTTTGCAGACCCTTGTTGTAGCACTTGGAGCCGGGCTTGGTATCTGGGGCGTGATTAACCTTATGGAGGGCTACGGCAACGACAATCCGGGCGCGAATGCTCATGGTTGGTAAAGAAGCAACAATAAATTAGATATGACAGTACCCCTGCTATTCCGTATAATTTGGGGAACACTCCATGTTTCTGCATTTACAGAAATTGAAAATCAAACACGGTCACGCTATAATATATTTTGTTGATGTTATCTTCAAATATTTTTTGTAACAAAATGTTACTTGCCTGCTCTTATTGCTGAAAGGAGGTGTGCATAATTGAATACCCCTAATTTTAGTGACATATATACCTTATATTTTGAAGATGTATATAAATATCTGTTAGCTCTTTGCCACGATGAAGAACTTGCAGAAGAATTAGCGCAAGATACTTTTTTTAAGGCTATGAAAAGCTATGAGAACTTTCGAGGTGACTGTAAAATAACGACTTGGCTGTGCCAAATTGCGAAGCATTCATTTTTCTTGTATGAGAAGCACAGGAAAAGAAATATCGACCTTAATTCTGTAGAGAATGAAATAGTTGATACTAATTCCATAGAGATTTTGTTAGGACAAAGAGAGCAGGCGTTTGGAATACATAAACTGCTACACAATTTACCAGAGCCATATAAGGAAGTCTTTTCTTTACGGGTGTTAGGAGAATTAAGTTATCAGGATATAGCAAAACTTTTTGGTAAAACAGAAAGTTGGGCAAGAGTAACCTTTCATAGAGCTAAATTAAAAATCATTGAACAAGTAAAGGAGGAAAGTTATGAGTAAAATTTCATGCGACATCATTCAAGATATGTTGCCGCTGTATTATGATGAAGTTTGTTCAGCAGACAGCAGAAAAATGATTGAGGAGCATTTGCAGGAATGTGAAAAGTGTTCCAATATTTTTCAGAAGCTAAAAACAGAATGTGTGGTTGATACAAAGGAAAATGCTGAAAGCATACAAAGCAGTGTCATGGGGAAGATGGCACATTCATGGAAACGTTCACTATTAAGGTCATTTATCATAGGAATTGTAATAACGACTATCGTCCTTACAGCGATATTTGGAACATATTATGCCTTGTTTATAAGACAAAATAGCATGGTAAGCCCAGAGCAAATTTCAATCTCGGCATATTCACTGACCGATGAACAGATTACTTTTAGATTAGAACTACTTGACGGATACTGTGGAGGAACAATTAAGACTTACACAGACGAAAATAGAAACTTGTATATTTCTGTATTAAGAACGGTTATCAAAGAAGAATTATCCGATGGAGAAACCGAAATAATGAATTATGGGTTTAACCATGAAAAAAAGGACTACATTGCTGTATATTATGGTACACCTAATAATTGTGAGCTTATTTGGAAGAAAGGCGATTTATTACCTACTGCACCAAAAGATATTTTCGAGTAAAGCTGCATAAAATTTGAGGGTAGCTATCTTTGTGTGAGGTAGCTACTCTTTATACTTTAGAGCTTAAAAAACTGCAAATCATGTGTAACATTCTGTGATGGTGCTGCTCTTATGGGTGAAAGGAGGAAAACACTATACTATACTTATCAACTTGCAAAAAGAAGGGATTTAATATTATGATGAAACAGAAAAAAATAATTGTTCCTATTCTCACTCTTGCCGTAATGCTTTTGATGGTTGGTGGCGTATATGCTGTTTTTTCTTCAACTCAACCTGAAAAAAGCAAAGCTGAAAATGTTCGGGATACCACTGACCAAGACTATGAAAAAGGGCTTACGGAAGAACAAAAGGCATTTAATGAACTAATCAACAAACAGATTTACGAAGAAACTGCTAATAACTTAGAACAGTATGAGCAATACGGTTTAACCTATAATTCTGACGAAAACCAGCTGTTTTTTAATGGTAAGTCAGTCTGCTATTTTGCTGATAACCGGGCTACCGATGGAACTTTTGAAGGAACTGAGGTACACTCTGCAAACGGTGATATTGGCATTATTACAGAAAGAGATAGAAATGGAAATATAACTGGTCTAAAACAGATGGAAATCCCAGAATTAACAGATTTTCTTGAAAAGTCGTGGAAAGAAAAATAATTTCTTTAGGTAAGTGATTAAAACACAAATAGCAAACCCAGCCGGAGCAGTCAACGGTCAAGATGAACGGGCTAAAGCCCGCCGTTGACAGCCCCGCCCGGTTTCGCAAATGGGTAATCAAGGGGCGACAGCAAAAAGTGCTGCCGCCCTTTGTCATCATAAAAAGCAACTATCAACCAGCCACAACTCTTTGCGGAGGGAAGGGGGGATTTCCTATGACTTGCACAGAAGAATACAAAGAGCATATCGAGTACACATTCCACGCTTTTTGTAAAATTGTTATCCGCAATGCCAGCTACACAGCGCTGCGGACATGGAGCAGGAAACACAAAAGAGAAATATCCCTTGACTACATCACAGATGAAAAGCACTATCCTTTAGGCACGACAGATGAATATTTCAAAGCCCCGGAGCCGGACGAGGAATACATCGTCCATCTTTGCGGCGATACCGTTATCCTAAGCAATGGGCTGCTGGTACAAGCCCTCTCCCGTCTGCCAGCGCAGAAGCAGGAAATGCTCTATCTGTCCTTTTTTAAGCGTATGCCGCAGCATGAAATCGGCAGACGGTACGGACGCAGCCGCAGTGCAGCGGGCTACCATATCCGAAAAGCCATACAGCAGCTTTACGAGGAAATGGAGGGACTGGCGCATGAGGAATAACGAGCTTCTCCCCTATGACACAATCGTACAGGCTACCAGCGGCGAGCCGGAAGCGGTCAACACCGTATTGCAGTATTATGGGCGGCGAATACGCTATGCTTCCCGTATCAGCGGACAAGCTGACAAGGAAGCCGAGGACTTCATCACGGAAACGCTGCTGAAAGCGTTATTTAAGTTTCGCTTTAGCCGAGTATCCCCGCCCGATACAACTGAATAACCGCCGCCCATTACAGCGGCACATACAAGCAGTAAATCTGAAAAAGGTTTGCTGCTTTTTTTGCGCCCATTTCTCCTAAAGTGTGCGGCATTGAAAAAGGTTTGCCGTTCCGTTTGGCAAAATTGCAAGTTGTCCGTAGTAGGACATAACAGGAGAAATTGAGCAAAAAGTACGCCGAGCCGGAGCGTGCTTTTCTTAGAGCAAGATTCTACCGCAGTACCAAATTTCGCTTATCGCTCATTTTGTCCTTGCGGGAATCTTGTTGGGGAGTGCCTTCCCCAAACCCTGCTTATGCGGCTTACGCCGCTTGAAAAATTCCCGCAAATTCTTTTCGGATTATTTCAAAAACAGTTCCGCTACACACCCCGTTTTTCTCCTATTAGTGAGAGGACACCACGCACAGAAAGGAGGTCAACCACCTATGAAACGATATAACATGCCCCACCGCAGCAGGGTAGTCAAGACCCGGCTGACCGATGAAGAATACGCCGACTTTACCGCCCGGCTTGCCCCTTATGGTATGAGCCAGTCCGAATTTATCCGGCAAGCCATTACACGGGCAACCATACGCCCCATTGTTACCGTTTCCCCGGTCAATGATGAATTGCTTGCCGCTGTCGGGAAGCTGACCGCCGAATACGGCAGGATCGGCGGCAACCTCAATCAGATTGCCCGGTATCTGAACGAATACGGCGTACCGTATAACGCCCTGTCCGGCGAAGTCCGAGCCGCCATTTCCGACCTTGCAGCCTTGAAGTTTGAAGTCTTGCAGAAAGTGGGTGAAGCTGTTGGCAACATTCAAACATATCAGCTCTAAAAATGCCGACTACGGAGCAGCGGAAGCCTACCTCACTTTTGAGCATGACGAGTTTACCATGAAACCCACCCTTGATGAAAACGGGCGGCTTGTTCCCCGTGAGGGCTACCGCCTTGCCACGCTGAACTGCGGCGAAGAAGATTTTGCTGTTGCCTGTCTGCGCTCCAATCTCCGCTATGGCAAGAACCAAAAACGGGAAGATGTGAAATCCCACCACTATATCATCAGCTTTGACCCACGGGACGGAACGGACAACGGTCTGACCGTTGATAAGGCGCAGTCGCTGGGCGAGGAATTTTGCAACGAGCATTTCCCCGGACACCAAGCCATTGTCTGCACCCACCCGGACGGGCACAATCACTCTGGCAACATTCATGTGCATATCGTCATAAACAGCTTGCGGATTGAAGCCGTCCCGCTTCTGCCCTACATGGACAGACCAGCGGACACGAAGGACGGCTGCAAGCACCGCTGCACAGACGCAGCTATGGAATATTTCAAGTCCGAAGTCATGGAGATGTGCCACCGGGAAAATCTGTATCAGATTGACCTTTTGCATGGCAGCAAGAACCGAGTGACCGAGCGTGAATACTGGGCGCAGAAGAAAGGGCAGCTTGCCCTTGATAAAGAGAACGCCGCCAGAGAAGCCACCGGACAGCCGACCAAGCCCACCAAGTTTGAAACGGACAAGGCGAAGCTGCGCCGGACGATACGGCAGGCACTTTCCCAAGCTGGCAGCTTTGACGAGTTTGCTTCCCTGCTTTTGCGGGAGGGCGTAACTGTCAAGGAGAGCCGGGGGCGGCTTTCCTACCTCACGCCGGACAGGACAAAGCCTATCACAGCCCGGAAGCTGGGGGACGATTTTGACAAGGCTGCTGTCCTTGCCCTGCTCACGCAGAACGCCCACAGAGCCGCCGAACAGACCACAGCCATACCCGAATACCCCCACACCCAAAAGGAACGCTTGCGAGAGGAAAAAACCGCAAAAACCGCCCCGGCAGACAACACCTTGCAGCGCATGGTTGACCGGGAAGCCAAGCGAGCTGAGGGCAAGGGCGTGGGCTATGACCGTTGGGCTTCCCTGCACAACCTCAAACAGATGGCGGCTACCCACAACTTCCTCATGGAGAACGAACTGCTTGACCTTGACAAGCTGGACGCAGCCGTGGAGAGCAGCCGGAAAGCTCTTTCCGAAGCAAGGGAAAGTCTGCGGGGCATTGAGCAGAGCATTTCCGACAAGAAAAGTCTGCGAAAGGTTGTCAACGATTACCGCCGCACCCGCCCCACCATTGACGCTCATAAAAAGCTGTCCGGCAGAAAAGCGGAGAACTACCGCCAGTCCCACGAAGCGGAATTTATCATCTATGAAGCTGCCCTGCGCCAGCTAAAGGTGCTTGCACCGGGAAAGAAGCTGCCCGCCACTTCCAAGCTGAATACGGAGATTGAAGCCCTCATTTCCGAGAAAAACGCAGCTTACAACACCTACCGCACCGCAAAAGCCGAGTATGAGCAGCTTGCCACCGCCAAACGGAACGCAGAGCAGATACTACACGGCACACCGAGCCGACAGAAAAAGCATGAACAGGAGCGTTAAAAACCGCCCCGAAATGATACCGAAACCATACAAAAGGCAGGGGGGTATGCCATACCCTATCCGCAATACCCCTGACCTTTCCAACGGGGCTTACAGGGCAGATTTTTCCCGAAAATGGCACCGGGAACATACAGATTTTGCCCCTGTCCCCTCATACCCGACCAAACCGAAGAAAGGAGCGTTTTTTCATGCCGAGAATGAGCAAGAAGCGGCGGCTGGAATGGGCGTTCTTCCTCAATGAGCGAAACCGCATTACTTTCAATGCCCTTTGCCGGGGCTGTACCCATGACTGCAAGCAGAGTTTTAGGGCTATCGTGGTACTCTGCCCCCGGTATTATTCAAAGAGATGGAAAGCCCGCCCCACAGATAAGGAGAACCAAGATTATGTCAGATAACCGCAAATATTATTACCTCAAACTGAAAGAAAGCTATTTTGACGATGACGCTATCGTGCTGCTGGAAAGTATGCAGGACGGTATGCTGTATTCCAATATCCTCTTGAAGCTGTACTTAAAATCGCTGAAATACGGCGGCACTTTGCAGCTTGACGAAAATATCCCCTACACCGCCCAAATGATAGCCACCATTACCCGCCAGCAGGTCGGCACAGTCGAGAGGGCTTTGCAAATCTTTATGAAACTGGGGCTTGTTGAACCGCTGGACAACGGGGCTTTGTATATGAGCAATATCGAGCTTTTCATCGGTCAGTCCTCTACCGAGGGGGAGCGTAAGCGCAGGGCAAGAATGAAGATTTCAGAGCAAAAACGGCTTAGTGGACAAGTGTCCGAAGCAAAAGCGGACATTTGTCCACCAGAGATAGAGATAAAGAAAGAGATAGATATAGAGATAGAAAAAGAGAGAGAGTTAAAACCGGGACGAGCCGCCCCCGCAGCTTACGGCAGATATAAAAATGTGATTTTGACAGATACAGAGCTTTCTGAACTGAAAGCAGAACTGCCCGACAAATGGGAGTATTACATTGACCGGCTATCCGGCTATATCGCTTCTACCGGGAGGAAATACAAGAACCATGCCGCCACTATCCGCAGATGGGCGGCTGACGATACCGCTAAAGCTGCCCCGAAAAAGGGCATACCCGATTACAGCTACAAGGAGGGAGAAAGTCTATGAAACCAGCTTTTGAAGATATGAGTTTACAGATACCAGCAGCCACCGCCGAGCCGGAGGACTACACAGGTGAGGACGGTCTACTCTACTGCGGCAAGTGCCGGACACCGAAAGAAGCCTATTTTCCGGCTGATAAGGTTGCCCTGTTCGGGCGTGACCGACACCCGGCAGAGTGTGACTGCCAGCGGGCGCAGCGCATGGAGCGTGAAGCCGCCGAACAGCAGAGAAAGCACCGGGACAAGGTAGAAGAACTGAAACGCCTGGGCTTTACCGACCCGGCTATGCGGGAATGGACTTTTGCCAATGACAACGGCAGAAACCCGCAGATGAAAACCGCCCGTTTCTATGTGGAGCATTGGGAGGACATGAAAGCCGGGAACATCGGCTATCTGCTCTGGGGCAGCGTCGGCACAGGCAAAAGCTACCTTGCCGGGTGCATTGCAAACGCCCTCATGGAGCAGGAAATCTCCGTAAAAATGACGAACTTCGCCGCTGTCCTCAATGACCTTGCCGCCACCTTTGAGGGCAGGAACGAATATATTTCCAAGCTCTGCCGCTATCCGCTGCTTATTCTTGATGATTTTGGAATGGAGCGTGGAACAGAGTACGGCTTAGAGCAGGTCTACAATGTGATTGACAGTCGTTACCGAAGCGAAAAGCCGCTGATCGTCACGACCAATCTAAGCCTTGACGAGCTGAACAATCCCCCGGACACAGCCCACAAGCGGATTTATGACCGGGTAACAGAGATGTGTACCCCTGTCTGCTGCTCCGGCGTGAATTTCCGCAGGGAAAAGGCACAGGAGAAAATGGAACGGCTGAAAAAGCTGATGAACGATTGAAAGGAGTTTGCCTATGACCGATAAAAAAGAGCATATCAAACACAGCATGAAAAGCACCGCACCCGCCGACTGCGTGACGGAAATCCGCATAGGGAACTCTGTTCTTGTGGTGTCCGGCTTTTTCAAGCAGAGTGCCACGGAAACCGCAGCCGACAAAATGGCTAAGGTGCTGGAAGCGGAAACCGCTACGCAAAAATCGGCAATATGACGGGCTGTAAAGAAGCATTTTTCACATTTTGCCGCTATACACGCCGCCCCGCTGTATGGTACAATCAAAGTACGGAATAGTGGGGCTGGCTGTCGGAAACGGAGGAAACCATGTTAAGACAGACAACCCAAAACCTTATTACCGCCCTTTATCCGAGATTATCCCATGAAGATGAATTGCAGGGGGAGAGCAACTCTATATCCAACCAAAAGCGCATTTTAGAAACCTACGCCAAGCAGAACGGCTTTACCAATCTCTGCTGGTACACGGACGATGGTTATAGTGGTGCGAACTTCCAAAGACCCGGGTTTCAAGCCATGCTTGCAGACATTGAAGCCGGAAAAGTCGGCACAGTCATAGTCAAGGATATGTCACGTTTAGGGCGAAATTATCTCCAAGTGGGAATGTACACAGAAATGCTTTTCCCACAGAAAGGCGTCCGCTTTATCGCTATCAATGACGGAGTGGACAGCGCAATGGGCGACAACGATTTTACCCCGCTGCGTAATCTTTTCAACGAATGGATGGTGAGAGATACGAGCAAAAAAATCAAGGCAGTTAAGAAAGCAAAAGGTCTAAGCGGAAAGCCTGTTACCAGCAAGCCCGTGTACGGCTACCTCATGGACGATGACGAGAATTTCATCATTGACGAGGAAGCCGCCCCGGTAGTCAAGCAGATTTACCAGCTTTGCCTTGCCGGAAACGGGCCTACCAAGATAGCCCGTATGCTGACCGAGCAGCAAATCCCCACGCCGGGGACGCTGGAATACCAGCGCACAGGCAGCACACGCCGCTACCACCCCGGCTATGAATGTAAGTGGGCGACCAATACTGTTGTTCATCTTCTGGAAAACCGGGAGTACACAGGCTGTCTTGTGAACTTCAAGACGGAAAAACCGTCCTACAAGATGAAGCACAGCATAGACAATCCCATTGAGAAACAGGCGATTTTCGAGAACCACCATGAGCCAATCATCGACTTGCAGACATGGGAACGGGTGCAGGAGTTACGCAAGCAGCGCAAACGCCCCAACCGCTACGATGATGTGGGCTTGTTCTCCGGCTTGCTGTTCTGCGCCGACTGCGGTCATGTGATGTACCAGCAGCGGTATCAGACCGACAAGAGAAAGCAGGATTGCTACATCTGCGGCAGCTATAAGAAGCGCACCGCCGACTGTACGGCGCACTTCATTCGCACCGACCTTTTGACGGCGGGTGTGCTGGACAATCTGCGGAAAGTGACCGCCTATGCACAGAAGCACGAAGCCCGGTTCGTGAAGCTGCTTATCCAGCAGAATGAAATGGGCGGCAAGCGGAAGCTGGCGGCGGCAGCCAAGCAGCTTGAACAGGTGCAGAGCCGCATTGCAGAACTTTCCCGCTACATCAAGCGTCTGTATGAGGACAATGTAAACGGGAAAATCAGTGATGAGCGTTTCATGGAAATGTCCGCAGACTACGAAGCCGAGCAGCGGGAACTGAAAGACAGAGCCGCCGCTTTGCAGGGCGAGCTGGACAAGGCACAGGAAGCCACGGTAAACGCTGAAAAGTTTATGAGCGTTGTCCGCAAGTACCTTTCTATCGAAGAACTGACACACACTCTTTTGCGTGAAATGGTGGAGAAAATCGTTGTTTATGAATGTGAGTATGACGAGAACGAAGTACGCCGCCAGCGCATTGATATTTATTACAGCTTTGTAGGCAAGATTGACTTGCCCGAAGAATAAAGCCCGACCTATCCGACACCCTGCGCAAGTGCCGGATAGGAACGGCAAAATTTTTTACACTTCTATTACTTCTTTATCACACATAAGCAAAAAGCCAGGGCATGAAGCAGTTCATGGCTAATTAAAGGGAACAAAAAGAAAGGAAAAGCCAATCCAGACGGTATCAGCGGCAGGCTACAAGAATAAATTGTGATTTCACAAGATTGGTGCTATAATAAGAGAAAAGTTCCTGCCGGGGCAGCCGCTCCGGTGGTATGGATAGAAAGGCAGGAAAACAATATGCACATCAGCTATAAACCACTCTGGCACACACTGTTAGAGCGTGATATGAGAAAAGAGGATTTAAGGCTTGCCGCTGGTATGACAACAAATATGATTGCCAACATGAGCAAAGAGGGAAAGCACATCAGCATGGATACATTAGCCCGTATCTGCGAAACGCTGAATTGTGAGATTACCGATGTGATTGAGTTAGTACCAGACGAGCCTGCTTCCACAGGAGGTAAGGAACATGAGCGAATTGAAACCAAGAATAAAAGAAAACGGAATTGATTATATCCTTGTTGGAGATTACTACATCCCGGACTTGAAGTTGCCGGAGGAACACCGCCCCATCGGAAAGTACGGACGGATGCACCGGGAATATTTAAGAGAAGTCTGCCCAGCCAGATTACACACATTGACCCTGACCGGGGAATTGTGGACATATCTTGCAGACCTGAACGAACAGGCACAGAAACGGTTAGACACCATCATGGAGCAGATGAAAGCTGCCGAGGGCGTGACCGAGGAATTGAAGCGTACCCGTCAAATGGAATGGGTGCAGCGTTGCAATAACATTCACAACCGGGCAGAAGAAATTGTTTTACATGAGATGATTTATTCATAACGGTATGGTAGAATGATTATTACAAATTAGAAGTTGTAAAGGAGACTTTGTATGGGTAGAAAAGAAATAACAACAAAAGAAGATTTAATGAAAGTAATAGAATTATTCGAAAATACTGGAATTACATACTGGTTGGATGGCGGATGGGGTGTAGATATTTTAGCTGGTAAACAAACAAGAATTCATAGAGATATAGATATAAATTTTGATGCTCAACATACGGAAAAATTGTTAAATGTGCTTTTGAATCTGGGCTATAAAATTGATACAGACTGGAAACCGGTTAGAATAGAGTTATATAGTGATGAACTTGGTTACTTAGACATTCACCCGTTCGTTTTAAGTGAGGACGGAACTTCAAAACAAGCTGATTTAGAGGGTGGCTGGTATGAGTTTGAAAAAGATTACTTTGGTAGTGCTTTTTTTGAAGGAAAAACAATTCCTTGTATATCCTTAAAAGGCCAAAGAGTTTTCCATTCAGGTTATGAATTAAGAGATAAAGATAAGCATGATATTTCAATTCTTGAAAGTTTATCAAAATAACATTGCTGTAATTTCTAAGATAAATTCCACTTTATCGCTTTGAAATTTTAACTGAATAAGTATAGCACCAACCGCTGCTACATGGAAGCAAACACAACCATGCAACAGCGGTTTTTCTTTACCGTTTTTTCCTTTGACTGATAGGAGTTCCTGTTTTCTTTGATTTTTGTAGAATCCGAATGAGCCAGCGAAATTCTTCGTCTGACAGATTTTTATAGTTGATGCCGAGCTGCTTGCAGTAAAGGACAACCAGCTTTTCATCCCGACTGCCCTTGAAATTTTCAACCGCTTCCAAATTTTCTTTCAATTCATCGGCAACGGTGGTCTGGGGCGCACTCTCGCTGTCCTTTTTGTGGGCTTCCCGAATATCCCGGATAATGAGATTGAGGTCATCAAGAACCATGTGGCTGAAATATTCATCATCGCTGATATGGGCGGCTTGCAGCACTTTCAAATGCGGGTCGTCTTCGCCGGGGCGATACCGTTCAATGATTTCATGCCGGACAGTATCGACAAGGGCGTTGAGGTTTTGAATCTGCATGGTGGCAATCCCATCTACATAAATCTCAATGTCCGCAAGAAACTTGATAAAGTCCTTATGAGTGGCAAGCTCACAGAGCAGACGGTTGTTAATCCGACCGCCTTTCAGAAGTGCCACCATCTCATCATTCAAATGCAGCTCTGTTAGTGGCGTGTTGATCTGCTCCCGGTTCTCTGTCCGGCACAGCAGATAATCAACGGAAACCCCATAGAAGTCTGCCAGCGTGATAAGGTTGCCATGATTGATTTCCTTATAATCCTCTTTTTCATAACTGCCAAGAGCTGATTTGGAAATGCCCGTCAGCTCTGATAATTCTTCCAGATTTAAGCCTTTGTCCTTGCGGAGTTCCCAAAGGCGTTCCTGTATGCTTGTCGCTCCTTTCATGGGCGCACGCTCCTTTCCGGCGGTTTCATTACTGCCGCTTAACTGGATTATATCATACTTTCCGCAATCGTGGAAATTTCTGATTTTTACCCTTAATTCCTACTTTGTGGACATACGGCACAGGGCACAAAAATGTTCTATGATACAGGTAGTTCATCGATGGATTATTCCAATCGAATGACCAGCCTGTGTGGGATATGCTTCCCCGGCGATGTAGCGCCATGACTTTTGGCAGGGATATGGAGGAACCCTGACCGAAACGAGCGTACCAAAGGGAGCAATACGCCGCTGTGAGATTCAGGGGAGGAACGACACCGGGGAGAACTGGCGAACTGATACCGAAATGATACCGAAACACGACAATCTGATAGGGGGATAGTCTACCCTATTGCTGATACTTCTGGAGATTTTAGACGGCTCTATGACCGTAATTTTGCCGAAAATCGCCCCGAAACTATACACTAAAACGGGAGGAAACGCAATATGCCGAGAATGAGCAAAAAGAGGAAGCATGAGCTTTAAGGAGGAACACACCGAATGAATTTTGAATTTATGACGATAGGCACACCGTTGCCGCCCTGTATGCCCTTTCCCAGAGCGTTGACAGGATTTCCAGTCAGCAGCACCGCAAAGGTCATGTACTGCCGGATGTTGGACGCTATGCTATCCAACGGACAGGAGGACGAGAACGGAATCCTGTTTATCTGCTTCCCTGTCACAGCCATTGCCGCAGTCCTGTCCCGCAGCCCCATGACGGTCAAGCGTTCTCTGAATGAACTGGAAACCGCCGGACTGATCATGCGAGTGCGTCAGGGCGTTGGAGAACCAAACAGGATTTATGTGCTGATACCGGGAAAGGAGGACGCTGCCCTTGCCTGATACCTCAAAGCTGGAAAAGCTCAACCGAGAGTTGGAAAAGAGTGAAAAGAAACTGCGGAAAGCCATCAATGATGAAAAGGCATTGCAGCACCAGCTAAAGCAGCTTACCCGAAAAGAACGGACACACCGGCTCTGTACTCGTGGCGGTATGCTGGAAAGTTTTCTGCAAGAGCCGGAACGCCTGACAGATGATGATGTCATGCTGTTGTTGACACTCATTTTTCACAGGCAGGACACGCAGGAACTATTGAAGAAACTGCTGGAACGTGAGAAGCCGGAAACCCCTTAGTTTACTAAGGGCGCAATTATACACCACCCAAAGGTTGGTGCATTGCGTTCTCCGAAGGCTCCTTGCCGGAGGGCTGTGATTTTTCGCAGTCATGGTCTGCTCCAAATCATACAGGGGACGCTACGCTTCCCCTGCGCTGGCTACCGCCAGCTACCCTTTTGTGGACTTGTCATCTGGGGACACCTTGCGTTGCAAGCTGTTCCCAGCCGACAAGTTTCATAAAATATGCTATCTTTTCGATAGGCAATAAAGTATAATAAAGTCAGCAATAAATCGGAATTTTACGGTCAGTAAGGAATGCGTAAAGTTATATGATTGTATTATAAGCGATTTGTTAAATTTTTATAACCACTTGTATTTGCCTGCGATTTATGGTATAATATTTTGAAATTTAGAAAGAGGTGGGAAGATGATTAACTTTTCTTGCAAATAAAATCAAAATATGCGGTAGTGCTATACTTTGGCATTATTGTGTCTATTGCAAGAAAGTTATATGTCTATCTTACTCAATATAGTGCTGTTGCCACTTTTGCTTAGTGGTGTTATTTTATGCTATGACGAGCTGCAAGGATAAACTTTCTTGTGGCTCTTATTTTGTTTTGGAGGTGCTTTATGAATAGTGCAGAACAGATAGTTACACATGATTCACTCCGTATAGTGTCGGTTCCTTTTGGTGAAATCTATACGTAGTAAACATTCACCGAACCGACTTTGTATCGTATGACATGCAAAGGAGGATAATATTTATGTCAATGATTAAAATTGAAAACCTTACGTTTTCATATCCGACAAGTTATGATAATGTTTTTGAAAATGTCAGTTTCCAGGTTGATACCGATTGGAAGCTTGGTTTTGTGGGCAGAAACGGACGAGGTAAAACAACCTTTCTGAATCTTCTGCTTGGGAAATATGAGTATAGTGGAAAAATCCTATCATCCGTACAGTTTGATTATTTTCCTTATCCCGTTTCAGATAAGAATCGTATTACAGAGGATATATTGCAGGAGATTTGCCCACTTGCGGAAGAATGGGAACTTATGCGAGAACTTTCTTATCTTGATGTTGATGTCGATGTGCTTTGGCGACCTTTTGAAACACTTTCCAACGGAGAGCAGACAAAGGTTTTGATTGCCGCTCTTTTTCTTAATGAAGGGCATTTCCTACTGATTGATGAACCTACCAACCATTTGGATGCCAAAGCGAGAAAAAGTGTGGCGGCATATCTGAAAAAGAAAAAGGGATTCATCTTAGTTTCTCACGATCGTCGCTTTCTTGACGATTGTGTTGACTATATTCTATCGATTAACCGAGCGAATATCGAAGTGCAAAGAGGAAACTTTTCATCATGGATGTCAAATTTTGAGCGACAGCAAGAATTTGAACTGGCTCAGAACGAACGTTTGCAAAAGGACATCAGACGATTACAGCAGTCGGCAAAACGCGCTGCAGTATGGTCTGAACGTGTAGAAGCTTCCAAAATTGGGGCAGCAGATAAAGGTTATGTCGGTCATAAAGCCGCCAAAATGATGAAGCGTTCAAAATCTATAGAAGCGAGACAACAACAGACAATCGAACAAAAATCAGCATTGCTGAAAAATATGGAAACCGCAGAAGCCCTCAAGATACAACCGCTTAATTACCATACAGATTTGCTTGCATCATTATCGAATGTAGTAGTTTATTATGATGGCATTTCAGTTTGTGAACCCGTTTCGTTTGAAATAAGACAGGGAGAACGCATTGTGCTTGATGGAAAGAACGGCAGTGGCAAAAGTAGCCTGTTAAAGTTGGTAGTCGGGCAGTCCATAGATTATACGGGTACAGTAACACTTGGCTCTGGGCTTGTAATTTCTTATGTGCCACAGGATACATCGTATTTATGTGGAACCCTTTCCGAGTTTGCAGAAGAAAACAACCTTGATGAAAGTTTGTTCAAGGCAATTCTTAGGAAAATGGACTTTGAGCGTGTACAGTTTGAAAAGGATATTAAAGACTTTTCTGGCGGGCAAAAGAAGAAAGTCCTAATTGCGAAAAGCCTTTGTGAAAAGGCACACTTGTATGTATGGGATGAACCGCTCAACTTTATTGATGTGTACTCACGTATGCAGATTGAACAACTCATAACGGAGTTTGCCCCGACCATGCTCCTGGTAGAACATGACAGTGTTTTTCGAGATACTGTGGCAAGTAAAATTGTGAATATCTAAATTGGTTCTTCCGCAATTTTACGTTTTTCGCTTTAATAAAAATGGAGAATGCTGATTTACACTGGCATTCCAGTATTGAAAAATTACAAAATACGGATAATTGCGTAAGAACCTCTAAATTAAAATAATTGTATGGGTTAATTCCAGCTTTACAGAGACTCAAATTCCAGTTTGTAGAATTAAGAAAATCGTAATTTGTGGAGGTAAAATATAGATGAATCAAGGTAGAATTATTGTAATCACAGGTGCGCCGGGGACAGGAAAAACTACAACGGCATCTGCTGTTGCAAAAGAATCAGATTTGGAAAAGTCTGTGCATATGCACACAGATGACTTTTATCATTATTTGAGTAAAGGGGCAATACCACCGCATTTGCCAGAATCAAATGAGCAAAATTTGATTGTCATTGAAGCGTTTTTAGAAGCTGCGAAGCGATATGCTCGTGGTGGATATGATGTAATTGTTGACGGTATTATCGGACCGTGGTTTTTAAAGCCGTGGCAAAGTCTTGTTCGGGAACATTATGAGGTGCATTATATTATTTTAAGGGCAAGTAAGGAAGAAACCTTGAAGCGAGCTGTTGAACGCTCAAAGTTAGACCGAAAGACAAATATCGAATTGGTAGAAACCATGTGGGAGCAATTTTGCAATCTGGGAATATATGAATCGAATGTTATAGATACGACCACTTATTCCATTCAAGAAACTGTTTCCGCAGTACAAGAAAAAATCGCAAGTAGGGCAGCGTTGTTGTCTTAGATTGTTTTGGTGCAATTCCAGTTTGTTAGCTTTACATCGGGTCAACTTGTCCCGAACTTTTACAACTAAATACCCGCCGCTCACACAGTGGCACACCGAGCAGGAAATCTGAAAAAGGTCTCCTGCTTTTTTTCTGCCCAAAATGAGGTGGTAAAACGCCACCCCATCCACCAATTAGCGAAAGGAGGGACACGAAATGCCTTGTCCACACAACGAAATCACGATTGTTCAGCGCAGCCAGCGGCAGTCTGCGGTTGCCGCCGCTGCTTACCAAAGCGGCGAAAAGCTGTTCTGTGAATACGACCAGCAAGTAAAGCACTACCCGGAAAAGCGTGGTATCGTCCACAATGAAATCCTGCTCCCGGCAAATGCTCCACAGGAATATGCAGACCGCAATACTTTGTGGAACGCCGCCGAAGCGGTGGAAAAACAATGGAACTCCCAGCTTGCAAGGCGGTGGGTGCTTAC